>DJWR01000145.1 GCA_002441055.1 Caulobacteraceae bacterium UBA6225 | reverse complement strand
CGCGCAGTCAGGTGGACCTTTACCGCGGGACCCGGCGCTCCCTGGAGGGGCGGGTGATGTTCGTGAACATCGAGGAGGATGAGGACGCGGCCGGCTACATCACCCTCAACGACCCCGTCGATCAGGCCGAGCGGATCGCCAAGGCGGTGGCCGCCGGGCTGATCGTCCGCACCCGGGCTGACGCCGACACGGTGGAGGCCAGGACCCACGACACCGCCCGGCGCGACGCGGCCTTCACCACCGGCGCCCACTACGTCTCCACTGACTACATGACCCCAGACGTCCGGTTCAGCGCCTATCAGGTTGAGCTGCCCGGCGGCGGCGCGGCCCGCCTCAATCCCCGCTGGGCGAAGGACTGAGACGGCGAGGCTCTAAACCCAAAGACTTGAAGGCGTTTGGCTCCGATAACCGGCTCCCACTTATCGGAACGCGCTCTAGCCGGGGGCTCGCTCGGCATAGCGGGGCAAATCGTCGTCCAGCGCCCACCAGTCGGCGTGGGAGTCGGCGAAGATGTGGAAGCCCAGGCGGGCGCCGCTGGGATCATCGAGGGTTCCAGCCCGCAGGCGGACGACGCCGGGTTTGGCGGTGGTGCGACTGAACATCGGCGAGCCGCAGCGGCCGCAGAAGGCGCGGGTCTTGCCGGGCGAGGATTCAAACAGCACCAGGGCCTCTTCCCCGCCGAGGAAGCGCAGGTCTTCCTCGGCCGTCGGAATATTGGCGGCAAAGGCTGAGCCCTGGGCCTTGCGGCATTGGCTGCAGTGGCAGAGCTGGATGTCGGCCAGGGGACCGCGCACTTGATAGCGGACCTGACCGCAGAGGCAGCCGCCCAGGCGGGCGACATCGGAGGAATTCGTCATGAGGTGTGCACGCGCCTGACCCTGGCCGTCGACATTGACGGTCCAACCCAGTCTGACAACCGGCGGTGCGTGGGTCCAGACTCAGGCGGCGCCCCGGCTGCGCGCCCGCTGCGGCTCGCCATCGGGCGGCGCAATCGCTACATAGCGGCCATGGACGCCTTGCCCCTGGACACACTGACCCCGGACGCCCTGAGCCCTTCGGCCGCCGATGCTGCGGTTGAGGCGGTGCGCGCGGCTGTGGGTCTGCCCCCCGGAACCCGGGTGGTGGCCGCCATGTCCGGCGGGGTTGATTCCACCGTCACCGCCGCCCTGCTGGCCAAGGCCGGCTATGACGTGGTCGGCGTCACTCTGCAGCTCTACGATCACGGGCAGGCCCTGGCCAAGAAGGGCGCCTGTTGCGCTGGCCAGGACATCCACGACGCCCGAACGGCGGCCGAGGCCATCGGCATCCCGCACTACGTCCTGGACTATGAAAGCCGCTTCCGTGAGGAGGTGATGGAGGAGTTCGCCGACGCCTATCTGCGCGGTGAGACCCCGATCCCCTGCGTGCGCTGCAATCAGACGGTGAAGTTCCGCGACCTGCTGGACGTGGCCCGGGACCTGGGCGCCGAGGCCCTGGCCACCGGCCACTATGTGCGCCGGGCCGCCGGCGGCAATCGTCCCCACCTGCAGCGCGCCGTCGATGCGACCCGGGACCAGAGCTATTTCCTGTTCGCCACCACGGCCGAACAGCTGGATTTCCTGCGCTTTCCCTTGGGCGCTCTGCCCAAGACCGAGGTGCGTCGGGTGGCCGCCGAGCTAGGCCTGGCCATCGCCGACAAGCCCGACAGCCAGGACATCTGCTTCGTGCCCGAGGGGCGCTACACCACCGTCATCGACCGCCTGCGCCCGCACGGGGCGGAGCCGGGGGACATTGTCCATTTGGACGGCCGCGTGCTCGGCCGGCATGAGGGCGTGACCCGCTATACCATCGGCCAGCGCCGGGGGCTGAACGTGGCGGTGGGCGATCCGCTGTTTGTGGTGCGGATCGACGCCGAGGCCCGTCAGGTGATTGTTGGTCCGCGGGAGGCGCTGCTCACCGGCGCCCTGCGGCTGAAGGAAACCAACTGGCTGGGGGAGTCGGCCAGTTTCGAGGCGGCCTGCGAAGAGGGCCGGCCGGTCCTTGCCCGGGTGCGCTCCACCCGTGAGCCGGTTCCCGGCCGCCTGGCCTTTGTCGGGGGTGAGGTAGGTGTGGTGTTCGACGGCGCCGAGGAGGGCGTGGCGCCGGGCCAAGCCTGTGTGCTCTACGCCCCTGAAGACCCTGACCGGGTGCTGGGTGGCGGCTTCATCGCCGGCACGGTCGCCGCGCAGGTCTAGGCGACACCAGAATTTTTTCAGACCCCCTGGTCAGGGACGCTGTGGTCTGGCAGGCCACAATCCCGTCCTAACCGCAGGGCACAGGAGCCTGTGATTCCTGCTCAACTCCTCCCCCGACGCTTACGGAACGTCCTTTTTCATGGCTTTTGACTCCTCGGCCCCGGCCGGCCGCCTCAGCGCCGCGCACTGGCGCAAGACGCTGGCGGCCTATCGCGGCCCGCAACTGTCCCGCAGCCTCCTGGAAATTGCTTTCACCCTCGTCCCGCTGGCTGGCTTCTCGCTTGCGGCGACCCTGCTGGTGGCCAACGGGATGTGGCTCGGTCTCGTCCTGACGATTCCGGCGGCGGCCTTCCTGGTGCGGATGTTCATGCTGCAGCATGACTGCGGCCACGGCTCGCTCTTCGAGAGCCGGCAGATCAATGACGCGGTGGGCCGGGTCCTGGGGGTGCTGACCCTTACGCCTTATGGTTACTGGCAGGCCTCCCACGCCAACCACCATGGGACGTCTGGCAATCTCGACCGCCGGGAACTGGGCGCCATCGAGTTGATGACCGTCGAGGAGTACCAGGGCCGCTCGCCCCTGGGCCGCTTCCTCTACCGCTTCTACCGCCATCCGCTGGTGCTGTTCGCCATTGGACCGGCCTACATGTTCTTCCTGCAGCACCGCCTGCCCATCGGCATGATGGGCGACGGCAAGGCCTGGATCAGCGTCATGGGCGCCAATCTGGGCATCGTCGCGGTGATCACCGCCGGCGTGGCGGTCTTCGGGGCCGTGCCGTTCCTGGCGGTCTATGGCGCCACAGTGTTCATGGCTGCGGCGGCCGGCGTCTGGCTCTTCTATGTGCAGCATCAGTTCGAACAGACGACCTGGGCGCGGGCCGGAAGCTGGAACCTGCATGAGGCCGCCCTCAGCGGCAGCTCCTTCTACGATCTGCCGCGGCCGCTGGCCTGGCTGACCGCCAATATTGGCGTGCACCACATCCACCACCTGCACAGCCGCATCCCCTTCTACCGCCTGGGCGACGCCCTGAAGGACTATCCGGAGTTGCGGACCTACAGCCGGCTGGGGGTTCGCGAGAGCCTCGGCTGCGCCCGCCTGGCCCTGTGGGACGAGGCCGCTGGCCGTATGATCGGCTTCAAGGACCTGCGTCAGCCCGCCTGAAGGCGCTGACGCGGGCTGGAGGGGCCGGCTTGGGCGGAGTATCTTTGCCCCATGAGCCAGTCTGATCCCGTCGTCATCGCCGCCTTCGCCCGCACCCCCATGGGGAGCTTTCAGGGCGCCCTGTCCCCATTGAAGGCGACCGAACTGGGCGCCGCGGCGGTCCGCGCCGCCGTGGCACGCTCAGGGGTCGATCCCGGGGCGGTCGAGCAGATCTTCATGGGCTGCGTGCTGCCCGCAGGGCTTGGCCAGGCGCCGGCTCGACAGGCCGCCCTGGGGGCGGGCCTGCCCCGTTCGGTTCAGGCCACCACCGTCAACAAGATGTGCGGCTCAGGGATGCAGGCGGCCATCATGGCCCATGACGCCCTGGTGGCGGGCTCGGCCGACATCATCGTGGCCGGGGGCATGGAGAGCATGTCCAACGCTCCCTATCTGCTGGCCAAGCACCGCGCCGGCGCGCGGATCGGGCACGATACGGCCTTTGACCACATGTATCTCGACGGCCTCGAGGACGCCTATGAGCCGGGCCGGCTGATGGGCTCCTTCGCCGAGGACACCGCGCGCGCCTATCAGTTCACCCGCGAGGCCATGGACGAGTTCGCGATTTTGAGCCTGTCCCGAGCCCGGCGGGCCACCGAGAGCGGCGACTTCGAAGGCGAGATCGTTCCGGTGGAGGTGACCACCCGCAAGGGCGCAGAGACCATCGCCGCCGACGAGCAGCCCCTGAAGGCTGATCCGGCCAAGATTCCGACCTTGAAATCGGCCTTCGCCAAGGACGGGGCGATCACTGCGGCCAACGCCAGCTCGATCAGCGATGGGGCGGCGGCCCTGGTCCTGACCCGGACCTCGATCGCCGAGAAGCTCGGCCTGCCGGTGGTGGCTCGTATCGTCGCCCACGGCGCCCATGCCCATGAGCCGGGTCAGTTCACCACGGCCCCTGTCCCGGCCATGCGCAAGGCCTTGGCCAAGGCCGGCTGGAGCGTGGACGAGGTGGATCTGTTCGAGGTGAACGAAGCCTTCGCCGTGGTGGCGATGATCGCTGAGCGCGAGCTGGCCATTCCCCGGGAAAAGCTGAACGTGAACGGCGGCGCCTGCGCGCTCGGCCATCCGATCGGCGCGTCCGGCGCCCGGATCATCGTCACGCTGCTCGGCGCGCTGAAGCGGTACGGCAAGAAGCGCGGCGTCGCGAGCCTGTGCATCGGCGGCGGCGA
>DJWR01000217.1:3789-3948 GCA_002441055.1 Caulobacteraceae bacterium UBA6225 | reverse complement strand
AACGCTACCTGCCGCGCCTGATCAGTGGCGAGCATGTGGGTGCACTGGCCATGAGCGAGGCCGGGGCAGGCTCAGACGTGGTCTCCATGCGTCTGCGGGCCGAGGCGCGGGGCGACCGCTATGTGCTGAACGGGACCAAGTTCTGGATCACCAACGGCC
>DJWR01000217.1:0-3764 GCA_002441055.1 Caulobacteraceae bacterium UBA6225 | reverse complement strand
GCCCAGAAGCTGGACAAGCTGGGCATGCGCGGCTCCGACACCGGCGAGTTGGTGTTTGAGGACTGTGAAGTACCTGAGGAGAACGTCCTGGGGCCGCTCAATGGCGGGGTCGGGGTGCTGATGAGCGGTCTCGACTATGAGCGCGCTGTCCTCGCTGGCGGCCCGCTGGGCATCATGCAGGCCTGTCTGGACGCCGTGCTGCCCTATGTTCGCGAGCGCAAGCAGTTTGGCGCCCCCATCGGCTCCTTCCAGCTGATGCAGGCCAAGGTGGCCGACATGTATGTCGCCCTGAATTCGGCACGGGCCTATGTCTATGCGGTGGCCAGGGCCTGCGACGCGGGCCTCACCACCCGTTTCGACGCCGCCGGCGCCATCCTCATGGCCTCAGAAAACGCGGTGAAGTGCGCCCTGGAAGCGATCCAGGCCCTGGGCGGCGCGGGCTACACCAAGGACTATCCGGTGGAGCGCCTGTTGCGGGACGCCAAGCTCTATGACATCGGCGCGGGCACCAACGAGATTCGCCGTTTCCTGATCGGTCGGGAGCTGATCGGCGGATGAGGAGCCTGGTGGTGATGCTCCTCGGGGCATTGGTCCTGACGGGCTGCGCCACGGTCTCGACCTGTGGACCCAATGAGCGCGCCGGCCAGACTGCTCACCTGTTCTTTGGCCGCAACATTGGCGAGGCGCCTGGCGTGGACGAGGCGGCGTTTCAGGATTTTGTCGCCCGTGAGCTAATCCCACGTTTTCCCGACGGCATGACGATCCTGGACGCCGAGGGCCGCTGGTCCCATCGCGGCGTCCTGATGGCGGAGGCGTCAAAGATGGTGATCCTGGCTCAAGAGGGCGCGATCGACCGGGCGGCCCTGGCGGCGGTGCGGGCGGCTTACCAGACCCGGTTCTCGCAGGACGCCGTCCTGCAGAGCGTCAGCACGGCCTGTCTGGCCTACTGACTTTCCGGGAACTCCGACAGGGGCTGACGCCTTCCATTAGGGCAACCCAGAGGAGCCTCCCCATGCGCAAGACCCTGATTGTGATCCCCATCGCCTTTTCCGCCCTGGCCCTCGCGGCCTGCGGCGCCACCGTGACTGAACGCGCGGCCACTGGCGCCCTCGGCGGCGCCGCCGTCGGCGGAGCGGTCAGCGGTGATCTGAGCGGCGCGGCCGCCGGCGCGGCCATCGGCGGTGTTGCCGGTGCGGCGACCACCCCCCGCCGGAACTAGTCCACGCCGTAGCCGGACCTAGTCGTCCGCCTGCTTCTGGCCAATTCGAGATACAAAAAAGGGCCGGCCCATTGTCGGGGCCGGCCCTTCCATTGTCGGACCGCAAGTGCGGCGGCCCGCAACCTTAGCAGCGCTTAAGCGCGAACCTCGTGGGAGGCCCAGGCCACGGTCACCGACTGCGACGAATGACAATGAGACACTGGATCACCTCCTTTCAGTTGTTGAACACCACAACGAATATGGGACGCGATTCCGGCTTTGGCAAATCCAAGTCTGCGTGATCGTTGCGACGTTTCAGCGCCAGCCTTTTCCGCCACCCTCGCTGAGCGCCTGACGGCGCCGCAGCTCGGTCACCGGGGTGGTCAGCCGCCGGAGCGCAGCCCCCATGGCGTGATAGCCGGCGATCACGGCGGGATCGTAGGCTTCCCAGTCGCGGATCTCGACGCCGGTCATGTCCGGCGTCACCAGCAGGTCGACGCTCTCCCGCGCCGCTCTCAGGTCGCGACCGGTCGGCACCGTGGCCGCACGCATCAGTAGGGAGACGATGGGCGGTCCCTGGCGCCAGGCCCCTGACAGGATCCATCGGAACACTGAGGAGGGCCTCGCCACGTCCCTGGCCGTTATGCTGCGGCCGCGGGTGACGTCCACGCCGACCACGGGGCCAAGATGAATGGCGCTCATGACATCGGCGGGGAAGTTGTTGAGCACCGCCCCATCTACCAGCACGTCGTCGCCCTGAGTCGCCGGCGGCATCACCCCTGGCAGGGCGATAGTGGCCCGCAGGGCGTCCACCAGCCGACCACTGCGATGGATCTGGTAGGCGCCGGTGGTCAGGTTCGAGGAAACCGCAAAGAAGGGCAGCCAGAGATCGGAGATGCTCGTGTCGCCAAAATGCTCGTGAAGCCGCGCCTTGACCTTCTCGCCGCGGGTCATGGCCAGCAGCGGAAAGGCGATATCGTCCAGGGGACTGGAGGAGACGAAGGCGTCGCGGATCCGACGGTCGGCTTCCTCGTCAGACCAGCCCATGCCAAGCCCTGCGGCGACGATGGCCCCCATGGAAGCGCCGCCGATGAAGTCGATCGGCACGCCATGTTCCCGCAAGGCGCGGATCGCCCCCACATGGGCGTAGGCCCGGGCGCCGCCCCCTGACAGCACCAGCCCCACCGATTGGCCCGTCAGCACCCGGGCCAGCCGGGCGGCGTCGGTCTCATCATCCCGGCGCATGTGAAACAGGCGCGCCGGCTGGGCGGCCTTGACCCAGGCTTCCGAGGTGCGGGGGGCCGGGCTTTCCCGCGGGTGCAGCAGAATCAGGTCCACCAGCTGGTGGGCCTGCAGGGGTTGAGCGGGATGTAGAACGATGTTGGTGGGCGGCTGGGCGGCGGCCTTGCCGATGCGGAACAGCCGGTCCACCTGCCGGGCGACCACGGCCCGCCAGCCCAGGTCCTGTCCCTCGGCGGCGTAAAGGACGAAGTCATGCGTCCGCTCGACCTCGGAGTACCACTCGGTCGGCGCCATGGCCGCCTCGGCGCCGACCACCGTGACGCTATAGCCCTGGCGCATGATGTGGCGGGCGATGCGGTCCACCACGGGGCGGACGGCCACGGGGTCCCCCACGGTGACAAAGCCATAGACCGAGGGCTCTGCGCCAGTGCTGCGATGGGACTGCCGGCGACTGCGACGGACAATCAGCTGGGCCAGCTCCAGCATGACCCCAGGGTCTTCCTCGGCGGCTTCCAGGAACAGGTCCCGGGGCAGGGCGAAGACCTCGGAATCGCGCAGGGCGACCACCCGGGCGGTGTGCGGGGTGCCGGACAGGAGCGACATCTCCCCGGCGGGCTCCCCGGGTCGGATCACCCCGAGAAATTCCGGCTCCTGGCCCTCGTCCCGGCGAAAGGCGCCCAGCCGGCCGGCGCGAAGGAAATAGAGTTGATCGGCCGCTTCGCCGGGCTCAAACAGCACCCCGCCGCCCGGGAGCGAAAACCATGTGGCGTCACCCTCCACCTGTTCATTGAAGAACAGCTGGGACAGGGCGGTATCACTCGGAAGGTCCGGCAGTCGTGCCACAGTCGGGGAGCCTAGCGCGGGACGGCGTGCGGGGCTATGCCATGCATATGACGAGGCTAACTTCCTCCATCGACCCGGCTTCCGAGGCATTTCAGACCCAGGCACAGCTGAATCGCAGCTTGGTTGACCAGCTTCGCGCGCGGATCGCGCAAACGGCCCTGGGCGGTCCCGAGGCCGCTCGGGCGCGCCACAAATCACGGGGCAAGCTTCTGCCCCGGGACCGGGTCATGCGGCTGCTCGATCCAGGTGCGCCGTTTCTGGAAATCGCAGCCCTGGCCGCTCATGGCCTATATGAAGACGAGGCGCCCGGCGCGGGTCTGATCGCCGGCGTCGGCCGGGTGTCTGGCCGCGAGGTGATGATTCTCGCCAATGACGCCACGGTGAAGGGCGGCGCCTACTTCCCCATGACGGTGAAGAAGCATCTGCGGGCTCAGGAGATCGCCCTGCAGAACCGTCTGCCCTGCGTCTATCTGGTGGATTC
>DJWR01000148.1 GCA_002441055.1 Caulobacteraceae bacterium UBA6225 | reverse complement strand
CAGAACAGGGTGTGGTTGTAGTGGCCGCCGGCGTTGTTGCGGACGCCGGCCGGGTGCTTGGACACCTCCGCCAGGATCGCCTCCAGAGACTTGCCTGACAGGGCGGGCGTCTGGGCCACCGCCGCATTGAGGTTGTTCACATAGCCCTGGTGATGACGCCCATGATGGATCTGCATGGTCTGGGCGTCGATCACCGGCTCCAGCCCGTCATAGCCATAGGGCAGGGGCGCCAGTTCGAACGCGGCCGCCGGGGCGACGGCGCTGCTGGGCCCGGCGGCCTGCGCCTGAACCACAGCGGGGGCGGCCATGAGGCAGGTGGCGAACAGGGCGAGGCGCAGCGCGGGTGCAGACATTTCAGGTCATCCTTAGGTTCGAGCGGACATATTGGCGCAGAGCATAACCCTGAGGGGCCAGCGCCGACAGTCCGGGGGTTCCAGCTTAGGGCAACGTCTGGCCCCCTGAAGCGTTGCAGCCAGCCCTGAGCCTTGGCGGCCCCATTTGGTCGGCGCTCAGCCATCCAGCCTGATCAGCAGGAGGGCCAGGACCACAGCCTGCGCCCCGACGATCCAGGACAGGCGGGCGCCGAAGGGCTGCTTGCGCGTCTTGTGGCGCAGAACCTGTTGAGCGGCCAAGGCGGCGGGGGAGCCGCCGATCGCGGCCATGAGCAGCAGGGTGCGTTCGGGAATTCTCCGACCTCCTGTCCTGGCCTGATGCTTGTCGAAGGCGAAGGCGGCGAATGTGGCGATGTTGATCGCCGCCAGGCTGAGACCCATCAGGGCAGACATGATCGCTGCTCCGCCATGGCCCTGAGCCCCGGTGGGCGCCACCATATGTTTTCGGAGGAAAACTTGGTGGGTGCAGTAGGATTCGAACCTACGACCCGCTGATTAAGAGTCAGCTGCTCTACCAACTGAGCTATGCACCCATCGCGTCGGACCCCGTTTGGCGGGGGTCCCGGCGAGGGCGCGGAACATAGCCGGATTTCTCGGCTTGGCAAGCGAGGGGCGAACAGAAATATGGCGCGGCGCGATCTGACCGGGGCGGTGGACTTCGGCTATCTGGAATCCTATGCCGCCGGTGACCTGGAGGTGGTGCAGGAAGTCCTGGAGCTGTTCCGCCAGCAGGCCGCCCTTTGGGCCCCGCTGCTGGCGCCGGGGCAGGAGGGGTGGCCGGACGCCGTCCACACCATCAAGGGTACGGCCCGCGGGATCGGTGCGGGCGCCCTGGCGCAGGCCTGTGAGGCTGCTGAGACCCACGGGGAGGCCCGTTTGCCCGCGGTGCGCGACGCCCTGGACGCCGCCCTGGCGGATGTGGCGGCCTATGTGCACGAACTCATGCTGCGATCCCTTAAGACCCCGCCGGGGCGCTGACGCGCTCAGTGCGTCCGGCCGCCGCCGTCATCGGAGCCGGTGTCCTCTGTGGCCTCAGGCTCATCGGCCTCCGCCGGTTCGGGTGGGCCTTCGGCGCCGTACTGAGCCAGAACCCCGTGCAGGCCGAGAAGCGCGTCCTGGGTCACCACCGCATGGAGCCAGACCTCGTAGCGCCCGTCGCTCAGGGGCCGGTAGTTCAGCTCTGGGGGCTTGCTCATGGGGTTATCCGAATCGACTGGGTCACTGGTCATCAGCCTAACCCATGGGCGGGGCGGGGCAGACCCACCGCCGCCGCTGCGTCAGGAGCACAGGGATTGGACGGCCCGGACCGCGGGCCCTAGGGTCGTGCCGGGCGCGAGATGCGCCGACACCGGAGTCGCCAAAGATGAGACCTGTCCTGGCCCTGGCCGCCTTGGTCTGGTTGAGCGCTGCGCCCGCCGCCCTGGCGCAGAACCCTGCGGCGGCCTTTTTCGAGGGGCTTGGCCGCCATTGCGGCCAGAGCTTTGCGGGGCAGGTGGTGGCTGGTGACGAGACCGACGCCGCCTTCCGCGAGGCTGAACTGGTCATGACGGTGGCCAGCTGCGGCGAGACAGAGATCCGTATTCCCTTCCATGTGGGGGAGGACCGATCGCGCACCTGGGTGATCACCCGCATCGGCGAGGACCGGCTGCGGCTCAAGCATGATCACCGCCACGAGGACGGGACCGAGGACGAGATTTCCCAGTATGGCGGCGACAGCGTCGCCCCCGGGACTGCCGCACGCCAGAGTTTCCCGGCCGACGCAGAGTCCATCACGCTCTTCACGCGGACCAACCGGACGGTGTCGAACACCAATGTCTGGTCCCTGGAGCAGTCGGGGGAGACCTTTACCTACGAGCTGGCCCGCCCAGGACGCCTGTTCCGCGTCGCGTTCGACCTGACCCGGCCGATCAGCCCGCCCTAACCACCAAGCGCTGGAGCCGCGAGCCTAAGGCGATTCAGACTGGCGGCCGATGACTCGGATCTGGCGTGCGGCTCAGATGAACTGCACATCAGCCGGCGTTAGGGACGCAGTTTATGCAAAATGCTGAAAGCGCGGCTTCAGGAGCAGCGTCGCGTCGGCCATCGCCGCCTTCCCGTCCTGCTGCGGCGCGAGGCCAGGTCGTGAACAAGAAGCGGGTCCAGCGCGTCCAGCGGGTCTATCGCGAGGAACGACTGACGGTGCGCCGCCGCAGCGGTCGCAAGCGCGCCATGGGCACACGCCGGCCAATCAAGGCGCCGCTAAGCAGCGACCGGAGTCTCAATTTGCGCACGGGCCGGGAAGTCCAACCTGGACGTTCCTGGCTAGCAATCTGGCAAGCGCCGCGGGGAGAAATCTCTAACCCGCTGAAAGGAATGGTGGATGCGACAGGGATTGAACCTGTGACCCCCTCGGTGTGAACGAGGTGCTCTCCCGCTGAGCTACGCATCCATCGGAAGGGACGGCCCTATAACGTCTCGTTTGGCCGGGGGCAAGCCGCCAGTAGCTGCAAACAGGCGTCGGGCAGTTCGGCGTAGTGGTCGATGAGGATGTCGGCGCCCAGCTCGGCCACCGGAACCTCAGTGTAGCCGAAGCTGACCAGCACCAGGGGCACGCCCGCCGCCCGGGCCGCGCCGGCGTCTGGGGCCGCGTCGCCGATCATGACGGCGCGGTCGGGGCGGCCGCCGGCGCGGGCGATGGCGGTCTCCAGATGACGACGGTCAGGCTTCTGGGCCGGCGCGGCGTCAGCCCCGACAATGGCTTCGAACAGGGACGACAGGTTGAGCGCGTCCAGCAGGTTGGTCGACAGGTCCGTGCGCTTGTTGGTGCAGACCACCAGCCGCGCGCCGGCGCCCAGCAGGGTCTCCAGGGTATCGACCATGCCGGGGAAGGGGGCGCTCTCATCGGCGATATGGGCGTTGTAGCGGGCGATGAACCGCTCAAAGAGGCCGCCCATGGCCTCGTCGGCGATGGGGTGGCCGGCCTCGGTGAAGCCCCGCTGCAACAGCCAGCGGGCGCCCTTGCCGATGAAGGGGCGCGCCTCGGCCAGCGGCAGGGGGGCGTGCCCCTCCTCCTGCAGGATGACGTTCAGCGTGCCGACGAGGTCAGGGGCGGTGTCCACCAGGGTGCCGTCCAGGTCGAAGGCGAGCGTGGCGCCGGCCAGGGCCGATAGATCGAGGGGGGCGGCCATGGCTGTTCGTCTCCTGTCATCGAAACCTGTCGCCGTTTCGGCTAAACGCCCCATGATTGCAACGCCGTCGACTCGCCAAGGACCTGTCCCATGACCTCCAGCGTCAGACCCCGCGCCGCCATCATCCTCGCCGCCGGCCAGGGGACGCGGATGAAGTCGCCCACGCCCAAGGTGATGCACAGGGTTGGCGGGCGCACCATGCTCGACCGGGCCATTGATGCGGTCCAGGCCGCAGGCTGCGAGCGGGTGGTCGTGGTGGTGGGGACCCACAGCCCCGAGGTTCGCGCAGCTGTGGTCTCTCGCCTGGGGGAGGCCGCCGTCGCCGTGCAGGACCCGCCCCTGGGCACCGGCCACGCGGTCCTGGCCGCCCATGAGGCCCTGGCTGATTTTGACGGGGAGGTGCTGGTCACCAACGCCGATTGTCCGCTTCTGGAGGGGAAGGACCTGGAGCCGTTGTTCGCCCTGCGCGCCCAAGGGGTGGGCTTGGCGCTGCTCGGATTCGAGCCTGCCGACGCGGCTCTCTATGGACGTCTGATCCGGGGCGCCGACGGCCATGTGATCCGCATTGTCGAGGCCCGCGACGCCAGTGAGGAGGAGCGCCACGTCAAGGCCTGCTACTCTGGCATGATGGCCGCCGACCGCGCCCAGCTGTTCGGCTGGCTGGCTCGGGTGGGCAACAACAACGTCAAGGGCGAGTATTATCTGACTGAGGTGGTCGCCATCGCCGTCTCCGATGATGTGCAGGTGCGCGCGGTCTTCGCCCCGGAAAGCGCGGTGATGGGCGCCGATTCCCAGGCCCAGCTGGCGGCGGCTGAAGCCATCTTCCAACAGCGGCGGCGCCATCACTTCCTGAACGAGGGGGTGGCCATGCCCGCCCCTGAGACGGTCCACTTTTCCTGGGACACGCAGATTGAGCCAGGCGCCACGGTCGAACCCTTCGTGGTGTTCGCTCCGAGCGTCCGGGTGGCGGCGGGTGCTGTAATCCGCGCCTTCAGCCATCTGGAAGGCGCCCAGGTGAGCGAGGGCGCCTTGGTCGGTCCCTATGCCCGCCTGCGGCCGGGCGCGCAGATCGGGGCTCGCGCGCACATTGGCAACTTCGTTGAGGTGAAGAAGGTGGTGGTCGGCGAAGGCGCCAAGGCCAATCATCTGGCCTATCTGGGGGATGGCACGGTGGGCGCCGGAGCCAATATCGGGGCCGGCACGATCTTCTGTAACTACGACGGTTTCGACAAGTTCGAGACCCATGTGGGGGAGGGCGCCTTCATCGGCTCCAACTCGGCCCTGGTGGCGCCGGTGCGCATCGGGGCGGGCGCCTATACAGGCTCAGGCTCGGTGATCACGAAGGATGTGGCCCCTGACGCCCTGGCCCTGGAGCGCGGCGGCCAGACCGAAAAGCCCGGCTGGGCGGCCCGCTTCCGCGCCGCCAAGGCCGCCCGACCGAAAAAGCCCTGACGCTGCTCGCCTGTGGGGCGTTGCCTTCCCCGATCGAGGCGCCTAGAACAGAGAGCCTCCGCCATGGTTGGCGGCCAAGCACGGAATCAAAATGGACGCAGACGCCCAGAAGAAGGCCGCCGGCGAGGCCGCCGCAGAGATGGTCGAGGCCGGCATGGTGGTGGGCCTGGGCACCGGCTCGACGGCCGCCTGGTTCGTCAAGGCCCTGGCCGCGCGGGCCCTGGACGTGACCTGCATCCCCACCTCGGTGGCCACAGCTGAGCTCGCCGAAAGCCTGGGGCTGAAGCTTACCGAACTCGGGCCTGTGAAATCCATCGACCTCACCGTCGATGGCGCGGACGAGATCGGGCCAGCTCTGTCGCTGATCAAGGGCGGCGGCGCGGCCCTGTTGCGGGAGAAGCTGGTTTGGGAGGCCTCCCGCCGCTGCGTAGTCATTGCTGACGCGGCCAAGCGCGTGCCGATGCTGGGCAAGTTTCCCCTGCCCATCGAGGTGGTGGCCTTCGCCCATGAGACGACGGCCTTGCGGATCTGCGACGCGCTTTCCGAATGCGACCTCGGCGTCGCCCCGCGGTTGCGGGTGAAGGACGGGGCGCCGGTGCGAACCGACGGTGGCAACCTTATTTATGACGCAGCCTGCGGTCGCATCGAGGACCCCGCGGCCCTGGCCGATGCGCTGAAGAGCGTCACCGGCGTGGTCGATCACGGCCTGTTTCTCGACCTGGCCGACCTGGCCCTGGTGGGGACGCCCCAGGGCGTCGTCACCCTCGAACCCTAGACATGGAGTGACCTGAGCGTGGCCCAGTACGACTACGACCTGTTTGTCATCGGCGCCGGCTCCGGCGGCGTGCGCGCGGCGAGGCTGGCCGCCATGAGCGGCGCCAGGGTGGCGGTGGCCGAGGAGGACCGGGTGGGCGGCACCTGTGTCATCCGCGGCTGCGTGCCCAAGAAGTTCATGGTCTACGCCTCGGAATATGCGAGCCATTTCAAGACCGCTGAAGGCTATGGGTGGAGCTTCTCCGAGGCGCCGCGCTTCGACTGGCCGACCTTCCTGGCCGAGAAGGACAAGGAGATCGCCCGGCTCTCGGGGATCTATGTCACCAATCTGCAGAACGCCGGCGCCGAACTGGTCCATGCCAAGGCCCGACTGGTCGACGCCCATACGGTCGAGCTGGTGGGCAAGGATAAGACCGTTACGGCGGGCAAGATCCTGATCGCCACCGGCGGTCGGCCCTGGGTTCCCAAGGACCTGCCGGGGATCGAGCATGTGATCACCTCAGACGAGGCCTTTCATATCTCGGAGCTGCCCAAGCGGATGGTGATCGCCGGGGGTGGTTACATCGCCGTGGAGTTCGCCTGCATCTTCAAGGGTCTGGGGGTGGATGTGACCCTGGTCCACCGGGGCCCCAACATCCTGCGCGGATTTGATGACCATGTGCGCGCCCATCTGGCCGAGGAGTTGGAGCGCAAGGGGATCAATGTTCTCCTCGGCTGCCAGCACGAACGGGTGGAGAAGACCGCCTCGGGCCTGGTCAGTCATCTCTCCAGTGGCGGCGCCGTCGAGTCCGACCTCGTCCTCTTCGCCCTGGGCCGGGAGCCCTATGTGGAGGGCCTGGGCCTGGAGGCCGCTGGGGTCGCCGTCGAGGATGGCGCCATCGTGGTGGACGACTATTCCCGCACCAATGTGGACTCCATCTGGGCGGTGGGCGACGTCACCAACCGCATCAATCTGACCCCGGTGGCGATCCGCGAGGGCGCGGCCTTCGCCCAGACCGAGTTCTATGACAACCCGACCAGCTTCGACCATGAGATGGTCGCCTCGGCGGTGTTCTCCCAGCCGGCCATCGGCTCGGTGGGCCTGACCGAGGCCGAGGCCCGCCACACGCACGGTCAGGTGGATGTGTACCTCTCCCGGTTCCGGGCCATGAAACAGACCTTCGCCGGTGGCGAGGAGCGGGCCCTGATCAAGCTGGTGGTGGACGCCAAGACCCAGAAGTTGCTGGGCTGCCATGTGGTGGCGCCCGATGGCCCAGAGATCATCCAGATGGCGGCCATCGCCCTGAAGATGGGCGTGACCAAGGCGCAGTGGGATTCCACCTGCGCGGTGCATCCGACCCTGGCCGAAGAACTGGTCACCATGCGCGAAAGGTACATGCCCCAGGATCTGGGCCCGGTGGCGTGACCGCCGTCGCAAAGCTGATCGAGGGGCCAGGTTTCGGCCGATGGTGCGGCTGGGTGCTGGTCTTCGCCGCCGCATTGAGCGCGCCGGTGGCCTGGCTCGGCCCCCTGGCCTTCGCTGTGCTGTTGAGCCTTGTGGGTCTCTTGACCCTTCCGGGGCTGGAGGTGCGCGAGGCCGATCGGCCGGCCGCCCTGGCCCTGCTGGTCCTGGTGATCTGGGCGGCGGGCTCAATGCTGTGGAGCCCCTACGAGCCTGAGGCCCTCTGGAGCTCCAACGCCGTCAAACTGGCCTGCCAGTCGGTTCTCTACTGGGCGGCCTATTGCGCCGTGCGGCGGGCTGAGCCCCAAGGGTTGCGGCGCGCCATGGCGGTGTTCATGTGGGGCATGTCAGGGCTGTCGGTGGTGATCATCGTCGAGGCGGTGAGCGGCGCGGCCCTCTATCAGTTCATCCGACAGGCGACCAACGACCCCATCCGGCCGGATCTGGCTGTGCGCAACGTAGCTCAGGCGGTGTTTGTGCTCGCCGTGCTCTGGGGCCCGGCGGCGCTCGCGGCGATCCGCCTGGGTTGGTGGCAACTGGCGGTTTTGATGGCGGCAGGGGTGGTGGCTGGCGCCGTTGGGCTGAACGCCGATGCCCCGCTGATCGCCCTGGCGGCCGCCTGCGTCTTCGGTGGCGCGGTCTATCGCTGGCCCGTCATCGCCCCCAGAGCTCTTGGCGTCGGGGCGGGCTTCTTCTTTCTAACCACGCCGCTGATCATCTGGGCCCTGCGGGCGCAGGGGGCCTATGGCGCCGTCCAGGACAAGGTCAGCCTCTCCTGGAGCATGCGCATGGACTATTGGAGCTATGCGGTGGACTGGATCAGCGACAAGCCCCTGCGCGGCTGGGGCCTGGACGCCAGCCGCATGTTTGGTCCGGGCATCCGTCTGCACCCCCATGATGCGGCCCTGCAGGTGTGGCTGGAGCTTGGGGTGATCGGGGCCGCCGCCGCGACAATCTTCTGGGTGACGCTCTTCCATCGCGTGGAGCGTCGCGCGCCAGACCTTGGGGCTGTCGCCGCCGCCGCAGCGGCCGTGAGCTATCTGACCTTCGCAGCGGTCAGCTTTGGCGTCTGGCAGGAATGGTGGCTGGCCCTGGGAGCTCTGGCGGTGGTCACCGCCGCCGGCGGTCAGCGCCTGGCCGCCGCCGTCGCAAACCCGAAGGCCGCGACCGCCCTGCGCAGAGCATCGACCTCTCCCCCCATATCGGAGTAGAAGGCCCCACTTTCGTTCCTGGGCCACTATCGCCCGCCCCATGGGACGTCGCGGAGTTGAGTGATGAGCGACAACTGGAAACCTTCCTCCTGGCGCGCCAAGACCGCCAAGCACATTCCGGACGACTATCCGGACGCCGCGGCTCTGGAGCGGGTGGAGCAGACCCTGCGCGGCATGCCGCCCCTGGTGTTCGCCGGTGAGGCCCGGCGGCTGAAGTCTCTGCTGGGGGATGTGGCCGAGGGCCGCGCCTTCCTGTTGCAGGGGGGCGACTGTGCCGAGAGCTTCAAGGAGTTCCACGCCGACAATATCCGCGACACCTTCCGCCTGATCTTGCAGATGGCGGTGGTCCTGACCTTCGCCGGCGGCAAGCCGGTGGTGAAGGTGGGCCGCATGGCCGGCCAGTTCGCCAAGCCGCGCTCCTCGCCGGTGGAGAAGATCGGCGATGTGGAGCTGCCCTCCTACCGCGGTGACAATATCAACTGCATGGAGTTCACGCCCGAAGCCCGGGCGCCTGATCCGGAGCGCCTGCTGAAGGCCTACGCCCAGTCGTCCTCGACCCTGAACCTGCTGCGGGCCTTCGCCGGCGGCGGCTATGCCGACCTCTACAATATCCACCGCTGGACGCTCGGCTTCGTCAATGACAGCCCGCAGGGCGCCCGCTATCGCGAGCTGTCGGAGAAGATCAGCGAGGCCCTGACCTTCATGGCCGCCATCGGGGTCACCCCCGACAGCCATCCGGACCTGCACCGGGTAGAGTTCTTCACCTGCCACGAGGCCCTGCTACTGGGCTTCGAGGAGGCCATGACCCGCGTCGATTCCACCTCGGGCGACTGGTACGACACCTCGGCCCACCTGCTCTGGATCGGTGAGCGGACCCGCCAGCTGGACGGCGCTCATGTGGAATTCTGCCGCGGGGTGAAGAACCCCATCGGCGTGAAGGTCGGCCCGACGCTTGAACCGGACGAACTGCTGCGCCTGATCGATGCGCTCAGCCCGGCCAACGAGGCTGGCCGCCTGACGCTTTATGGCCGGTTCGGTCACGACAAGATCGCCGACCGTCTGCCGCGCCTGATGCAGGCCACCAAGGCTGGCGGCCGCAATGTGGTCTGGGCCATCGATCCCATGCACGGCAACACGCTGACGGCGGCGAACGGCTACAAGACCCGGCCCTTCGATCGCATCCTGTCAGAGGTGAAGTCCTTCGTGGAGATCGCGAAGGCCGAAGGCGTGCATCCTGGCGGCGTGCACCTGGAGATGACCGGCCAGAACGTCACCGAGTGCCTGGGCGGCGCCCGGGCCTTGACCGAGGGCGACCTGGGCGACCGCTATCACACCCATTGTGATCCGCGGTTGAACGGCGAGCAGGCCCTGGAACTGGCCTTCCTGGTGGCTGAAAAGCTCAAGGAAGACCGGGTCGATATGGCCCGCCGCGCCGCGGTCTGAAGCTTAACGCCCGCTGGCTTCGCACCGGCGGGCTCCATTTTCCGGCGAAGACCTTGATCTGCGCCGCTGTTTGGCTGGTGATCTGATGATCGGCCCTACACGCTCGGAGGATGCTACGGCGTCCGGGCGGCGACTGCTTGTCCGTCGGGACCTGGGGCAGCTGTTGAAGCTGTCGGGGCCAGTGGTGCTCGCGCGCCTGGGCATCATGACCATGGGGCTGATGGACGCCATCGTGGTGGGTCGCTATTCGGCCGAACACCTGGGGTTCCACGCCATGGCCTGGGCGCCGACCTCGGTCATCCTGACCATGGCCATCGGCTTGCTGACCGGCGTGCAGGTGATGACCGCCCGCGCGGTGGGCGAGGGACGATCCAGAGAGAGCGGCGCGGTTCTGCGCCGCGGCCTCGTCTATGGGCTTTGGATTGGCCTGGCCAGTACGCTGGTCCTGGCGGGTCTGGGGCCCCTCGGGCTGGCGCACCTGGGCCTCGAACCGGCCCTCGCCTCAGGGGCAGCCTGGCCGGTGATCGTCTTCGCCCTGTCCCTGCCGGCCTATGTGATTTCCTGCGCCGCCAGTTTCTGGCTGGAGGGACTGTCGCGGCCCGTTCCGGCCATGCTGCTGATGTGGGCGGCCAACGCGGTCAATCTTCTCTTCCTGTTGCTGCTGGTCCCGGGCGCCTTCGGCCTGCCGGCCCTGGGCGCCACGGGCGCGGCCTGGGCGACATTCGGGGCGCGGGCCTTCCTGATGATCGGCCTTCTGACCTATATCGCGATGATGCGTGACGCCCGCGTCCTGGGCGTATTTGACAAGCCGGCTCGCGACCCCCTGGGTGAGGCTGAACAACGCAAGATTGGCTATGGGGCTGGCGCCTCTAACTTCTTCGAAGTGGCGGCCTTCGCCTCGTTGAACGTGGTGGCCGGCTGGATTGGCGTGCTGGCCCTGGCCGCCTGGACCGTCGTGTTGAACGTGGTCTCCCTCATCTTCATGGTTCCTCTGGGCCTGGCCGCCGCCACCGCAGTCCTGGTCAGCAGCGCCTATGGCGCCCGCGAGCGCGAGGGGGTCGTCCGCGCGGGCCTGATTGGCTTTGGCGTCACCGCCCTGTTCGGATTGCTGGTCTCGCTGATTGTCTGGCCCGCCGCCCCCTGGATCGCGGCGGCCTACACCACAGAGCCGCAGGTGATCGCTGTGGCCGCCGGCGCCCTGGCGCTCTCCTGCCTGTTCCTGCTCGCCGATGGCCTGCAGGTGGTCATCGCACAGGCCCTGCGGGCCCGGGGCGATGTCTGGCTGCCGACCTTCACCCACCTGACCAGCTATATCCTGATCATGATGCCCCTGGCCTGGTGGCTGGCCATTCCCATGGGCATGGGCGTGAGCGGCCTTGTCTGGGCCGTGATCATCGCCAGCCTGATCTCAGCAGGCCTGCTTGGCTGGCGATTCTGGCGGCTGTCGCTGCAGCCGCTCTAAGCGGACTGACGAGCTTGCAGCTCAGGCGCCGAGGATCCAGCCCTCTTCCCGCTCGGCCTCGGCCAGGGCGGCCTCATCCAGGCCCTTGGGGGCGGCGAACAGTTCGGCGAGCTTGCCGGCCTCGTCCAGCTTGGCGAAGTGCTCGGCGGTCTCGCGGACCTGCACCAGGTCCTTCACTTCGCCTGGCTGCGCCTTGATCTTCAGAAGCGACGGATAGACCTCGGCCACCACCACTTCGACGCCGTCGAGATCGGCGGGTTTCGGGGCGCCAAAACCGGTCTCCAGCGGCCAGACGCGCAGCGCATCACCGCGAGCGGTCTTCAGGCGCTTCACCGCCGGGATGCCGAGCAGGGCCTGACCCCCGACGGAGCCGTTGTAATAGAGCTTCCAGATCGAGGCTGCGCCCTTGGCCGCTTCATCGGCTCGGCGGAATTCGGGCAGGTCGTCGGGCCCATGCGCCCGGGTGCGCTTGGGTTGCAGGGTGGTCAGGGCGTCCTTGGGCGGGCAGCCCCAGAACGGGAAGGGCCCGCCGGTCAGCCGCCGGTTCAGCTCCGAGCCGACGCCGAAGCGGTTGTTGGTGTTGTCGGCCTTGTCCTTGACCATCTTGTCGATCTGATCCCAGACCGCCCGCCAGGGGGGATCGCCGGCGAGATTCAGGCCCGCCGCGAAGCCCCGGGGAAAACCCAGGGGAAAGTCGAAGCCCAGCAGGGCGCGCTCGCCCCGCTTCTTCAGGTCGTCCAGGATAACCCCCAGCAGCTTTTCGGCTTCGCCCCGGGTGGCCGGATTGTGGGACTCAAACGACATGCGGAAGCGCACGTCGCGCTTGAGCACGCCGATCCAGACAGAGTCCGCCCCAGTGCCCGGCTTGGCCGCCGCGCTCCAGTCGACAATCAGGTAGGCGCTGAAGAGGCGCGACACGGCATGGCTCCGGGCGGAAGGGGGAAGGGGGAGGAGCCCCGTTTGTAGCCCTTCCGCCGGGTCTGGCCAATGGGATGTCGTTCACAAGACACACAAGATGGCTATGCTGGGACTTCGTTCGCCCCCGGAGATTCCCGATGAGAGTTGTCCTGTTCGCCGCCGCCCTGGCCTCCACCCTGGCGCTCGCCGCCTGCGGACAATCGTCCGAGACCTCGGGGTCGACTGCGGACGCCAGCGCTGTGGAAGCCGTCCCCACCGGGCCTGAACTGACCGGCGTCGGCGTGATCGCCGCCCTCGATGGACGCACCGTGGCCATTGATCATGAAGGCGTCGAAGGCGGCCAGCCGGCCGGTCGCCAGGAGTTCCGGGCCTATGCCACCGTCCTGGCCGAGGCGCCGCTCGAGCCGGGCTCGCGGGTCAGCTTCAAGTATCAGGACGCCGAGCCGATGCCGGTCCTGACTGAGCTCACCGCCCGCTAAATCGCCCTCGGCCTCCAGGCCGGGAGAGTGGCGCAGGCCTGGCGGATCATGCTAGGCGGCCACCCGGCCATGGAGGTGATATGAGCGAGTCCCTGCGAGGCGGCGTCATCGGCGCCGGCGTCTTCGGCACATATCATGCCCGGCAATATGCGCGTCTGCCCGGCGTGGACCTGGCCGCCGTCTATGATCCTCACCCCGAGCGGGCCGCGGCGCTGGCTATGCCCCTGGGTGGTCGGGCGTTCGCCACGTTGGATGAGTTTCTTGCGGCGGTCGACGTGGTGACCGTGGCCTCGCCAGCCGCCTGGCACGCCGAGCAGGCCCTGGCCGCGTTGAAGGCCGGCAAGCCAGTCTATATCGAAAAGCCGATCGGCGTGGATGTGGCCAAGGCCGAGGCCGTGGCCCAGGAAGCCGCCCGCCGCAATCTGGTGGTGGCTTGCGGTCATCAGGAGCGGGTGCTGTTCCAGGTGATGGGGCTGTTCGACATCCCCGCCCAGCCCCTGCGGCTTGAGGCTGTGCGCCACGGGACACCGTCTGATCGCAGCCTGGATGTCTCGGTGGTGCTGGATCTGATGATCCACGACCTGGATCTTGCCCTGGCCCTGTCTGACGCCGAGCCGGTCACCGCCGAGGGGGAGGGGGCTGTCCTACGGTCGGAGTCCTGGGATGTGGCTCGCAGCGAAGTGACGTTCGATGACGGCTTCACCGCCCTTTTCGACGTGTCTCGGGTGGCCGAGGCGCGGCGCCGGACCATGAAGCTTGTCTATCCCTCGGGCGAGCTGGAAATCGACTTCCTGACGCGCGAGTTCCGCAACACCACCGGCTTCCCCCTGAACGCCGATTTCGCCGATACCCCGGCGGCCAAGGACACCTTGGGCGCCAGCATTGAGGCCTTCCTGGCCGCTGTGCGGGGTGAAGCGCCTCGGCCGATCGTGACCGCGACCGAGGCCATTCGGGCCCTGGATCTGGCGCTCGCCGCCGAGCAGGGACTGACCCCCACGAACTAAGCGCCTTCCGCCTTTTCAGGCAGTATTGCGACTTAATCGCAAGATTGTGCTTGCCATCCCCCGGCGGTTTGCGGCAGCAGTGCGACTGCGATGCGATCGCAATTTAGCTTTTGGGGGATGACCATGCGGCGGGCTCTTTTGGTTTCGGCGGCTTTGACAGCCTTGGCTTCGGCGGCGCATGCGCAGGACGCCGTGGTCAGCGAAGTCGTCGTCACGGGCCGGGCGCAGCAACTCTACCGCACCCAGGAGGTTCAGGCCGGTCGCCTGCCGACCCCGCCGCTGGAATCCAGCCAAGCGGTCCAGGTGATCAATGCTGAACTCATCGCCGACCAGGGCGCCCGGGACGCTCAGGACCTCTATCGCAGCATCTCGGGCGTCAGCTTCTTCTCCTATGCCGGCGTCACCGCCCGTGGCTTCCGGCAGGAGGAGATCTTCTTCGACGGTCTGCGGGGCGACCCCTATGCCGGCTTCTCCGTGCCTCAGCTGTTCAATGTGGAGCGGGTGGAGTTTCTCAAAGGTCCAGCCGGCATGCTCTATGGCCCAGGCGCGCCAGGCGGCCTGTTCAACTATGTCACCAAGAAGGCTGACGACGAGTTTTCGGCCCGCGTCGCCGGAGTGGTGGGCACAGAGGCGCGCTACGGCGCGTCGGCTGAGGTCACTGGAGGCCTGCCTATCCAGGGCGTCTCCGGGCGTCTCGGCGTCTTCTATGAGGAGCAGAACGCGCCGCGCGTGAACGCTCGCTCTGAAATCCTCATTCTGGACGGCGGGTTGAAGATCGATCTGCCGCTCGGCGAATTGAACCTCCAGGCCACCCACTATGATCAGAATCTGCCGGGCAATCGGCTGCGTGGCGTGCCGGCTGACGACCTCGGAAACTTCCTGACCGACCGGCGCTGGAACCACAATGAGCCCGATGACTTCCTGCGGCTGGAGGCCAATGTCTATCAGGCTAGCTGGTCGGCGGACCTCAGCGACGCCCTGAGCCTGAACGCCGCGCTGCGCTACACCGACGGCTTGGAGACGCAGAAGTATCACGAGCCCTTCGGCCTGCGGGACACCGACGGCGATGGAGCGTTCGACATCTCCCGCCGCCAGTACCGCGATCAGGTCCGGGATCAGTCCAACTGGTCGGCGGGCGCCAATCTGATCTGGGCCTTTGATCTGGCTGGCGTGGAAAGCCGACTGCTGGCCGGAGCCGACTGGTTCACCAACGAACTCGAGTTCCAGAGCCGTGGCGCTAACGGCGGCTATGTGGCGAGCCCCACTGCGCCGACCCCGCTCAGCCTGCTCAAGCCGGTCTATGGCGTCACGCCCGTCAGCAACTACAACCTGCCCGCCTATTCCCTATCGCTGACGGAATCGGACCGGGCCGGTGGCTACCTGCTCTACGAGGCGACGGTCGGAAACCTGATCGGGACCGTCGGCGCCCGCTATGACAGTTTCAAGGACGTATCGGGCGCGGCGTCCTTCGAGGATGACGCCCTGACCTGGCGCGCCGGCCTAGTCTACCGCGTGCGGCCCGATGTCTCGATCTATGGCCAGTGGGCGCAGAGCTTCGAACCCCAGGGGGCCAGCAGCCAGACGCCTCTGGCCGGCGGACCCTTCGCCCCCACTGAAGGCGAAATGTTCGAGGCCGGCCTGAAGAGCGAACTCATGGGCGGGCGGCTGCAGGGCACAGCGGCGGTCTATCACATCACCCGAACCAACATTCTGCAGGCCGATCCCCGTGGTGATGTTGGCAGCGACGGCACAAATGATCTGGTCGCCTTCGGAGAGATCACCAGCAAGGGAGCGGAGTTCGACCTTGCGGCCGACCTCACCGACGACTGGGTTCTGACGGCCTCCTACGCCTATAACGACACCCGGATCACCGGCGACAATGGGCGCACCGCCATCACCAACAGCGTCGGCGACCGGTTCGCCAACGCCCCGGAGCACACGGTCGGCTTCTGGACCCGATACCAGTTTCCGGACCTGGGCCTCGCCGTGGCCCTGGGCGGCGACTATGTGGATGTCCGCCGCTCCATGTCCGACCAGAAGGTGCGGCCCTACCTCGTCTTTGACGCCTCGATCATCTACACCCGCGGCCCCTGGCGCGCCCTGGTGCGGATCGACAACCTGACCGACGAGGTCTACGCCGCTTCGGGCTTCATCGACCGCACCGGCCACTTCCCCGGCGCGCCTCGCTCTGTGTTCCTCGAACTCTCCCGGCAATGGTAGCCGTCGACCAGGGCCGCCAGAGCCTCGCCCGCGTCAGGCCTCGGAAGAAGGCCTCGCGCCTCTGGTGGGAGGTTCATCAGTGGGCCGGCCTGAAATTCTCGATCCTGCTGAGCTTCATTCTGCTCACTGGAACCCTGGCGACGCTTAGCCATGAGATCGACTGGCTGTTGAGGCCGGCCATGCGCGTCGATCCCGCCACGGTCGGCGCCGAGGTCAACTGGCCGGCGGTGGCGCGAACGGCTGCGGTCCAGGCCGGGGAGGGGCGTGTGATCAGCCTCGAGGGTCCGACCGACCCCTGGTTCGCCGCCGCCGCGATCCTGGAGGCGCCCGACGGTGGCCTGTCCTTCGTCTACGCCCACCCGACGACAGGCGAATTCCAGGGGATCGGCCACTGGGTCAGCGCGCAACGTATTCTGCGCAACATGCACCGGCACCTGATGATGCCGGTAGCCATCGGCGTGCCGATCGTCTCCTCCCTGTCCTTTCTATTGGCGGTCAGTCTGGTCACCGCCTTCGTCGTCTATAAGAAGTGGTGGCGAGGCTTCCTGCGGCCTGTGCGCCTGGGCGACCTGCGCACGGCCATGGGCGACTTCCACCGCCTGGCTGGCCTCTGGAGTCTGTGGTTCGTCGCCCTGATGATCCTGACCGGGTTCTGGTATCTGGCGGAACAGACGGCGTTCCGCGCGCCGCCGGCGCCGTCGGCCAAGGTCGAGCCTACCGCGGAGACCATGGTCGCCCTGGCTGACCGTTTACCCGCCGTGCTGGAGAACGCCCGAGTCGCCAACCCGGATCTGAGGCTGGAGCGCATCCTCTTTCCCACCGAAAAGTCGGGAGCCTTCATCCTGCATGGCCAGGATGACGCCATCCTGGTGCGCCCCAGGGCCAACGCCATCTGGGCCGAGGCGACGACGGGCGCGGTTTTGCAGGTCAATGACGGCCGCGACCTGAACCTGCACCAGCGGATCTCGGAGGCCGCAGACCCGCTGCACTTTGGGACCTGGGGCGGGCTCGCCACGAAGGTCATCTGGTTCGTCTTTGGCCTGGCGCTCACGGGACTCTCGGTTTCCGGCGTGGCCATCTACGCCCTGCGTCTTATGCGGGCCGAGCGGCGGCCGGCTGCTTGGGGGGCGGGCCTGGCGGTCAGCTGGCGGGGCATGGGAGTCTGGCGTTGGCCCGCCGTCATCTTGGTCCTCATCGGATTTCTGCTGATCCCGACGGTGTTTCTGCAGGCCTAGGGTTTCAGGCCCGCCCTGCCGCCCTTGGAGCCTGATGCGATCAGACCGAACCGTCTGATCGTTGAATCAGGCTCTAAACTCAAAGACTTGAGCGAGTCTTGCTCCGATAACTGGTTCCCACTTATCGGGACGCGCTCTAGCTTGCAGCGACAGCCCCGCAGGAGCACCCCATGACCAACGCCTACGATTTTTCGTTTCAGTCCATCGAGGGGGGCGACCTTCCCCTGGCGAACTTCCGGGACAAGGTGGTCCTGGTGGTCAACACCGCCTCAAAATGTGGGCTGACCCCCCAGTATGAGGTGGCGCCGGAAATTCGGAC
>DJWR01000149.1 GCA_002441055.1 Caulobacteraceae bacterium UBA6225 | reverse complement strand
TCGGCGCCCAGGCGCACCACGGCGGCGGCGGTTTCGTCGCAACTGGTCTCCAGCCCCAGGACCGTGTGGCCGGTCATCTGGTTGCGGCCAAGGCGCCTGTCCTGTAGCAGCGGGCTGTCAGTCATCGCATCGCAGGTAGACCGCTCACCGTGTCTTCGCAACCGCCCGTCGTCCGCATCGGGGCTCGTGGGTCCCAACTCTCCCTGGCTCAGGCCGGCCAGATGCAGCGTCGTATCGCTGCGGCCCTGGGCGCCGCGCCGGAGGACGCCGAGAAGGTCGCCCCCCTGATCGTGATCCGCACCTCCGGCGATCAGATCCAGGATCGGCGCCTGCTGGAGGTTGGCGGCAAGGCGCTGTTCACCAAGGAGATCGAAGAGGCGATGCTTGAGGGCCGCATCGATTGCGCGGTCCACTCCATGAAGGATATGCCCGCCGTCCTGCCGCCGGGCCTGGTCATCGCCGCCATCCCCGAACGGGAAGATCCCCGGGACGCCTTCCTCAGCCGCGGCGCCCGGACGCTGGAGGACCTGCCCCGAGGCGCCAAGCTCGGCACCGCCAGCCTGCGCCGCCAGGCCCAGAGCCTGCACGCCCGCCCCGACCTGGACGTCCAGCTGCTGCGGGGCAATGTGGGCACCCGCATGGCCAAGCTGGAGGCCGGGGAATATGACGCCATCATTCTCGCCCTGTCCGGCCTCAAGCGCCTGGGCCTGGACGGGGCGGCCAGGAGCTTCATTGATCCCGTCGCCCGCCCGCCGGCCCCGGGCCAGGGGGCCCTGGCCATCGAGACCCGCGAGGCCGATCAGGGTCAGCCCTGGCTCGAGGCCCTGCGCGACCTCACCACCACCACCACCGTGGCCGCCGAGCGGGGCGCCATGGCGGCTCTGGAAAGCTCCTGCCGCACCCCCATCGGCGCCTATGCGACCCTGGAGGCCGGCCAGCTCTTTCTGATCGTCGAGGCCCTGTCGCCGGACGGCCGTCTGCGGTTCCGGCGCGAAGCGGGCCTGGACCTGACCGGGGTCGATGACGCCATGGTCGCCGCCCGGCAGCTTGGCCTCAAACTGGGGGCTGAGCTGCGGGATGAGGCCGGCGACGCGATCGTCCTGCCGGAATAGGCCGGTGCGGGGTTGCATCGCCCCGGCGGCTCAAGCTTTGCTGGCGCCATGACCGCACCTCCCCGGCGCCTCATCTGGATCACGCGGGCCGAACCCGCCGCCTCGGCCAGCGCCGCGCGACTGCGGGCGCTCGGCCATATTCCCCTGGTCNNTGGCCTTCACCAGCGCCAATGGGGTGCGAATCTTCGCCCAGCTCTCGGAGACCCGCGCCCTGCCGGTCTTCGCCGTCGGCGCGGCCTGCGCCCAGGCGGCTCGAGCGGCGGGCTTCCGTCAGGTGCTGTCGGCCGACGGGGACGTCGCCGCCCTGGCCGCCGGCATCGCCAGCCGGGCTGAGGAGTTCCGGGGGCCCGTGCTGCATCCTGCCGCCACCGAGCCGGCCGGCGACCTCGCAGGCGCCCTGGCCCAGGCTGGCGTGCAGGCGCGCACCCTGCCCATCTATGAAACGGTTCCTGTCACCCCGCCAGCCGCCGCCCTCGACCAGGCGCTGAAGGCCGAGGCCGCGCTCCTTTATTCCCCCAAGGCCGCCCGCCAGTTGGCCGTACTGATGCGCGGACGCCAGGCGCCGGCTCTGCGCGCCCTCTGTCTGTCAAAGGCTGTGGCCAAGCCCCTGGCCCGGGCGCGGATCGGCCCCCGGGCCTTCGCCCCGGTGCCCCTTGAATCCACCCTCCTGAACCTCATCGACCGGGCCGCCCCGCCGGTGGCCGAGGCCTCGTGACCCCGCCGCCGCCGGGCGAAGCTGAGGAGGACGACCAGGACGCTCCCCCGGCGGGGCCGCTGCTGGGTCTCCGGTTCTGGCTGCTCATCGGCTTTGCCGCCGCCTGCGTCGCCGCCGGTCTGGCGGTGGCCACACTGGGACCCGTCTGGTTCCCGGCGGCCTGAACCACGCAGGCGCTTGGCGAGCGGGCCAAGAGCCGCTAAATAGCCCGCCCGGACGTAAGCCTCGCCCCCCGGCGCGGCCACGTCGTCACGGGCCGCCTTAGCTCAGCCGGTAGAGCGGCGCATTCGTAATGCGTAGGTCAGGTGTTCGAGTCACCTAGGCGGCACCACTTTCCCAGGCACATCAGTTCGGCCCGATCCGGCCCCGGGCCGGGGTGGGTCTGCGTCTTGATGATCTGCTCGGTGGCGGTCCCCAAAATGCTTAACAAAGATATCTGGAAGCGGGTCTGGGGCGGCTGAATTTTATCAGTCGTTAAGAGATGCCGGGCGTGATGCGGTCCTCAACCTTGGGACATTTCGCCGCATGCTCCGTTCGATCCGCGCCAAGCTTCTGGCCGTCATTTCCATCCTGGCCGTCGGCCTGGTGATCATGGGTCTTTTCGCCTTTGTAGGCCTGCGCGACGGGGAGATCCGGATTGACCGGGTCGTAGCCGATCGGGTCGAGCCCATGGCGCAGCTGAAGACCGTCGCCGACGCCTTCGCCGTCAGCGTCGTGGACGCCGCTTGGAAGGTGCAGACCGGGCAACTGGACTGGGCCGAGGGCGCCCAGGGGGTGTCGGCGGCCCGTGACGTCATCGATCGGGAATGGAGTGACTACAGCGCCGCTGAGGCTTCTCCTGAGGAGGAGGCCCTGAAGCAGGAGGCCGAGGCCGCCATGGTGGGGGCCCATCAGGTGCTCGACGATCTGGAGGCCATCATGCGCCGCCAGGATCAGGCGGCGCTGACGGCCTATACCGCCACCGCGCTCTATGGGCCGATCGACAGGGTCAGCGGCGTGATCAGCGAGCTCACCGCCCTGCAGATCTCTTCGGCCCTGGCTGAGGGTCAGGCGGCCCATGCGGCCTCGCGGCGCGCCCTCCTGCTGATCGCCCTGGCGGCGCTTGGCGGGGTCTGTGGCCTGGCCCTGTCGATCCACATGGTGATCAATGGGGTGACGCGCCCCCTCACCGGGCTGGCCGAGGCGATGCGTCGCCTGGCGGGCGGGGATCATCAGCTGTCCGTGCCCGCCGTTGGTCGGGGCGACGAACTGGGGGCGATGGCCCAGGCGGTGGTCAGCTTCAAGGACAACGCCCTGGAGCGCGCCCGTCTGGAGGCGGAGTCTGCGGCGACCGAGGCGGCCCGGCAGGCTGAGCGCCGCGAGACCGAGGCCGCACAGGCCCAGGCCGCAGCCCAGCTGTCTGATGTGGTGGACGCCCTGGGAACGGGCCTGCGCCGCCTGGCCGCCGGAGATCTGGCCGTTCACCTGAACACGCCCTTCGCCGAGGCCTATGAGCGCCTGAGGGGCGACTTCAACGAGTCGGTGAACACCTTGCGCGGGGCGATCGTCGCGGTGGCCCGGGACGCCCAGGGGATCGGGGCCGGGGTGGAGGAAATCGCCCAGGCCTCGGACGACCTCTCGCGGCGCACCGAGCAGCAGGCCGCGGGCCTGGAGGAGACGGCGGCGGCCCTGGACCAGATCACGGCCACTGTTCGTCAGACCGCCGAGGGCGCCCGCCAGGCCAATACGGCGATTTCCGAGGCCAAGGCGGAGTCGCAGCGCTCTGGCGCGGTTGTGGTTCAGGCCGTCCAGGCCATGAGCGCGATCGAGCAGTCCGCCGCCGAGGTCACTCAGATTATCAGCGTCATCGACGAGATCGCCTTCCAGACCAACCTGTTGGCTCTGAACGCCGGGGTTGAAGCCGCCCGGGCCGGGGATGCCGGCCGGGGATTTGCCGTGGTGGCCTCAGAGGTCCGGGCGCTCGCCCAGCGGTCGGCCGATGCGGCCAAGGAGATCAAGGCCCTTATCAGCGCCTCCTCACAGCAGGTGACCCAAGGGGTCGGCCTGGTGGGCGAGACCGGTCAGGCCCTGGAGCGGATCATCACCCATGTGGCGGAGATTGACGGCCTGATCAGCGCCATCGCCGCCGGCGCCCATGAACAGGCGATCGGCCTGCAGGAGGTCAATACCGCGGTCAACGAGATGGACCGGGTGACCCAGCAGAACGCCGCCATGGTGGAAGAGGCCACCGCCGCCACCCAGGGCCTGAAGGCCGAAACCCGCGATCTTCTCAGCCTGGTGTCACGGTTCAGGGTGGAGGAGGCCGCTGGCGGTCAATCCTCGTCCCCCGCCCTGGCGCTGCGTCAACAGCTGGCCGTGGCGGTTGGGGGTCGGTTCTAAATCAAAAGGTTAGAGCATTTTCTGATCCGGTAACCGCGTCACACTTGTCGGAAAATGTTCTAGGCCGCTCCCTGCCGGGCTCCTTGTCCGAGGGCGCGGACGTCACGCCCCAGGTTCGGCCCAGCGGGGGTCCTGGGGCGGCAACAAGGCCTCGCCGCCCCGGCGCAGGCCCTGCAGCAGGGTGCGCATGTGGCCGTAATTGGCCCGCACCAGGGCCTGGACTTCTGGCCCCCGCAGGATTTCGGCTGGAATGACCACCCCCTTGCCGCCGACCTTCTGGCAGAAGCCCATCTTCTCCAGCCGGCCGGTATGGCGGCGCGCGGTCTCATAGGGCAGGCCCAGAAACTGGGAGACGCCGAGTACGCTCACCGGGCGTCGCAGCTCATCGGGAAACACCCCATCCACGGCCATGGCGTTGAACTGGGCCGGCCGGTTCAGATGCTGCACAGAGCCCTGGACGATGGTCAGAAACACCAGCCCGGTCAGCAGATTGCCGTCAAACAGGTCGCTCAGGGCGCCGGCCATATGGATGAAATAGTCCGAGCCCAGGCGCAGGGCGTAGCGCTGCAGGGCGATGTCGTGCAGTTCAGCGGCGGTGCTGGCGGGCTGTGCGGTATGGTCCAAGGCTCAGGGTCTCCAGGCGACCCATCCGAACGCTGCCGGCCTTGTGATCACCTATGCGGCATATGGCGCCGATCACCCCAGAGTACGACCTGAAGCCTTACAATCTTGGGTACCCTGTCTCACCGGGCCTCATTATCTTCCCCGGCCTTGGGGTCGCCCGTAGCCGGCCGTTCGACCCAGGCCATCAGCGGGGTGGCGGCCACCCCATGCAGGATCACCGACATCAGCACCACAGCCCCCGTGATCGCCCACAGGCGCTCTGAGGAGCCGAAGTCCCCGTGGTTGACGCCGTAGGCCACATAGAAGAACGAGCCGATCCCGCGGACACCCAGTATGGCCGACATCCACTGTTCACGCCGCGTGAGATCTGAGCCCCACATGGCGATCCAGCCCGAGAGCGGCCGGACCACCAGCAGGATGACGGCGCAGACGGCGACATCGCTCCAGGTCAGGCTCGACAGCAGACCCGCGGCGATCGCCCCGCCGAACAGCACCAGAACCAGCATGATCAGCAGCCGCTCCACCTGGTCGGCGAAGTCGTGCAGGGCGCGGTGATACTCGTGATTCCGTTCTCGGGCGCGCAGGGTCAGGGCGGCGATGAACACCGCCAGGAAGCCATAGCCCTGAACGAATTCCGTAGCGGTATAGACGACCAGCGTCGCCCCCAGGGCCACCAGGCCATCGCCTGTGGCCGACAGCCGCACATGGGGCAGGTCGAAGGCCACCCAGCCCATGACGCGACCCAGCATCCACCCCATGGCCAGGCCAGCGCCAATCCGCCAGACCAGGTCCATGGCCGCCCAGTGCATCCAGTCCTGGGGACTGGGCCAGGCCATGGGGTTGCCCGTGCTGGCCGCGACCGCGGCGAAGACCAGGGCCAGGTGGACGAAGGGAAACGCCAGGCCGTCATTGAACCCGGCTTCGGAGGTGAGGGCGAAGCGCACCTCGGTCTCCTCCCCGGAGCCTGGGGGCCCGACCTGTACGTCGGCGGCCAGAACCGGATCGGTGGGCGCCAGCGCCGCGGCCAGCAGAACCGACATGGCCAGCGACAGGCCAAGGGCCTGCACCCCCAGCACCGCGATGGACAGGATGGTCAGGGGCATGGCGATCCCCAGAAGCCGCCAGGTCGAGCCCCACCGGCGCCAACCCAGCGGCCGGTCGATCTTCACCCCGGCCCCCATCAGCGCGATGATCACCACCAGTTCGGTCAGGCGTTCGGTGAGGGTGTCATAGGTTCGTGGATCGGGGTTGAAGTTCAGGCCGCCCAGGCTGAACACCGCCACCCCGATGGCGACACACACGATGGCCAGGCTGAGCGGCGCCCGCTTGAGCCCCAGGGGCAGCCAGGCCACCAGCAGGATCACGCCGCCCAGACCGAACAGGAAGAGCAGATAGGGGTCTGGGGTCACAGGGGCGTCCTCTTGGCTGGGACGACGGAACGTCCGGCGACCACTTCGTATCCAGCGAAGCTTGGCCAAACTCGCCCCACGGGTCCATCTATGGCAAGCAGGGTCAGATTTCGCGTTCGAGGAACGGCATGGCGCATCGGTTCTATTCCAGTCAGGCCCAGGGTTTTGTCCGCTGTGGGGTGGCCACCCCCAAGGTGTCGGTGGGCGATCCCGCGGCCAATGCGCAGGCGATCCTCGACCTGGCCCGGCGGGGAGATGAGGCCGGCGCAGACCTCATCATCTTCCCTGAGCTCTGTGTCTCAGCCTACGCCATTGATGATCTGCATCTGCAGGACGCCCTGCTGGACGCCGTCGAGGCCGCCGTGGGGGAGATCTGCAAGGCCAGCGAAGCCTTGAGCCCGGTCTTGGCGATTGGCGCGCCGGTGCGCCGCAACGGTCGGCTCTATAACTGCGCCCTGGCGATTTCCCGGGGCCGTATCCTGGGGGTCGTCCCCAAGTCTTTCCTGCCCAACTACCGGGAATATTACGAGAAGCGCTGGTTCGCCCCGGGCGCGGGCCTCACCGACCTGGAGGTGACCCTGGCCGGCCAGACGGTCCCGTTCGGCGTCGACCTCATCTTCGCGGCCGAGGATCTGGCGGATTTCGTCTTCCACCTTGAGGTTTGCGAGGATTTCTGGGCCCCGACCCCGCCCTCCACCCGGGGCGCCCTGGCTGGCGCCCTCATCCTGGCCAATCTGTCGGCCTCCAATGTGGTGGTGGGCAAGGCCCAGGACCGGGCCATGCTCTGCGCCTCCCAGTCTGTGCGCTGCCAGGGGGCTTATCTCTATTCGGCCGCCGGCCCCGGCGAGAGCACCACCGATCTGGCCTGGGACGGCCAGGGAGACATCTATGAGCTGGGCGCGCTTCTGGCCCAGAGCGAGCGGTTTCCTAGGGCGGGGGGGCTGACGCTCGCCGATGTGGACGTTGAGCGCCTGCGGCTGGAGCGGATGCGCACGCCGACCTTCAACGACGCCGCCACCGCCGAGGGCCACCCGGAGTATGACTTCCGCCGGGTCGGTTTCGCCCATCAGCCGGACTTCGCCGATCGCGGTCTGATGCGTCGGCTGGACCGCTTTCCCTTCGTGCCCGATGATCCCGCCCGCCTGGACCAGGATTGCTATGAGGCCTTCAACATCCAGGTGGAGGGGCTGGCCCAGCGCCTGAAGGCCAGCCGCACCGAGAAGATCGTCATCGGCGTCTCCGGCGGCCTGGACTCGACCCACGCCCTGATCGTGGCGGCCAAGGCCTGCGACCTGCTCTCCCTGCCCCGGGCCAATATCCTGGCCTTCACCCTGCCGGGGTTTGCGACGTCGGATTCCACCAAGTCCAACGCCTGGGCTCTGATGCGGGCCATCGGCGCCACGGCCGAGGAGATCGACATCACCCCGGCCGCCCGCCAGATGCTGAGCGACCTGGGGCACCCCTTTGCCGGGGGAGAGCCGGTCTATGACGTGACGTTTGAGAATGTGCAGGCGGGTCTGCGCACCGACTATCTGTTCCGGGCGGCCAATCAGCGCGGCGCCATCGTGCTGGGCACCGGCGACCTGTCAGAGCTGGCGCTCGGCTGGTGCACCTATGGCGTCGGCGACCAGATGAGCCACTACAACGTCAACGGTTCGGTGGCCAAGACGCTCATCCAGCACCTGATCCGCTGGGTCGCCGCCCATGGCCAGTTCGAGGCGGCCACCAACCAGATCCTGCTGTCGGTGCTCGACACCGAGATCTCGCCAGAACTGGTGCCAGCCGATGCAGCGGGCGCCATCCAGTCCACCCAGGCCATCGTCGGCCCCTATGAACTGCAGGATTTCCACCTCTATTACATCACCCGCTTTGGCTTGCGGCCCTCCAAGGTGGCCTTCCTGGCCTGGCACGCCTGGCGGGACGCTGCGTCCGGCGCCTGGCCGCCGCACTTCCCGGCGGAGGCGCGCAACGCCTATGACCTGCCGACCATCGCCCGCTGGCTGGAGGTGTTCCTCACCCGCTTCTTCGGCTTCAGCCAGTTCAAGCGCTCGGCCATGCCCAATGGGCCCAAGGTGGTCTCTGGCGGCAACCTGTCGCCGCGGGGGGACTGGCGCGCCCCCTCGGACGGCTCGGCCCGGGTCTGGCTGGATGAGCTGAAGGCCCGCCTGCCCAAAGACGCCTGAGCGCCCCTCCAGGGACATGCGGCCAGCAAAAAGGGCCGGAACGCGCTGGCGTTCCGGCCCGATTTCGTTCGGTCCCCCAAGAGGAGGAGCCAACTAGAGCGGGACTCCTTTAGACGGAACCATATCCGGCGTTGACGAGGTAGTTGGCGCACTCGCTGGGGCTGAAGAGGCTCAGCAGTTGGCCAGTCTTTCGCCAGGTGTCCTCGACGGTCCTGGGCTGAGCGCCTCGCATGAGGTGCTTGAGCTTGGCGAAGACCTGCTCGATGGGGTTCAGGTCGGGGCTGTAGGGCGGCAGGAAGATGAGGTGGGC
>DJWR01000063.1:7790-10371 GCA_002441055.1 Caulobacteraceae bacterium UBA6225 | reverse complement strand
CGTCAAAAGACGCCACGCTCTAGAGGAACAGCACCACCGCCTGCCAGACCGCCAGGCCGGTGACCAGGACGCCGACGAACCACGTCAGGGCGCGGATCGGCAGGATCTTGGTCATCCACCCGGCCAGGGGGGCTGCGACCACGCCGCCGGCGATGAGGCCCAGGACCGAGACCATGTGCTCTCTCAGGCCTTCGGTCTGCCAGTGCCCAGACAGTAGCGCCGAAAGGAAGGTCGCCGAGACGGCCGCAGCGACGAACACTTCGGCGGCATTGGTGGTGCCGATGGCCTTGCGGGGATCAGCGCCGGAACCGAGCAGGGTGGAGGTCACCACAGGGCCCCAGCCGCCGCCGCCCACGGCGTCAAAGAAGCCGCCGGCGACGCCGAGCGGAAGGGGGCTCTTCCAGGAGAATGGCTTGGGCCGCACGCCCTTCCAGGCGCGGTAGAGGATGACAAGGCCCATGAGGCCGAGCCAGGCCACCACATAGGGCTTGATCCTGTCCCCATCGATGGAGGTCAGCAGGTAGGTTCCGGCCACACCCCCCAGCACGCCGCCCGAGGCCAGCAGGCCAAGCAGCCGCCAGCTGATGTTCTTGTGCAGGATATGGGAGATGGCCGAGGCCGCACCGGTGAACACCTTGGCGGCGTGGACGCTGGCCGAGGCGTTGGCCGGCGATACGCCCATGGCCAGCAGGGTCGTGGTGGACACCACCCCATAGGCCATGCCCAGGGCGCCATCCACCAGTTGGGCGGCGAAGCCGACGGCTGCGAACAGCATGAAGTCCGATTCCATCGCCCGCCCCCGACGTCTCAGCGCCCCGAGTTCTACCCTAGTGGTCCAATAGGAATTAAGCGAAATCTACACCACTCGGGTCTGGCTGACCCACATCAAGGCGGGGCGGTGAGCCCCTAAGGTCTCAATTAGGCTACCGAATTAGGCGCAATCGCCCTCGGACGCCCGGGGTGCGTGCACACGAAAATGTCATCGGCCCTACGCCCTTCAGCCCGACGTCAGGACCGCAGCGGTGGTCGGGCAACCAAAATTGCGCCACGGTGTTGGCCTAGTCTGTCGCGGAGCGTTCGGGGGACGTTCTCAAAGGAACGAGACGAACATGAAAAGACTGTCGGGTCCTCTAGTCGCCCTCGCCCTTCTGGCGGGTCTCAGCGCCTGTGCGACCGCCACGCCTTATCAGCCCAATCTGCCGGGCGCGGCGGTGTCGGGCGGCTATTCAGAGATGAGGGTGGAGCCCGACCGCTGGCGGGTCAGCTTTGCGGGCAACAGCCTGACGGGCCGGGAGACCGTGGAGGGCTATCTGCTCTATCGCGCCGCCGAACTGACGGTGCAGCAGGGCTATGACGGGTTCTCCATCGTGACCCGGGCGACCGACCGGGACGCCCGGACCTATGTGCAGCCCGATCCCTTCTACAATCCGTGGTACGGCCCCCGCTATTCCTATTGGCGGCCCCACTGGCGCTACTATTCCGCCTATAGCTGGCGCACCTGGGATCCCTATTGGGGCGACCCCTTCTGGGCCGACCGGGTGGATGTGCGCACCGTAGAGCGGTTTGAGGCCACGGCAGAGATCGTGATGTACCGGGGCGCGAAGCCGGCGGGCGATCCGAACGCCTTTGACGCCCGCGCCGTACTCGAAAACCTTGGTCCGAGGATCATGCGCCCGACGCCCTGACCTCGGCGTCGTCTGGACGACAAAAAAGGGGGCGGACCGCAAGGTCCGCCCCCTTAATCGTACAGCTATGCAGCGCCGGTCAGGTGATGTGCTTGGGTGCGATCGGGTCACTGGCGGGAAAGGTCTCTTCCACCGCCTCGTCCACCAGGGCCTCTTGGCGGCTTTCAGCCTTGCGACCTTCCCGATCAAGCTGATCGGGCTTCTGGCCCTTGGAAATCGGCTCGGCCGGGCGCGAGCTCGGGGCGTTGGCGGCGTCGTCCTTGCGCTGCTCTGTCATCGTGACCTCCGTCTGGTCTCACCCCCGCCCATATGACGGGGAGTTTGCTGGAGGAAATGCCCCGATCGCGCCTTTGGTTGCATGCGGCGTTGCGGAGGTCGCGAGGGCCTGATGGCGGGTCACGAAACAAAAAAAGCGGCCCGCCTGGGGCCGCCTTTTTGTGTCGCTGCATGTCCCCCGGAGGGGAAATGGAGCGGGCGAAGAGATTCGAACTCTCGACCCCAACCTTGGCAAGGTTGTGCTCTACCACTGAGCTACGCCCGCGTTTTTCGATGCCGACCCGAGTGGCCGCCCCCGAAAATCGAGAGCGGGCTTATGGCAGAGGACTTGGGCCTTGGCAAGCGGCCTAACCGCCGAATTTCGGGGCTTTCAACCGGCGCTTGTTCACATGGTCCTTGGGAGGCTCAGCCACCGCATCGGGGAACTCCCCACGGAAGTAGAAGCGCTGCCAGGCCTCCTTGGTGGCCTCGGGGTCGCCCCGGTAGATCTTGGCGTTGAACTCGGTGCGATGTTTCTCCCAGGCGGTGTACTGGCCCATCAGATCGGCGTTGCGGGCCAGTGGCCGGATCACCGGCTGGAATTCGGCCAGGGGTTTGTCCTGCACCAGGGTGATGAAGCA
>DJWR01000063.1:0-7767 GCA_002441055.1 Caulobacteraceae bacterium UBA6225 | reverse complement strand
ATGCCGTCCTTGACGTGGTTGGGCGGGCCCTGGGCCATCATCGACCAGCCCGGCGGCGTGCGGAACAGGTAGCCTGGGTGAAAGGTGATCACCCCGTGGCTGAAGTGCGACTTGGCGAAGTTATGGAAATCTGGGTGCGGATTGTCCGGGATGAGGGTGATGTCCTCCTGATAGACGCCGCCATTCCATTCAGCGGTGAACCCCATGGGACAGAGGATCTCCCAACCGGTGGTGTTGGCCATGGTGAGCGGCAGGCACCGATAGGGGTGCCGGTCGGCGAAGCTCTCCATCCAGGCCCTCTGTGGGCGGCCGGGCACGATTTCCGGCGGCCGATCAGCGGTGGGGTAGCACTCGAGCTCCATGGGGCGTCCAACCTCTCGACAGACGGCCGCAGACCGGCCAAGTCTGATCTAGCGAGGCCCCGCGGGCGCCGTCCAGTTCCACGATGGCCCTGGGCGGCCTAAGAGGGGGCCATGAAGACCCGCGCCGACCTGCTCGCCTTCCTGGACGCCCACGATATCGCCCACCGGACCGTGGACCACCCGGCCGTTTTCCGGGTCGGCGAGGGGGAAGACATCAAGGCCGGCCTGCCCGGCGCCCACACCAAGAACCTGTTTCTGAAGGACGCCAAGGACCGGCTGTGGCTGATCTCGGCCGCTGACCGGACGGTGATTGACCTCAAACGCCTGCCGCCGGTTATCGGAGCTGCGCGCCTGTCCTTCGGCCGCGAGGCGTTGATGGTGGAGACCCTCGGCGTGACCCCAGGCTCGGTCACGGCGCTTGGTCTGATCAATGATACGGCCCGGCGGGTGACCTTCGTCCTCGACCGCGTTCTGGCCGAGGCCGGGACGGTGAATTTCCATCCCTTGACCAACACGGCCACCACCGCGCTCGATCAGGCTAGCTTCCGACGCTTCCTTGCGGCGGTGGGGGTGGAGCCTCTGGTGGTCGACTTCGAGACCCTGCAAGTGGTCGAAGCGCAAACCATCCGTTGAAGCGGGCGGGTCATGGGACCATCTTAGGCCCTGCCGCGTTGCCCAAGACAGACCATCCAGCAAGACGAGTTCGCCATGAGCCTCATCGGAGAGACCGCCGCGCCCGCCACCGGCGGCGCCCTCGTAAAAGACGCCACAGACGCCAGCTTCATGGCCGATGTGGTGGAGGCCAGCCAGGAAACGCCGGTCATCGTCGATTTCTGGGCGCCCTGGTNNCCTGGTGCGGCCCCTGCCGGCAACTGGGCCCGGCCCTGGAACGGGCGGTCAGCGCCGCCAAGGGCAAGGTCAAGATGGTCAAGATCGACATCGACCAGAACCCCGCCTATGCGGGCCAGCTGCGGGTGCAGTCGATTCCAGCCGTTTTCGCCTTTTTCGGCGGCCGCCCGGTGGACGCCTTCATGGGCGCTCTGCCTGAAAGCCAGGTGAAGGCCTTTGTAGACAAGCTGGCCGCCATGGCGCCGGCGGACGGCGTCGATGAGCTGATGGACATGGCCAAGGCGGCCCTGGAGGCCGGAGACATCGCGCTGGCCGCCCAAGGCTTCGCCCAGGTGCTTCAGACCGAACCCGATCATGTGAAGGCCCTGGGGGGGCTTGCCCGCTGCTACCTGGCGGGGGGCGAAGCGGACCGGGCCCAGGAGATCCTGGACATGGCCCCGGCCGGCGCCAGCGACCCTGACCTGGACAGCGTGCGCGCGGCGCTGAATCTCGCCGCCGAGGCTCCGTCGGACAGCCAGCAATATGAGGCGCGGCTCGCTGCTGATGGCGATGACCATGAGGCCCGTCTGGCCCTGGCCAAGGCCCTGGCGGCCCACGGGCGGATGGAGGCCGCTGCTGACCACCTGCTGCACATCATCGAACGGGACCGGACCTGGAACGACGAGGCCGCCCGCAAGCAGCTGCTGACCATCTTCGAAGCCGCCGGCCCCGGCTCGGAGGTCGCCCGCAACGGGCGCCGCCGGCTATCGGCCATCCTGTTCTCCTAAGCAAAGCTCAGAGGTGACCCCCATGCCGGGCTACCGGCGCGCGGCCGATCTGCCGCAGATCATTCCGATCTTCCCCCTGGACGGCGCTGTGCTGCTGCCCGGCGGCGAGTTGCCCCTGCAGATCTTTGAGCCGCGCTATCTGAACATGGTGGACGACGCCATGGCCGGGGACCGGGTCATCGGCATGATCCAGACTCGGGCTGGCGGCGAGCGCGCCAGACCCAACCTCGCCAGTGTGGGCTGCCTGGGCCGCATCACCAGTTTCGCCGAGACGTCGGACGGGCGCTATCTGATCACCCTGACCGGGATCTGCCGGTTCGTGGCCGGCGAGGAGCTGTCGGCCCGGACCCCCTATCGCCAGCTGCGGGTGGCCTATGGGGACTTCGAGGCCGACCTGTCGCCCGAGGACGATGGGCCGCCGGAGATGGACCGGGAACGGTTCGCCCGGGCCCTGAAGCGCTATCTGAACAGGCGCGAGCTGGACGTGGATGATGAGACGGCCATGACCGCCCCCATCGCCCCCCTGGTCACCAGCCTGGCCATGGGACTGCCGTTTGAACCCTCGGAGAAGCAGGCCCTGCTGGAAGCCCTGACCCTGACCGAGCGGGTGCGCAGCCTCACCGCCCTTCTGGAGATCGACGCCCTGGAGGATGATGACGGCGCCCCCCATAGCGTCCAGTAGCGCGCTGGTTTAAGGACGATCCATGACTGAAAACGCGCCTGCCGAGCCCATGCTCGCCCTCACCGCCGAGATCGATCCTCGCCTGCTGGAAATCCTGGTCTGCCCGGTGTCACACGGGCCCCTGGACTATGACCGCGAGGCCGGAGAGCTGATCAGCCGCAGCGCCAAGCTCGCCTATCCCGTGCGGGATGGCGTGCCGATCATGCTGCCGGAAGAGGCCCGCGAACTCGCTGATTAGAGCGCTTCGCCCCGCAGGAGCCGGGGCAGGTCGCCAAAGGCGCCGCCGGCCTGCTGCATGAACATCCGCCGGGCGGCTGGAACCTGGTTCACCGCCGACATGCCCGCCCCCCGCGCCAGGCGCAGCAGCGGGTGGTCGTTGGAGAACAGGTGGACGAAGGCGTCCATCCCGGCGCTGAGCAGGGCGGTGTCAAACCGCCGCCAGCGGCCATAGCGCTCCAGCACCACCTCTGACCCCAGATCCTCTCCCAGGCGGGCGGCGTCCACCAGCACCTCGGCCAGGGCCGCAGCCCCCTTCAGGCCCAGGTTGAGGCCCTGTCCGGCGATGGGATGCACCCCGTGGGCGGCGTCCCCCAGCAAGGCGAGTCTGGGGGCGGTAAACCGCTCGGCCAGTTGCAGGGACAGGGGATAGGAGAAGACCGGCCCGTCCAGCCGCGCCTGGCCGAGGAAATCTCCGAAGCGGCGCATCAGGTGGGCGTGGAAGACCTCGGGCCTGGCCGACTTCAGCGCAGCCCCACGGGCGGTGCTCTCCGTCCAGACCAGGCTCGCCCGGTTGTCCGTCAGCGGCAGGATGGCGAAGGGACCGCTGGGAAGGAAATATTCATGGGCCACGCCCTCATGGGGGCGATCCAGCCGCACGGTGGCGACGACGCCCGTCTGGCGATAGTCCCAGCCCAGGGCGCCAATGCCAGCGGCCTTGCGCAGAACCGAGCCGCGCCCCTCGGCCCCAATGGCCAGGGGGGCAGTGATCACCCGACCGTCTTCGAGGGTCACCACCGCGCCGCCCTTCTCGAAGGCGGCGCTCGCCACCTTGGCCGGGGCCAGAACCGGGATGCCGGCCTCGATCACCGCCTGGGACAGCACCGCCCGGATCTGGCGGTTCTCCAGCAGATAGCCCAGGGGCTCGCCATCGGACCGGTCGGCGATCTCAGCGGAGTCAAAGCGCAGGTGGAAGGGGAGGGCCGCGGGCGTCGCCGCCCCGGGCGCCCGGCCGTCGGTGACCAGAATCTGCTCGATCCGCTGGGCGTGGGGGGCCAGGGCGTCGGCCAGTCCCAGGGCCCGCCATTGCCGGAAGGCGGCGTAGGCGATGGCCGAGGCGCGGCCATCGAAGGTCGGCGCGAGCTGAGTTTCGAAGGGCGCCGGGTCCACCAGCAGCGGCTTCAGTCCGGCCCGCGCCAGGGAGAGGGCCAGCGTGGCGCCCGCCATGCCGGCTCCGGCGATGATCACGTCGGGATCGGTGATGTCCATGCGCCGATATGGGGGTCTGGGCGGCCTCTCGTCCAGTGCCTCGCGACGGCAAATGGTCTGGACCCTGGAGTCCATTTTTCCATTGCTCAGGCCCTTTGGCGGGCCTAGGTGTTTTAATGGAGTCTACGGTCTATTTTTGAAGCGCGCTGGGCTCAGACCCGGGGCCGGTGAATTTACGCCATGACCCTTCGTGATCATCTTCCGCCCCTGAAACCTGTCCATCTGATCGCGGCCCTGGTGCTGCTGGCGGTCGGCGTCGGGGGCGCCCTGTGGTGGCTGGATCGCCAGCGGTTCGAGACCACCGACAACGCCTTCGCCCAGGCCGACACCGTCTCGGTGGCGCCGCAGATCGACGGCTATGTCACCGAGGTTCTGGTGGCCGATAATGCGGTGGTCCGGCAGGGCCAGGTGCTGGCCCGGATCGACGCTGACACCATCACCGCCAGCCTGGCCCAGGCGACCGCCCGGGCTCAGGCCTTGGAGGCCGCCGTCCGTGGGGTCGACGACCGGGCGCGGCTGGAAGAGGCGATCATCGCCCAGAAGGCCGCAGGCCTCGCCAGCGCCCGGGCCGAGGCGCAGCTGGCCCAGGCTGAACTAGACCGTTACGACCGCCTGTCGCAACAGGGCTGGGTCTCGGCCCAGCGGGTGCAGACGGTCAAGGCCGGCGCCCGGCAGGCCCAGGCCGCGCTCTCCCAGGCCGAGGCGACGCTGGAGGCCGAGCGGCGCACGGCCCAGTCCCTGGGCTCGGCCAGGGCCCAGACCGAGGCCGAAGCCGCCGCAGCTCGGGCGGCGGTGGAACAGGCCCGCATCAATCTGACCCGCACCGAGATCCGCGCCCCGGTGGCCGGGGTGGTCGGGGCCCGGGCCGTTCGGCCAGGCCAGTATGTGCGCCCAGGCGCCAGCCTGATGACCATCGTGCCACTGGGTCAGGCCTATGTGGTGGCCAATTTCAAGGAGACTCAGGTGTCCCGCCTGAGCATCGGCCAGCGGGTCGAAATCAAGGCCGACGCCTTTGGCGGCCAGGCGCTGGAAGGGCGGATCGACAGCTTCGCCCCGGCCACGGGTTCGGAATTCGCCCTCATCCCGGTGGAGAACGCCGTGGGCAACTTCACCAAGATCGCCCAGCGTCTGCCCGTCCGCATCGCCATAGATCCTGACCAGCCCCTGGCGGGCGCCCTAAGACCCGGCCTCTCGGTCAAGGTGAAGGTCGATGTGCGCGAGACGCCGGGCCCCACCTTCGCCGACGCCATGGCCGGCCCGATCAGCCAGGCCCAGGCCCGCTAGGGCCTCGCCATGAGCGACAAGACCCCAGGTCCCGGGCTCGCCGGTCCGGCGGTGATGACGGCGCCGACGCCGCCCAGCGTCCAGACCGCCGAGGGGGAGGTCGACTGGACCCGCCTGTTCCTGGGCTTCGGCGGCATGGTGGTCGGCTATTTCATGGCCGTGCTGGACATCCAGATCGTCGCGGCCTCGCTCAGTCAGATCCAGGCCGGCATCGGCGCCAGCGCCGACCAGATCAGTTGGGTGCAGACCATCTACCTGCTGGCCGAGGTGGTGATCATCCCGCTGACCGCCTACCTGACCCGCATGTTCGGGACCCGGCCGGTCTATGTGGTCGCCGCCGGCGCCTTCATCGCCACCTCGGTTCTGGTGGGCCTGACCACCAGCGTGGAGGCGATGATCGTCATGCGCGCCTTTCAGGGGCTGGCCGCCGGGGCGATGATCCCGTCGGTCTTCGCCACGGCGATGACGGCGTTTCCGCCGGACAAGCGGGTGACCGCCAATGTGATCGTCGGCCTGATCGTGACGCTCGCCCCCACCATCGGCCCGACGCTTGGCGGGCATCTGACCGAGGCGCTCGGCTGGCGCTGGCTGTTCTTCATCAATGTGCCCGCCGGCCTGCTGGTGATCTTCCTGGTCGGGCGCTACGCCGATTTCGACAAGGGCGACCGATCCCTGGGCAAGGGGGTGGACTGGTGGGGCGTGGGCCTCATGACGGTCTTCCTTCTGTCCATGCAGTTCGTGATCGAGGAAGGCGCCAAGGAGGGCTGGTTCGACGAGCCCCTGATCCTCTGGCTGAGCGTCCTGGCCGGTCTCACCGGAGCGGCCTTCATCTGGCGTCAGCTCACCTACCGACAGCCGATCGTTTCCCTGCAACCGTTCCGGGACCGAAACTTCACCCTGGGCATGGTGATGAATTTCGTGGCCGGGGCGAGCCTGTTTGGCGGCACCTTCATCCTGCCCCTGTTCCTCGGCCAGATTCGTCAGTATTCGGCCGCCGAGGTGGGCACCACCATGCTCATCTCGGGCCTGGTGATGTTCGTCTCCGCCCCCCTGGCCGGCCGGCTGGTGCGAGCCATGGATGCGCGCATTCCCATGGTCATCGGCTTTGGCCTGGCGGCCTATGGGGTTGGGCTGGGCTCGCACGTCACCGCCGACTGGGGCTTCTGGGAGTTCGCCGGCCTGCAGGCCTGGCGGGGCATGGGGGTGATGATGGCGATGATCGCCGCCCAGCAGATGAGCGTCTCGACCCTGCCGCCTTCGATGATGAAGGACGCCTCGGCCCTGGTGAACCTGATCCGCAACATCGGCGGCGCAGTAGGCCTGGCTGTCCTGACCACGGTGCTGAGCCACCAGACGGCGGTGCACTATGGCGATCTGACCGCCGGCATGAGCCTGGGCGATCTGCACGCCCAGACCCTGCTGGAGGGGTTGAGCAGCATGATGCAGGCCCGTGGCGGGGTGGACGCCGAGGGCGCGGCCCGCAAGGCCCTGGCGGGCCTGCTGAACCGCGAGGCGGCGGTCCTGGCCTTTGGCGACGCCTTCTTCGTCCTGGCCGCCGGATGCGCGGCGGCCGCTGTGCTCGCCCTGTTCGCCGCGCCGGCCCGGGCGCCGACGCCACCGGGGGCGCGCTGATGCCCCGGATCGTCGGTCAGATCGATCAGGCCAAGAGCCAGGCCATACTGGACGCAGCCGCCGAGGTGCTGGGGACAGGCGGGCTGTCAGCCCCCATGGACGAGATCGCCCGTCGGGCCTGCGTCTCCAAGCAGACCATTTACAATCACTATGGGTCCAAGGCCGAGCTGATCCGCGCCATTGTCGACCGGCGTGTGGAACAGATCGCCGCCCCCCTCATGGCGCCGGGCGCCCAGGAGCATCCGCAGGAGGCCCTGGCCGGCTTTGGCCGGGTGATGCTGGAACTGGTGCTCAGGCCGCTGGGCCGCTCGATGCTGAAGATGACGGTGCAGGCCGCTGACGACATGCCAGACCTCGCCCGGGCCTTCTATGAGGCGGGGCCGCAGACCTCCCGGCGGCGGCTGGCGGAGTTCCTGCGGCAGGAGACCCTGGCCGGCCGGCTGGCGGTGGACGACCCTGACCAGGCCGCCGACTTCTTCGCCGGCATGGTGATCGGGGTGCGCCAGATCTCAGGCCTGCTCGGGGTCGAGCAGACGGCGACCCCTGAGGCGATCGAGCAGGTGGCTCAGGAAGCCGCGCGGCGCTTCATGCGGGCCTATGGGGTCGACTGAGACGGAGCGCTTCAGCCCTCCGCGTCGTCGGCCAGGCCCATGATGTGGAAGCCGGCGTCAACATGCACCACCTCGCCGGTGGTGGAGCGGCCGAG
>DJWR01000007.1:9636-13264 GCA_002441055.1 Caulobacteraceae bacterium UBA6225 | reverse complement strand
CGGCTGGCGTCGGAACCGGTCTCGATCTGCGGCTTTTCGGGACGGATGAGCTCGTTCCAGTTTCTTTCGATCACGGATGGGTGTCCCTAAACGCAGGATCGCCGGCCGCGAAACGCGGGCCGGCGTTGGGGGATGCGAAACGCCAGTCCTTAGACTCGCCGGCGCTTGGGCGGACGGCAGCCGTTGTGCGGGATCGGGGTCACATCACGGATGGTGGTGATGGTCATGCCGACCGACTGCAGCGCCCGCAGGGCCGATTCCCGTCCCGAACCCGGGCCGGACACGTTCACTTCCAAAGTCTTGACGCCATGCTCAGCAGCCTTGCGGCCCGCATCCTCGGCGGCCATCTGGGCGGCGTAGGGGGTCGACTTCCGCGAACCCTTGAACCCCATCATCCCGGCCGACGACCAGGAGATGGTGTTCCCCTGCGCATCGGTGATCGTGATCATGGTGTTGTTGAACGAGGCGTTCACGTGCGCCACGCCGGAGGTGATGTTCTTGCGCTCACGCCGTTTGACGCGCGCCGGTTCTTTGGCCATCGGCTAAGCTCTCTTATTATTTCTTCTTGCCGGCGATCGGCTTGGCGGGGCCCTTACGGGTGCGCGCATTGGTGTGGGTCCGCTGACCACGGACCGGCAGGCCCTTGCGGTGGCGCAGGCCGCGATAGCAGGCCAGATCCATCAAACGCTTGATGCTGACCGCCGTCTCACGGCGCAGGTCGCCCTCGACAAGATAGTCGCGGTCGATGGTTTCACGGATTTGCAGCACCTCGGCGTCCGTCAGCTGGTTCACGCGCCGCGCGGGCTCGAGACCAACCTTCTGGACGATTTCGGCGGCCTTGGCCTGACCGATGCCGTGGATGTACTGCAGCGCGATCACGACGCGCTTGTTAGTCGGAATGTTGACGCCTGCGATGCGGGCCACTGGGGTAATCTCCTGGTCACGCAGAGATGCGCGAACGGCGCCTGGCGACCCTGAGGCTGCCTTGCGTCCTTCGCGCCCTTTCGCGGAAGCGCCCCGTTATATGGATCGTTGCGTTTCCGTCAATGGCGGAACGTCACATTTCTGTGGGTTCCGTTGGGCGAAGGTGAGGACTCCGGGGATACCGGAGACCTCGTAGAAGGGTTTTGCGAGCCGTTGGCGTCCTCAGGACGCCTCGACCCCCATGGCCCGGTCGATGGCCTGGGCCACCGCCTCGATCGACTCCATGCCGTCCACCTCAACCAGCTTATCCTGGCCTTGGTAGTAGGGCAGCAAGGGGGCGGTCTGTTCGTTATAGGCCCCAAGGCGAACCTTGAAGCTTTCGGGATTGTCGTCGGCCCGGCCGCTTTCCGCATAGCGGGTGGCGATCCGGTCCATGAGAGCCTGGTCGTCAACCTTGAGTCGGATGACCAGGTCAATCTTCGCCCCCCGACCGGCGAGCATCGCGTCGAGGGCCTGGGCCTGGGCGAGCGTCCGCGGGAAGCCGTCAAAGATCGCCCCGCCGGCCTTCTCGGCCTCGGGCAGGCGCTCCTCGATGAGGGCGATGACGATCTCGTCGGACACGAGCTCCCCACGCTGCATAATGCCCTCGACCCGCTGGCCGAGCTCAGAGCCCGAGCTGATCGCCGCGCGCAGCATGTCGCCAGTGGAGAGCTGGACCATGCCCTTCTCGCTCACCAGCCGCTTGGCCTGGGTGCCCTTCCCCGCCGCCGGCGGTCCGAACAGAATCAAGTTCATTTCGAAATACCCTCCCCCACCGGCCGGAAATGGCGCGGCGTATGGCGGGCGGCCCCCCTTTAGGACCGTCCGCGACCGCCCCGCAGCTTCGACTTCCTGATGAGGCCTTCGTACTGGTGGGCGAGCAAATGAGATTGAATCTGGGTCACCGTGTCCATGGTGACGGTGACCACGATGAGGATGGACGTCCCCCCCAGATAGAAGGGCGCGTTGTAAAATCCGATCAGCGCCTCAGGCAGCAGACAGACAATGGTGATGTAGGCCGCGCCGATCACCGTAAGGCGGGTCAGGACGTAGTCCAGATACTCCGCCGTTCGTTTGCCTGGCCGGATCCCGGGCAGGAAGCCGCCGTACTTCCGGAGGTTCTCAGCCGTGTCGTCCGGATTGAAAACGATGGAGGTGTAGAAGAAGCAGAAGAAGACGATCAGGGCGCCGTAGAGCACCATGAACAGGGGCTGGCCATGCTGAAGCGCACCCACCGTGCCGGGCAGCCACTGGGCCCAGGACGGCAGGTCGGCCGTCGCCAGGAAGCCCATCACCGTCGTCGGCAGGAGCAGCAGGCTCGAGGCGAAGATCGGCGGGATGACGCCGGCGGTGTTGATCTTCAGCGGCAGGAATGACGTGTCGCCGCCCACCATACGGTTGCCCTGCTGGCGCTTGGGATACTGAACCAGCAGGCGACGCTGCGAGCGCTCCATGAAGACGATGGCGATCACGACGGCGATGGCGATGGCCATGATCAGCAGCATGCCGACGCCCGACAGGGCCCCGGTGCGGGTCATGGAGAACATCTGCCAGATGCCCCGCGGCAGGACCGCGACGATGCCGGCGAAGATGATCAGCGAGATGCCGTTGCCGACCCCGCGGCTGGTGATCTGCTCGCCCAGCCACATCAGGAACAGCGTGCCGCCGGTCAGGGTCACCACGGTGGAGACGATGAAGAACGGGCCGGGATTCTGAACCAGCCCCTGGCTGGCGGAGAGGCCCATGGCGATGCCGGCGGACTGGAACACGGCCAGCACGACGGTGAGATAGCGGGTGTACTGGTTGAGGGTCTTGCGACCAGCTTCACCGCCCTCTTTCCGGAGCTTCTCCCAGGGCGGATAGACTGCGCCGAGCAGCTGCACGATGATCGAGGCCGAGATGTAGGGCATCACGTTCAGGGCGAAGATCGCCATACGTTCCACGGCGCCGCCGGAGAACATGTTGAACATGCCCAGAATGCCGCTGGCCTGGCCTTCGAAGGCCTGGGCGAAGGCGATCGGATCGATCCCAGGGATCGGGATATAGGTGCCCAGGCGATAGACGATCATCGCCAGAAGGGTGAACCCGATCCGCTTGTGCAGCTCCGTCGCCTTCTGGAAGGCGCCGAAGTTCATATTGGCTGCGAGTTGTTCGGCGGCCGAAGCCATTTAGATCCCCGCGTCTAAGAACCCGTCACACATAGGGGAGGCCCGGGCGCATGTCATCCGGCGAGAGCCGGATGTGCGATGAAAGCGCCCTGCCCCCACCGGTCGCCCGATGGGAACAGAGGGCGCTTAAGGGGCGTCCGTCAGCCTTAGCCTTCTGATCCGGCTTCGGCCTGCGGACGCAGGGTGGTCACCTTGCCCCCCGCCTTTTCGACGGCAGCGATCGCCGAGGCCGAGGCGGAGTAGACCGTGATGTCGATCTTGGACTTGATTTCGCCCTTGCCGAGCAGACGGACACCGTCCTTCTCCCGACGGAGCACGCCAGCAGCCACCAGGGCCTTGGCGTCGATGGCCGACTTCGCGTCAAGCTTGCCGGCCGCGATGGCCTGCTCCAGACGCCACAGGTTCACCTCGGCGAAGTCCTTGGGGCGATGGATGTTGAAGCCGCGCTTGGGCATGCGCATGTGCAGCGGCATCTGGCCGCCTTCGAAACCGGCGAT
>DJWR01000007.1:0-9577 GCA_002441055.1 Caulobacteraceae bacterium UBA6225 | reverse complement strand
GTCATAGTCGCCTCTCCTGACGAGATCTGTCGCCGGGGTCAAACCCCGACTCGGCTGAAAACAGGCCCCGCATATGAGGGCGTGGGGTTTGGGGTGGAAGGCCTAGCCCTCCACCACCTCAACCATATGCTGAACCTTGCGGATCATGCCGCGGACCGACGGAGTGTCGTCCAGGGTCGCGACGCGGCCGACGCGGTTCAGGCCCAGGCCCACCAGGGTGGCGCGCTGGTCCTTGGCCCGACGGATCGGGCTGGCGGTCTGACGAACAGTGATGCTGGCCATATCGCTTATCCTTCGGCGTCGGCGGCGACGGCGCTCTCGGCCGAGGCGCCGTCGGAACGGCGGCCGATCACGTCGCTGACCTTCTTGCCGCGCTTGGCGGCGACCTGGCGCGGAGACGCCTGGGCCTTGAGGGCCTCAAAGGTGGCGCGCACCATGTTGTAGGGGTTGGACGAACCCACCGACTTGCCGACCACGTCCTGGACCCCAAGGGTTTCCAGAACCGCGCGCATCGGACCGCCGGCGATGACGCCGGTGCCGGGAGGCGCCGCACGGACCATCACCTTACCCGCGCCCCAACGGCCATTGCCGTCGTGGTGAAGGGTGCGGCTCTCGCGGAGCGGCACGCGGATCATGGACTTCTTGGCCTCTTCGGTGGCCTTGCGGATGGCTTCAGGCACTTCACGCGCCTTGCCATGCCCAAAGCCGACCCGGCCCTTCTGATCACCGACCACCATCAGGGCGGCGAAGGAGAACCGGCGGCCACCCTTCACGGTCGCCGCGACGCGGTTGATGTGCACCAGCTTTTCGACGATGTCGCTGTCGGCGCGATCGTCTGCGGGGTTCCCGCGATTGCGGTCCCGGCGATCACCGCCGCCGCGTTCGTTTCCACGAGCCATTCGCTTACCCCTAGAAGTTCAAGCCGGCTTCACGCGCGGCATCCGCCAGCGCCTTGATCCGACCATGAAAGATGTAGCCGCCCCGATCGAAGACGACGTCCTTGACGCCCTTTTCAATGGCGCGCTGAGCGACCAGAGCGCCGACGCGAGCCGCGGCGTCCTTGTCAGAGCCCTTGGTCGGCTTGTCGCCTTCCAGAGACGAGGCCGCGGCCAGGGTCACGCCGCGTTCATCATCGATGACCTGGGCGTAGATGTTCTTGTCCGAACGGAAGACCGACAGACGCGGACGGCCGTTGGAGAGCGCACGAAGACGCCGGCGATTCCGCTCGGCGCGGCGCTTGGAGGTGTCACGAGGAGAGAGCGCCATGGCTTACTTCTTCTTGCCTTCCTTACGACGGACCTTTTCGCCCGCGTAACGAACACCCTTGCCCTTGTAGGGCTCAGGCGGACGGATCCGGCGAATGCGGGCCGCAGTCTCGCCGACCAGTTGCTTGTCGATGCCGCTGATCTTGACTTCGGTCTGCTTGGGCGTGGCGAAGGCCACACCCTCCGGGGCTTTGATCTCGACGTCATGGCTGAAGCCCAGCTGCATGGAGAGCATGTCGCCCTTCATCGCCGCGCGATAACCGACGCCGACCAGTTCCAGGGTGCGCTCGTAGCCTTCGGTGACCCCGACGACCATGTTGCTGACCAGGGTGCGGGACAGACCCCACATGGCCTGGGCGCGGGTGGTTTCGACCTTCTTGGCCAGAACCAGCTCGCCGCCCTCCTGGCGGATTTCGATTTCCTCGGCCACCGTCCAGGCGAGTTGGCCCTTGGGCCCCTTCACCGTCACGGTCTGACCGGCGATCGTCACCTGCACCCCGTTCGGGACGGGAACCGTCTTCTTTCCGATACGAGACATATCAGTAGACCCTGCAGAGCACTTCACCACCCACATTAGCGTCGCGGGCGGCGGTGTCGGACATGACGCCCTTGGGCGTCGACAGGATCGAGATCCCGAGGCCATTCTTGATCGGCTTCAGGTCCTTGATCGACGAATAGACGCGGCGGCCCGGCTTGGACACGCGACGGATCTCAACGATCACCGGCGCGCCGTCGAAGTACTTGAGTTCGATCTCGAACTCCGGGAAGGCGCCTGGCTTCTGAACCAGCTGGTAGCCGCGGATGTAGCCCTCTTCGGCCAGGACATCGAGAACGCGCGCGCGCATTTTCGAGGCTGGCGTGGAGACCTTGCTCCGGCCGCGCATGGCGGCGTTCTTGATACGGGCGATCAGATCGCCAATGGGGTCGTTCACCATGGGCCCCTCCTACCAGCTCGACTTGACGAGACCGGGGACGAGCCCGGCAGAGCCCAGATCACGCAGGGCGATCCGGCTCATTCTCAGCTTACGATAGTAGCCGCGCGGGCGGCCGGTGACGTCGCAACGGTTGCGAATCCGCACCTTGGACGAGCTGCGCGGCAGCTCGGCCAGCTTCAGGCGGGCTTCGAAACGCTCTTCCAGGGGCAGGCTTTCGTCGTTGGCGATCGCCTTCAGCGCGGCGCGCTTTTCGGCATATTGCTTGACGAGGGCCTTGACCTTCTCGTTGCGGTTGACTGCGCTTTTCTTGGCCATGTCTTCTATCCTTCCCCGTTCCTAAGCGTTGAACGGGAACTGGAATTCCCGGAGAAGCTGTCGGGCTTCGTCGTCGGTCTTCGCAGTCGTGCAGACGATGATGTCCATGCCCCAGACCTGGTCGATCTGGTCATAGTTGATCTCGGGGAACACCAGGTGCTCCTTCAGGCCCATGGCGTAGTTGCCACGGCCGTCAAACGAGGTCGGCTTCAGGCCGCGGAAGTCCTTCACCCGCGGCAGGGCGATGGTCACCAGACGGTCGAGGAACTCGTACATCCGATCCTTGCGCAGGGTCACCTTGGCGCCGATCACCATGTTCTCGCGCAGCTTGAAGCCGGCGATGGACTGGCGGGCACGGGTGGGCGCAGGCTTCTGACCAGCGATCTTGGTCAGGTCGGTGATGGCCGACTGGATCTTCTTGCTGTCGGCCACCGCTTCGCCGACGCCCATGTTCAGGACGATCTTGTCCAGCTTGGGGATCTGCATCTCGTTGGTGTAGCCGAACTGTTCCTTCATCGCCGCGCGGATACGCTGGCGATATTCGGTTTTCAGCCGGGGTTCGTAAGCCTGATCAGCCATTGATAACCTCGCCGGTCGTCTTGGCGACGCGAACCTTCTTATCGCCTTCAATCTTGAAACCGACGCGGGTCGGCTTGCCGTTGGAGTCGACGATGGCCACGTTCGAGACGTGAAGCGGCGCTTCCTTGTTCTTGATCCCACCCTGGGGATCGCCCTGCGTCGGACGGGTGTGACGCTGAACCATGTTCAGGCCTTCCACCACAACGCGCTCTTCCTTCGGCATCACGCGGACGACGGAACCCTGACGGCCCTTATCCTTGCCAGCCAGGACGACGACGCGGTCACCCTTCTTGATCTTCGCGGCCATCACAGCACCTCAGGGGCGAGGGAAATGATCTTCATGTGGTTCTTGGCGCGCAGTTCACGGGGAACCGGGCCGAAGATCCGCGTGCCGATCGGCTCGCTCTGCTTGTTGACGATCACCGCGGCGTTCTTGTCGAAGCGGATGACCGAACCGTCCTTGCGCTTGATGGCCGACGAGGTGCGGACCACGATGGCCTGCAGCACGTCGCCCTTCTTCACGCGACCGCGCGGGATGGCTTCCTTCACGGAGACGACAATCTTGTCGCCCACGCCAGCGTAACGCCGACCGGCGCCGCCCAGGACTTTGATGCACATCACACGACGCGCGCCGGAATTGTCGGCGACTTCGAGGTTAGTCTGCATCTGGATCATTAGAAGCGATCCTCTCTTATGTCGCTGACTGGGCGGTCTGCTTGGGCAGGACCTCCCAGGTCTTAAGCTTGGACTTCGGCGCGCACTCGATGATCCGAGCGCGCTCGCCGATCTTGTAGGTGTTGCCCTCGTCGTGCGCGTGATAGCGCTTCGAACGACGGACGATCTTCTTCAGAACCGGGTGCAGGATGGTGCGCTCGACACGGACCACAATGGTCTTGTCGCCCTTATCGGAAACGACCACGCCTTCCAGAATACGTTTCGGCATCAATGGTCTCCTTAGGCCGAAGCCTGCTTGCCGCGCAGGATGGTCTTCAGCCGGGCGATGTCCTTGCGGATCTCGTTGACTCGGTGGGTCTTCTCCACCTGGCCGGTGGCCGCCTGGAAGCGCAGGTTGAACTGCTCCTTCTTCAGGTTCAGCAACGACTCGGCGATCTGATCAGGGCTCATGCCCCGGACGTCAGCGGCTTTCATCACGCGTGCTCCGCGATAGGATCGATGCGGGTGACGATACGGGTCTTCACCGGCAGCTTGGCGGCGCCGAGGCGCAGGGCCTCACGGGCGATATCGTCGGGAACCCCGTCGATCTCGAACATGATGCGGCCGGGATGAACCCGAGCGGCCCAGTATTCCACCGAGCCCTTACCCTTACCCATACGGACTTCGGCAGGCTTGTCGGTGACAGGCAGGTCCGGAAAAATCCGGATCCACACCCGGCCCTGACGCTTCATCTGGCGCGTAATCGCCCGACGAGCAGCCTCGATCTGGCGCGCGGTGACGCGCTCCGGCTCGAGGGACTTCAGGCCATAGGAGCCGAAGTTCAGCGTGAAGCCGCCCTTGGCCGCACCATGGATGCGACCTTTGAACTGCTTCCGAAACTTGGTCTTCTTAGGAGACAGCATGACTAGTAATCCTTACGCGCCAGCCTGGTCGCGGCGGTCGCGACGCGGGCCACGGTCTCCACGATCGCCACGGCCGCCGCCCTCGCCGGCCGGGCCGGATTCGGTGGCCAGACGCTTGTCGAGAGCCATCGGGTCGTGCTCGAGGACTTCGCCTTTGAAGACCCAGACCTTCACGCCAATGATGCCGTAGGTGGTCTTGGCTTCAGCGAAACCGTAATCGATGTCGGCCCGCAGGGTGTGCAGCGGAACGCGGCCCTCGCGGTACCATTCCATCCGGGCAATTTCCGCGCCGCCCAGACGACCCGAAACGTTGATGCGGACGCCCTTGGCGCCGAGACGCATGGCCGACTGCATGGAACGCTTCATGGCGCGACGGAAGGCGATCCGGCGCTCGAGCTGCTGGGCGATGTTCTCGGCCACCAGCTGGGCGTCGGTTTCCGGCTTGCGGATCTCGACGATGTTCAGGTGCACGTCACCGTCCGTCAGGGCCGACAGGTCCTTGCGGAGCTTGTCGATGTCGGCGCCCTTCTTGCCGATGATCACGCCCGGACGCGCCGCATAGATGGTGATGCGGCACTTCTTGTGCGGACGCTCGATGATAATCCGCGAAACGCCGGCCTGGGCCAGACGCTTCTTCAGTTCCTTGCGGATCTTCAGGTCTTCGTGCAGCAGCCGACCATAGTCACGGCCGTCGGCGAACCAGCGGCTGTCCCAGGTGCGGTTGATGCCGAGGCGAAGCCCGACTGGATTGATTTTCTGACCCATCAGGCAGCCTCACCAAGTTCGCGGACCACGATGGTGATCTCGGAGAAGGGCTTCTCGACCCGCGAGGCGCGTCCACGCGCACGGGCATGGAAGCGCTTCATCACCAGGTTCTTGCCCACGAAGGCCTCGGCGACGACGAGCGAGTCGATGTCGAGGTTGTGGTTGTTCTCGGCGTTGGAAACGGCCGAATACAGGGCCTTGCGCACATCGCGAGCGATGCGCTTCTGGCTGAATTCGAGCTCGTTCAGCGCCTGCTGGACCTTGAGGCCACGGATCGACTGGGCCACGAGGTTCAGCTTCTGAGGGCTGATCCGCAGGGTCCGAACCTTGGCCATGGCCTCGACGGACGCCAGGCGGCGCGCTTTCGCTTGCTTGGCCATGACTACTTCCTCTTGGCCTTCTTGTCGGCCGCGTGACCCGGGAAATACCGGGTCGGAGCGAATTCGCCGAACTTCATGCCGACCATCTCTTCGGAGACCAGGACGGGCACATGCTTGTGGCCGTTATGGACGCCAAAGGTCAGGCCGACGAATTGCGGCATGATGGTGGAGCGACGCGACCAGGTCTTGATCACATCCTTGCGGCCGGAGCTTTGAGCAGCTTCGGCCTTCTTGAGCAGGTATCCGTCGACGAACGGACCTTTCCAGACGGAGCGGGTCATGACTTAGCGGGCCTTCCGAGCATGGCGCGAGCGGATGATGAACTTATCCGTCGTCTTGTTGGTGCGGGTCTTGCGCCCCTTGGTCGGCTTGCCCCACGGGGTCACCGGGTGGCGACCGCCAGAGGTCCGGCCTTCACCACCACCATGGGGGTGGTCGATCGGGTTCATGGCCACGCCGCGGACGTGAGGACGACGGCCCTTGTGGCGCGACCGGCCGGCCTTGCCGAGCACTTCGTTCATATGGTCCTGGTTGGACACCGCGCCGACCGTGGCCATGCAGGTGTCCTGGACCATACGCAGCTCGCCCGAGTTCAGGCGGATCTGCGCGTAACCGGCGTCGCGGCCGACCAGCTGGGCGTAGGCCCCAGCCGAACGGGCGACCTGGCCGCCCTTGAGGGGCTTCAGCTCGATATTATGAATGATCGTGCCGATGGGCATGCCGCGCAGGGGCATGGCGTTGCCCGGCTTCACGTCAGCCTTTTCGGAGGCGATCACCTCATCGCCGGCCTTCAGGCGCTGCGGCGCCAGGATATAGGCCAGCTCGCCATCGGCGTACTTCACCAGGGCGATGAAGGCGGTGCGGTTGGGGTCATATTCCAGACGTTCGACCACGCCGACCACGTCGAACTTGCGACGCTTGAAGTCGACCTTGCGGTAGAGACGCTTGGCGCCGCCGCCACGGAAGCGGACAGCGATACGGCCGCCGCCGCCACGCCCGCCGGACTTGGTCAGGCCCTCGACGAGGGACTTCTCAGGCCGGCCCTTGTGGAGCTCAGACTTGTCGACCAGCACCAGGCCGCGACGGCCGGGCGAAGTCGGATTGAATTGCTTCAAGGCCATCGGATCAGAGCCCCGTAGTGATGTCGATCGACTGGCCTTCGGCCAGCGTCACGATGGCTTTCTTGACGTCGGAACGACGACCGGTGATGCCGCGGAAACGCTTGGTCTTGCCCTTGACGTTCAGGGTGTTGACCTTGGTCACATTGACCTTGAACAGCGTTTCGACAGCGGCGGCGATCTCATCCTTGGACGCATCGGCGGCGACCCGGAAGACGACCTTGTTCTGCTCGGAAAGCAGGGTCGCCTTTTCGGTGATCACCGGCGCCAGGATGGTGTCGTAGTGGCGGGCGGTCGGCTCGGCCATCACGCAGCTTCCTTCTCAGAGAACCGCGCATTGATCGCATCCACCGCGTCCTTGGTCAGGACCAGGGTGTGGCGACGCAGCACGTCATAGACGTTCAGGCCGGCGTTCGGCAGGACGTCCACATTGGGGATGTTGCGCGCGGCCAGACGGAAGTTGCCGTCCACCTCGGGGCCAGCGATGACCAGAGCATTGGTCCAGCCGAGCTTGGCGAAGTTGGCGCGCAGAGCCGCGGTCTTGGCCTCGGGGATAGCCGCGGAGTCCAGCACCACGAGGGCGCCGGCCTTGGCCTTGGAGGACAGGGCGTGGCGGAGCGCCATGGCGCGGATCTTCTTGGGCAGGTCGAAGGCGTGGCTGCGGACCACGGGACCGTGGGCCTTGGCGCCGCCGACGAACTGGGCCGCCCGGCGCGAGCCGTGACGGGCGCCGCCGGTGCCCTTCTGCTTGTACATCTTCTTGCCGGTGCGCGAGACTTCGTTACGCACCTGGATCTTGTGCGTGCCGGCGCGGCGCTTGGCGAGCTGCCAGGTCACGCAACGCTGAAGGATGTCGCCACGGATTTCTTCGATGCCGAAGATGGCGTCGGACAGCTCGATGGAGCCGCCCTTGCCGCCGTCGAGGGTGATGACGTCGAGCTTCATTATTCCTGCCCCTCCGCAGCCGGCTCTTGAGCCGGGGCTTCTTCGGCCGCAGGCGCAGACGCCTGGGCGCCGGACTTGCGGACGCCAGCCGGCTTCGGCGCGTCAGCCGGCAGAGCCGACTTCACGGCGTCGCGGATCTTGACATAGGAGCCCTCGGAGCCGGGGACCGCACCCTTGACCAGGATGAGGTTACGCTCGGCGTCCACCCGCCAGACGGTCAGGTTCAAGGTGGTGACGGTCTCGACCCCGTAGTGGCCGGCCATCTTCTTGCCCTTGAAGGTCTTGCCAGGATCCTGGCGCTGACCGGTNNAAACCCTTACCGATGGTCACGCCGGTCACGTCGACCTTCTGGCCGGGCACATAGTGCTCAGCGCTCAGCTCGGCGCCGACATCGACCAGATTGTCTTCAGACACGCGGAATTCGCCAAGCGTGCGCTTGGGTTCGACTTCGCCCTTGGCGAAGTGACCGCGCAGGGCCTTGGTGGTGTTCTTGGGCTTTTTGAAGCCAGCGCCGAGTTGGAGGGCGACGTAGCCGTCCTTCTCCTTGGTGCGCTGCGCCACGACCTGGCAGCCTTCGAGGCTGAGGACGGTGACGGGAACATGGACGCCGCTTTCATCGAAGAAGCGCGCCATGCCCAGCTTTTTGGCGATCACGCCGGTACGCATCGGCTTGGTCCCCTTAGAGCTTGATCTCGACGTCCACGCCGGCGGGCAGCGAAAGCTTGCCCAGGGCGTCGACAGTCTGCTGGGTGGGCTCCAGGATGTCGAGCAGGCGCTTGTGGATGCGCATCTCGAACTGCTCGCGGGACTTCTTGTCCACGTGCACGGAACGCTGCACCGTGGTGATGTGCCTGTCCGTGGGCAGGGGAATGGGTCCGGCGACGGCCGCTCCCGTGTTCCGGGCGGTGTCCACGATCTCGCTCACAGCCTTGTCCAGGATGCGGTAGTCGTAGGCCTTGAGCTTGATTCTGATGCGATCGCTCGTCATGGAAGCCATAATGATCTCCTAGCAATTTCGCGTCGTTGCGTTCAACGCCGCGTTCCGGAGCAACCCCGGCCAAAGTGAAAAGCGGCACAAGGGCTTACGCTTACTCTCCCTTTCCTGTCAAGGAAAACCTCTCCCCGCGCGGGGTCTACTTCTTCTTCACGATCTCTTCGGCGATGCTCGCGGGCACCTGCTCGTAGTGATCGAACTGCATGGTGAAGGTGGCCCGGCCCTGGGTCTTGGACCGCAGGTCCGTGGCGTAGCCGAACATGGCCGAGAGCGGCACGTTGGCCCGGATGACCTGGGCGTTGGCCCGGGCCTCCAGGTTGCTCACCCGGCCGCGGCGGCCGTTCAGGTCGCCCATGACGTCGCCGAGGTACTCCTCGGGGGTGACCACTTCCACGGCCATGATGGGCTCCAGGAGCACCGCCGAGGCCTTCTGACAGGCCTCCTTGATGGCCATGGAGCCGGCCACGTAGAAGGCCTGCTCGCTGGAGTCCACGTCGTGGTAGGAGCCGTAGACCAGCTTGGCGCGCACGTCCACCAGGGGGAAGCCCGCCAGGATGCCGTTCTTGAGGGCGTCCTGGATGCCGCGGTCAACGGCCGGGATGTATTCCTTGGGGATGATGCCGCCCTTGATCTCGTCCACGAACTCGTAACCGCCGTCGCTCTTGGGCTCGACCTCCAGGACCACGTGGCCGTACTGGCCGCGG
>DJWR01000119.1 GCA_002441055.1 Caulobacteraceae bacterium UBA6225 | reverse complement strand
CGATGCAGGCAACGGCAATGGTAACGGCCCCTCCGCCAATGTTCCGGCTGGCCCAGGCTCCAACAATGGCAACGGCAACGGCCCGCCGGCTGACGTCGCCACGGGCCCCGCTGCCGGCAACAGCAATGGCAATGGGCCCCCGGCCGATGTTCCGGCTGGCCCCGCTGGCAATGGCAACGGCAATGGGCCCCCGGCCACCGCGCCGGCCGGCCCGGGCGGCGGCAATGAGAATGCAAACGGGCCTCCGGCCGGCGGCCCGTCGGGTCCGGCGGCCAATCCCGGAAATGGCAATGGCGGCGGTCAGGGCCGACAGCCCTAAGCGCCATGACCCCGTCCACCGCGCCCGCGGCCCTCTCTCTCGCTCGTTGTCTGGCCGTTGTCGGGCTGATCGCCGCCCTTGTGGCGGCGGTCACCGCCAGCGGCGCCCTGCGGCCGGTGGAGGACGCGCTGGCCAGCCAGCGCTTTGGACTGATCCAGCGGAGCGCGAGCCAGGACCTCATACTGGTTGAGATCGACGCGGCCAGTCTGGCGGAGGCCGACGTCTGGCCCTGGGAGCGGGATCGCTACGCCCAGGCCCTGCGTAATCTGGACGCCGCCGGCGCCCGCCTGATCGGCTTCGACGTGGACTTCAGCGCGCGCTCGTCCCTGGGGGCGGACGCGACCTTCACCGACGCTCTGGCCAAGGCCCCCGGCACGGTGGTCCTGCCGACCTTTGTGCAGCCGGCGCAACGGAATGCACCAGGCGCATCGATGATCGAGAATGCGCCGCTGCGCCAGTTCACCGACGAATCCCTGCTGGCCAGCGTCAATGTCCTGGCCGACAGTGATGGCAAGGTGCGCCGCTATCTGCGGGGCTTCGCTTCCGATGAGGCCTACCGCCCCACCATGGCCGCCCTGCTGGCCGGGGGGACCTATGGTGAGACCTCGGCCTTTCACATCGACTATGGAATTCGGCCGTCCACCATCCCGACGCTGAGCTTTCAGGATGTGTACGACAACAGTTTTGATCCTGAACTGGTGCGCGGCCGGATGGTGCTCATCGGCGCAACGGCTCTTGAACTTGGGGACAACCTCGCCACCCCTCGCCATGGGATTCTGCCCGGGGTGTTCGTCCATGCCCTGGCCTATGAGAGTCTGGCCCAGGGGCGGGCGCTCACCGGCCCCCATCCGCTGTTCATCCTGATCCTGATCATCAGCGTCGCCCTGGCCCTGCGCCCGACCCGCCGGGCTGCGACCCTGGACCGTCTGGCGCGGCGGCACCTGGTGATCGTGGTGCTGATCCTGGGTCTGCCCGTCGCCATTCAGGCCGTGGCGCCGGTCTTCCTGCCGGTGGCTCCCCTGCTCCTCACCCAGGTGCTTTGCCTTGTGGTCGCGATCCGCCTGGAGCTGAAGCGCCGGGGGGAGGACGTGGTGCGGGCCCGGGAAGCCGGGCTGTTGCACCTGGCCATGCACGAATCCGAGACCGAGCTGCCCAATCGTCGGGCCCTTCTGGAAGAAATCGGCCGGATCCGTCAGGGCGAGCCAGGCGCCATCGCCGTGGTGGCCATCGGCCTGGACCGCTATGCGCAGATGCGCGCGGCCATCGGCTATGGCATGGCCAATGATGTGGTGCGCGCTGTCGCCGCCCGCCTGCTCAGGACCTGTCACGCCAGCCGGCTGGGCTATCTTTCCACCGGCGTGCTGGGCCTGGTGGTGCGCCGGGGTGACATTCCGGCCCTCGAAGCCGAACTGGCCCGACTGGAGGCCCTTGATCCCGCCTATCAGGTGGATGGGGCCCTGGTGGACGCCTTTCTCAGGCTGGGCGTGGCCTACGACTGGAATCCGGCGGAGACCGATGAGCGCCTGCTGGAACAAGCCGCGATCGCCTTGGACGAAGCCCGGCGTCGCGATCAGCGGCGGCTGATGTTCCAGCCGGCGGCCTTCCAGGATCCGACACTCAACCTCTCGCTGATGAGCGAGCTACGCCAGGGACTGAAGGCCGGGCAGCTCGCCCTTCACTATCAGCCCAAGCGAGCCGCCAACGGACAGATTGACGGGGTCGAGGCGCTGATGCGCTGGAACCATCCGACCCGTGGCCCGATCCGCCCTGATATTTTCATCCTGGCGGCCGAGGAAACGGGCGCCATTCGCGAGCTTACCGAATGGACCGTGGCCCAGGCCCTGGCTGACAGCGCAGCCCTGCGCCATGCCGGTCACGCGCAGCGGATCTCGATCAATGTGTCTGGCCGGGTTCTGGCTGACCTGGCCTTCCGGGAATTCGTGCTCGCCGCCACCCACGGGCGCACCCACGAACTGTGCCTGGAGGTCACGGAAACCGCCGTCATCGAAAACCCGCAGGCGGCCGTGGAGGCCGTGGCGGCGTTCCGCCGGGCGGGTCTGGCCATATCCATCGATGACTATGGCGTGGGCCTGTCGTCCCTGTCCTACCTGAAGATCCTGGACGCCGACGAATTGAAGCTCGACCGGAGCATCGCCACGGCCGTTGCGGCCGAACGTGATCGCCTGATCCTCCGCTCAACCATCGACCTGGCCCACGGCCTGGGCATGAAGGTGGTGGCCGAGGGGGTCGAGGATGCGGCGGTGGAGGCGGTTCTGCTGAACCTGGGATGCGACCTCATCCAAGGCTACCTGGTGTCCCGTCCCCTGCCCCTGTCTGATCTGGGGCGCTTCCTGGAGGCCGCGGCAGCGCCGCCTGCGCTCGCCGCCGCCAGCTGAAGGCCCCCACGTCGCCCGGGTGATGCGACGATTTGCGGCGTGTTTTCAATACACTTAACGTGTGCACTTGCTGCATGCGATCCCCGCTTCGGGGACTGGATCGGCAGTCGAGGACCATCGCCCGTATCAGCGACCCTCTCGCACCTTCCTGCTGAATCGCGCCACTCCAGATCGCAGCCTGGAGGGTTTCATCCGCAACGGAGTCGCCGCCAAGGAAAAGTTCTGCTTTTGTTCTGTCATGGAGGTGGACATGGCAGAGCGATCACGGGGGTTTGAAGAGGCCGCCGGACAGGCGTTTGTTTCAGACGCGCAACATGCAGATTTGACGGTCTGGGCCTATTGCGAGGCGCCCGCTTGTGGTGGCGTCGCACCGCTCGACCTTATGCGCTGGCCTCAGGGGAGGCGGTTCGCCGACAACCTGACGTCGCTAGAAACGCGCATGAGATGCATTTGCGGCGCTAGACGGGCCAGATTGTCGCCAATCCGGCCGGACGCGACATACCGTCGCGTAACCATCTACCCATTTTCGTAGAACGTCATTCTTGCAACCCTCGGGTTACCGACGCTAGGCGAGTGGAGAGAAGCCCCCACAACTTCTCACACTTGAAATAATATGCTCGACGGCGCTTCCGTTGGGTTAGCCCGTTTGAACAAGGAGACGGATTTGACGGAGTCCACGACCAAGAGCCCCGATCCCATGGACATCGCCCTGGGGGCGGCCGTGCGCATTCGCCGCCGGACCATCGGCATGTCTCAGGAGGCCCTGGCGGAACAGTGCGGCGTGAGCTTCCAGCAGATCCAGAAGTACGAGAACGGCGCCAACCGGATTTCCTTCTCGCGTCTGGTCCAGATCGCCCGCGCCCTGCGTTGCCGCGTCACGGACCTGCTGGACGTGCTGGACACCCCAGACGAAGAGCCCAGCGTCGATCTCGACCTGCTGTCGCGCATGCGCACCCCTGGCGCCCTGGAGCTACTGACCGTCTATGAGCAGTTGCCCCAGGACGCGCGCACCGCCCTGGTGAGCTTCCTGCGCATCCTGGCGCCTGGGGCGACGCCCTCGGTCCCCACTCCCAACGGCGCGCGAAAACGCGAACCGGCCTGAGGCGGGCCTGCGAGACCAGCCACGAAAAAGGGCGCGACGTCACCGCCGCGCCCTTTTCCGCCTGATCGGACTTGCCGTGATCAGAGGGTCTTCAGATCCACCGCTGCGGTCTTGCCGCGCTCTTCGCGCAGCTGATAGCTGACCTTGTCGCCCTCGTTGAGGGCGCGCATGCCGGCCTGCTCCACGGCGGAGATATGGACGAACACGTCCTTGCCGCCGTCATCTGGCTGGATGAAGCCGTAACCCTTGGTGGTGTTGAACCACTTGACCGTACCTGAGGCCATAATCTGTCGTCTCCCGACTAGCTGACGAAACGTGACGCCGCGGGAAAGCAGGCGCCCGTCAACAATCTCAGTCCTCGGGAAACGTAGCGTAGCTCGGCCCAAATCTCGGATTGTCGCCACGCAAATTTCGACGACGACCCCACTCTGGTCAATCTGAAAAGGTCGCCTAGGGGGCGCCGAGAACGTGATCCACCACGGCCTTCGCATCCTCGCCGCCCCAGTCCGCCCCGCCGGAAAGCCGGGCGCGTTCAATCCCGTCGGCCCCATAGATCACCGTGGTAGGCATGCCAGGCGCCGGGGGGATCAGGTCGAAGGCGAGCTTCATATTGGGGTCGCTGTAGAAGGCCAGCGGGGCGTGCTGGCCGATGAAGGCGCGGGCCTTGTCGATCTCTGTGGGGCGGTCGATGCTGACCGCCAGCACCCGCACCGGTTGGCCCTCATAGTGCTTGGCGAGCGCCGCCAGGGTGGGCATTTCAGCGACGCAGGGCGGGCACCAGGTGGCCCACAGGTTCAGCACCACCACCTCACCGCGGAAGTCGCCCAACCGCACGGGCTGGCCGTCGGGATCATAAATGGTGGTCACCGGCGCAGGACGAGGATCCTTGGGCGTCTGCAAGGCGGCCATCTCGCCCTTGGCGAAGGCCCGCATCCCCCGGCTCGCATCGGGATTGGTGGAAGCCTGGCCGATGATGTAGACCACCGCCGCGACGCCGAGGGCGGCGACGCCCCACAGGACCTTGCCGAACAGGCGTGGTCTGGGTTTCGCCGCTGACTGATCGCTCATATGTCCGACAAAGCCTCTGAAACATCGCAACACGACGTCCATATGGCGAAGGCCGAGCCCTCCGGCCAGGGTCAGGCCATGTGGGGCGGTCGATTTTCCGCCAAGCCCGCCGACCTGATGCAGGCCATCAACGTCTCCATCGGCTTCGACAAGCGGCTGGCGCCGCAGGACCTGGCCGGCTCGCGGGCGCACGCGGCCATGCTGAAGGCCCAGGGCGTGATCTCGGCTGAGGACGAGGCCGCCATCCAGGGGGGCCTT
>DJWR01000167.1:16638-17754 GCA_002441055.1 Caulobacteraceae bacterium UBA6225 | reverse complement strand
CCAGGTGGCCGGCGTCCAGCAGGCCGCTGATCAGTGTCCCAATCTCGCCGTTCGTATCGCCATCGGCGCCTCGCTTCCCGGTTTTGTCGACTTTGATCAGGCCCTCGCCCCCTGGTCAGGGGAGGACATCACCGATCCTGTCCGCGGTCACACCATGCTCTATTCGTCCGGCACCACCGGACGGCCCAAGGGGGTGCATAAGCCGAACGCCCCCATCCCGACCTATGATCCGGCCTATCAGGACGATGACGTCCATCTTTGCACCGGGCCGGCCTATCACGCCTCCCCCATGGCCGGAGACGTACGCAAGGCGCTGGTGAACGGCGTACCCACCGTGCTGCTGGACCGCTGGGACAGTGAAAAGGTGCTGGGCGCCATTGAGCGCCACCGTGTGACCCGCAGTCATTTCGTCCCGATCATGTTCCAACGGCTGCTCAGCCTGCCGGAGGAAACCCGCACGGCCTATGATCTTAGCTCCCTGCGGCGCATTTCCCACGGCGCGGCCCCGTGCCCGCCGGAGGTCAAGCAGGCGATGATCACGTGGCTGGGTCCGGTCCTGTTCGAATATTATGCGGGGTCCGAGGGCGGGGTGGGCTTCTGGGTGACCTCACAGGACTGGCTGAAGAAGCCCGGCACAGTGGGCAAGCGGCCAGACCCCCTGGCTGCGAAAATCCTGGATGACGAAGGTCGAGAACTGCCGCCAGGCCAGGCCGGAACCATCTATATGCGGCTCGAGGATCAGGGTGGATTTGAATATTTCAAGGACACGGCCAAGACTGATTCCGGCCGCCGCGACGGCTATTTCACCATGGGCGACGTCGGCTATTTCGATGAGGATGGCTATCTGTTCCTCACCGGCCGCAGCGCCGAAACCATCATCGTCGGCGGGGTGAATATCTACCCGCAGGAAATCGACAATGAGCTGATCAAGCATCCGGCTGTGGCCGACTCCTGCACGGTCGGCGTCCCCCACGCGGAATATGGCGAAGAGGTGCGGGCCGTCATCGAACTGGCCCCGGGCTATACCCCCTCAGACGCCCTCAAGGACGAGATCCTGGCCTATGCCCGCACGGCGGTGGCCAAGTACAAGGTTCCGAGGGACCTGGACTTCGTCGG
>DJWR01000167.1:14376-16543 GCA_002441055.1 Caulobacteraceae bacterium UBA6225 | reverse complement strand
CCAGGCGTCTGAGACGGCCAACGCCTCTCCCACCAGGATCAGAGCTGGCCCCGGGCCGGCGCGCAGGTCGGGCGCCTGGGACAGCTCGGCCAGGGTGGTGAATTTCAGATCCGCCCCCGGGGTGCTGGCATCGCGCACCAGCGCCACGGGGGTCTCAAGCCCGCGCCCGGCGGTGATCAGTCGCCGAGCGATCTCCGGCCCGGCCCGCGCCCCCATATAGATGGCCAATGTGGCCTCGGGATCGGCGGCGGCCGCCCAGTCCATTGAGAGGTTTCCATCCTGGGTGGTGGCCGTGGTCATCACAACCCTGCGCGCCATGCCGCGGTGGGTCAGGGGCAGGCCGAACTGGGCCGCCGCCGCGCAGGCCGCCGTGACGCCGGGCACGATCTCCGACGCCAAGCCCTGCTGGCGCAATGCCTGGGCTTCCTCCCCCACCCGGCCGAAGATGGAGGGATCGCCACCCTTCAGCCGCACGACCCTCAGGCCTCGCCGGGCCAGCCGGATCATCAGGCGGTTGATGGTCTCCTGCCGCATGGACGGACGCCCCGCCCGCTTGCCGGTCTGGATCTTCAGGCAGGCCTGGGGCGCCATGGCCAGGATGTCGTCGCCGACCAGGGCGTCATAGAGCAGGGCCTCGGCGTTCTCGATGGCGCGCGCCGCGCGAAGGGTCAGCAGATCAGCTGCGCCAGGGCCGGCGCCGACGAGTTGGACCGGAAAGAGGGGTTTGGACTCACGCGGCATGGAGGGCCTCCGAGGCAGGCAGCATTCGGGTGATTTCGGGACGGCAGGAGCCACACTGGGTTCCAGCCCCTGTGGCCGCGCCGACCGCATCCAGGGTTGATGCGCCCTGGGCGATCGCCGCTTCGATCCGTGGGCGGCGCACGCCGCGGCAGGCGCAGACCAGGGGCCCGGTTTCAACAGCTGCGCCAGGCGCAAAGCCGATCAACAGGGTGGCCCGGTCAGACTCGCTCAAATGATCCTTGAGGAAGAGGGCCGCCAGCCAGTCCCGGGGGGGCAGACGCCCCGTCTCAACTGTCATGAACAGCACGCTGGCCAGCCGGTCGTCCTGGACGAAGGCTTCCCGCAGCCGGCCGCCCTGGGAGTCCTCCAGCACCAGAGCCTGCCCCTTGGCGCCTCGGATCAGGACCTTGCGCAGGGCGTCGCGCTGGTCTGCCCCTCCACGACCAGCAAACTCGTGAAGCTGGCAGCCGTCCTGGGTCACACGACGCCAGATCAGGTCAGAACCGGGTGGGGGCGCGAGGGCGTTGCGGGCCAGAAAGAACCCCCGCCAGGTCTCCCGATAGGCCTGGATGCGCGCCGGGGTATGTTTGAACTCCGGCTGGCCGGAAATGGGATCGACCGGGCCTGAGACCAGCGGGTTGGCCCGGCCCTGGGGCGCATAGGCGTTGCTCCAGTGCATGGGCAGGAAGACGCAGCCCGGGCGCTGGGCGTCGGTGACCCTGGCCAGGGCGACGGCTTCGCCGTGGGCTGTGCGCACCCGGGTCAGCATGCCCTCGGCGATCCCCTGCTCCAGGGCGTCCTGCGGGTGGATGTCCACATAGGGCTCGGGCGCATGCCGGCTGAGCCCGGCCGACAGGCCTGTTCGGGTCAGGGTGTGCCAGTGATCGCGGATCCGGCCGGTGTTGAGCGCCAGGGGGAAGGCGCCGTCCGTAACCTCGGCCGGCCCCAGGGCCTGGGTAGGAACCATGCGCGCGCGCCCATCAGCGGTGGGAAAGCGGCCGTCGGTGAATAGTCGCGCTGTGCCGCCGTGGGCGGTCACCGGCCACTGGACCGGGGCCAGGGCGTCGTAGTCCTCTGGCGTCAGGCTGACGAGCGGCCCAAGGTCCAGGGGCCGGCCCATATTCTCATAGGCCGTCATCCGCCCCCATTCTCGGAACACCTGGGCGCCTGTGCGCCAGCCGAAGGCCTCGCCGTGGCCCATGGCGGTGGCCACGTCGGCGATGATCTTCCAGTCGGGTCGCGCCTGGCCGGGCGGCGCCATCAGGGCCCGCTGGCGGGAGATGCGGCGTTCAGAATTGGTGACCGTGCCATCCTTCTCCCCCCAGGCCAGGGCCGGCAGCTTCACATGAGCGAAGGCGGTCGTGTCGGTCTGCGCCATGCAGTCGGAGACCACCACAAAGGGGCACTTGGCGAGCGCCGCCCGCAC
>DJWR01000167.1:12249-14349 GCA_002441055.1 Caulobacteraceae bacterium UBA6225 | reverse complement strand
CACATTGGGGGCGCCCCAGAACCGGGCGACCCGGGCGCAATCGGCCTCGGTGAAATCCATGTGGGCGGCCAGTGTATTGGCCAGGCCCCCGGTCTCCCGCCCGCCCATGGCGTTGGGCTGGCCGGTGATCGAGAAGGGGCAGGCGCCGGGCTTGCCGATCCGGCCTGTCGCCAGGTGCGCGTTGAGGATGGCGAGCCCTTTTGCCACCCCTTGCGCCGACTGGTTGGCGCCCATGGAGAACAGGGTCACCGTCCGCGGCGTGGCGGCGAAGAGGTCGTAGAAGGCCACAAGATCAGCCAGGCCGACCCCGCAATCGGCGGCGACGGCGCCCGGCGACTGATCGTCCCGGGCAAGGCTCTCGACCACCGCCTCATATCCACTCACATGGGCGGCCACATAGGCGCGATCCACAGCCCCGCGGGCCATCAGATTGGCCAGCAAGCCGTTCCACAGCCGCACGTCAGTCTGCGGCGCCAGAGGCAGGTGCAGGTCGGCCATCCCGGCGGTGTCGGTGTGGCGGGGATCGATGACCACATGCCGCTGGCCGCGGCCGCGGGCCACCTCCATGCGCCGGAACAGCACCGGATGGGTCCAGGCGGCGTTATGGCCGGAGAAGACCACGAGGTCGGCCAGGTCCAGATCTTCATAGCAGCCCGGCACCAGATCAGCGCCGAAGGCAGCCTTGTGCGCCGCCACAGCCGATGCCATGCAAAGCCTTGAATTGGTGTCGATATTCGCCGACCCAATAAACCCCTTCATGAGCTTGTTGGCGGCGTAATAGTCCTCCGTCAGAAGCTGTCCCGAAACGTAGAAGGCCACCGAGTCCGGGCCGTGCCGGGCGATGGTTTCGGAGAACCGTCGCGCCACCAGCCGGGTCGCCTCGGCCCAGGAGGCCTCCCGCCCGCCGATCTCCGGCGCCAGCAGCCGCCCCTCCAGCCCGACCGTGTCAGCCAGGGCTGTGCCCTTGGAACACAGGCGACCGAGATTGGCGGGATGGTCGGCGTCGCCCTGGACCGCCAGCGAACGTCGCTCGCCCCCGGCCGTGACCCCACAGCCGACGCCGCAATATGGGCAGGTGGTGCGCGTCGCGGCCATGGACGCCTCAGCTCCGCGCCAGACCGATGAAAAGCCGCCCCTCACGCACCTCCAGCGGCACGACAGGGGCGCAGCCCTTACCGGCGTCAGCGCCCATGGACTCCCCCGTGGCCAGGTCGATCACCCGCCCGTGCAGCGGACAGGTGACCGAAGCCCCGTGAACAATGCCCTGACTTAACGGGCCGCCCTTGTGGGGACAGGCGTCCATCAGGGCGAAGACCTGGCCATCACCCGTGCGGAAGATGGCGATCTCCCCCTGCGGTCCCTTCAGTCGGCGCGCGCCTCGGCGGGGAATGTCGGTGTCGGCGCCGACGTCGATCCAGGTGATCTGGGGGTCTTTGACCAGGGCGTTCATGCGATTTCGAACTCCAGACGGCGGCTAAGGGGGTTGAACTCGTCGGCATGGCGACCGGCGACCCGCTCGGCCCAGGGATCGGTGCGCGCAAAGCGCTGTGAGTAGGTGAAGCGGTCGTAGAGGGCCCTGCGGGTCTCCAGATCCTCGATCTGAGAGCGGATGGTTTCTAGCCCGACCCGGGCCATCCACTTGTAGATACGCTCCAGGTACCAGCCCTCCTCCCGGTAGAGCTGGGTAATGGCGCAGATGGTCCAGACGGCCTCATCCTCGCTGGCGACCTTGGTCAGCAGTTGGGTGCCCTGGATGTGGAGACCGGCCGCCCCGCCGATGTGGATCTCAAAACCGGAGTCCACACAGATCACGCCGATGTCCTTGCAGGTGGCCTCGGCGCAGTTACGCGGACAACCCGACACCGCAAGCTTCACCTTGGCCGGCGCCCAGGAGCCCCACATCAGCTTTTCCAGGCGCACCCCAAGGCCCGTGGAATCCTGGGTTCCGAACCGGCACCAGTCGGTGCCCACGCAGGTCTTCACGGTGCGCAAGCCCTTGGCGTAGGCGTGGCCGGAGACCATGCCCGCCGCGTTCAGATCGGCCCAGACCGCCGGGAGGTCGTCCTTCTTGACGCCCAGCAGGTCGATGCGCTGGCCGCC
>DJWR01000167.1:0-12224 GCA_002441055.1 Caulobacteraceae bacterium UBA6225 | reverse complement strand
TCCTTCTGGATGTTGGCGTGGACCCGCTCGTTGACGAAGCGCGACTGCTTGTCGTCCTGATAGTCGCCGGGCCAGGCGCAGATCAGATAGTAGTTCAGCGCTGGCCGGCAGCTGGCGCAGCCCTCCGGCGTCACCCATTCCAGAGCCTGCATGACCGCCGGGATCGATTTCAGGCCTTCGGCGACGATGCGCTTGCGCACCACCTCGTGGCCATGATGGGTGCAGGCGCAGACAGGTTTGGGTCCGGTCTTGACCTGGAAGGCGTCGCCCAGGGTGACCGCCAGCAGCTTTTCCACCAGAGGCGTGCACGACCCGCAGGAGGCCGAGGCCTTGGTGTGGGCGCGGACGTCCTCGAGGGTGGTGAGGCCGAGATCGGCGATCGCGGTGGTGATGGCACCCTTGCACACGCCGTTGCAGCCGCAGATCTCCTGGGAGTCCGGCATGGCCGCAACGGCGCTCTTAGGGTCCACGCCGCGGAGCGCCTCCGTCACCGCCTGACCGAAGATGAGGGTTTCGCGCAGGTCGCTGACATCGGTCTGCGCCTTCATCAGGTCGAAGTACCAGCCGCCGTCGATGACATCGCCGAACAGGACTGCGCCGGCCACCCGCCCCTGTTCCAGGACCACGCGCTTGTAGACCCCGCGCCCGGCGTCGCGGAACACCACGTCCTCGCAGCCCTCGCCGCCGGAGAAGCGGCCCGCGGAGAAGACGTCGACCCCGGACACCTTCAGCCGGGTCTGCAAGACCGAACCGCCATAGGCGCAGTCGTCCACGCCGGTCAGCACGTCGGCCAGGGCGCGGCACATCTCCCAGATGGGCGCGACCAGGCCATAGGCGATGCCCCGGTGCTCGGCGCACTCGCCAATGGCGAAGACGGCCGGGTCGGAGGTGCGCATCTGGTCGTCCACCACCACGCCGCGCCCAACGGTCAGGCCGCAGTCGGCCGCCAGGGCCGTGTTGGGCCGGATACCGACGGCCATGACCAGCAGGCTGCAGGGAATGATCCGGCCGTCCTTAAGCTGCAGGCCGGTCACCTTGCCGTCCTCGCCCAGAATCGCCTCGGATTGGGCGCCGAGCACGGTCTCTACGCCGCGTTCGGTGAGGGCGCTGCGCAGGAGGAAGCCCGCCGACTCATCGAGCTGACGCTCCATCAGCACGTCCATCAGGTGGATGACCGTGGCCCGCATCCCACGCTTGGCCAGGCCATAGGCGGCCTCCAGGCCCAAGAGCCCGCCGCCGATCACCACAGCTTCGCCGCCCGCGTCAGCGGCGGCCACCATCGCCTCCACATCGTCCAGGTCGCGGAAGGTGACGACGCCGGCCAGGTCCGCGCCGGGCAGCGGCAGCCGCACGGGATCGGAGCCCGTGGCCAGGATCAGTCGATCATAGGCCGCCTGGGTTCCGTCGCTCGCCCGAACCACCCTGGCCTCCCGGTCGATCTCGGTGACGGCGCAGCCGGTGTGCAGGCTGATGGCGTGGTCGCGGTACCAGGCCTCGTCATTGAGGACGATGTCGGCGAAGGCCTTTTCGCCGGCCAGGACAGGCGAGAGCATGATGCGGTCGTAGTTCACCCGGGGCTCGGTCCCGAAGATGGTGATCGCATAGCGGTCAGGGTCGCGCTTGAGCACTTCCTCCACCGCGCGGCAGCCGGCCATGCCGTTGCCGATGACGACAAGACGTTCCTTGGTCATGGGGGTCTCCTGTCGACCTAAAGACGGATGGGGGCGGCCGAGGGGCCAGCCAGTTCGCGCCAAGTCCGGCGCCATTGGCCCTTGACCAGGTTGAGGGCCAGGCAGGCCATCAGCGCCATGACCGCGAAGCCGAACAGGCCGGCCTGGTACGAGCCCGTCGTCTGCTTGGCCCAGCCGAGGCTGGCGGCGAGATAGAAGCCGCCGATGCCGCCGGTCATCCCGACCAGGCCGGTGACCACGCCGATCTCGTTGCGGAAGCGCTGCGGGGCCAGCTGGAAGACCGCCCCATTGCCCGCGCCCAGGGCCATCATGGCGAACATGATCACCGCAAGAGCCAGATAGGGCGTGGCCATGTGGAAGCTGGCGACGGCGAGGCCCAGGGCGGCGAGCAGATAGACGACCGTGAGGGTCCTGACACCGCCGTAGCGATCGGCGAGCCCGCCACCCACGGGCCGGGCGAAGGAGCCGGCGAAGACGCAAGCCGCGGTGAAGAAGCCCGCGATCACCGGGCTCAACCCGTATTCGCTGTTGAAGTAGATGGTGAGCGACGAGGACAGGCCGACGAAGCCGCCGAAGGTGACGCTGTAGAGCAGCATCAGCCACCAGGCGTCCGGCGTCTTCAGCACCGCCATGTACTCGGTCAGGGACTTGGGCGGCGGCTGATCGGGAGCGTCCTTGGCGAAGACCACATAGACGAGGAAGGCGATGGCCAGCGGGATGGTGGCCAGACCCAGCACATTCATCCAGCCGAAGTGCTGCGCCAGCAGAGGCGCGAACAGGGCCGCAAGCGCCGTGCCGGAATTGCCCGCGCCGGCGATCCCTAGGGCCAGGCCCTGATGTTCCGGCGGATACCAGCGTGAGGCCAGCGGCAGGGCGACGGCGAACGAGGCCCCGGCCACCCCCAGCAGGACGCCGACCATCAGCACCTGGCTATAATTGTGCAGGCCCACGAACCAAGCGACGCCGAGCCCCGCCATGACGATGAGCTGGCCGATCATGCCGGTCTTCTTCGGGCCGATGTGGTCCACCAGGACCCCGGCCACCACCCGCAGCAACGCTCCGGCCAGAACCGGAACGGCGACCATGAAGCCCTTCTGCGCCGCATCGAGGTCGAAGCTCTCGGCGATGGCGACGCCCAGGGGGCCCAGCAGCACCCAGACCATGAAGCTGAGGTCGAAGTACAGGAAGGCCGAGAACAGAGTCGGGGCGTGCCCCGCCTTAAGGAAGGATCGGCTGATCATGGGAAGACCCGTTCAAGAGGACATGAGCGGCGGCGTCGCCGTGCGGAGGCGGCTCGTCATCGAGCCTGTTCCGAAGAAGCCGCGAACGCCGTTGTCCTGGGCCTGACCCCATGAGGCCTGAGCCCACCGGCCTGGTCACTCCTGGGATGCAACCGTAGGGTCAGAAGGTCCGCATCGCATGAAAATGCGGCGCCTGCGAACAGAGCCTGTCGAAGTCTTGGGCGATCAGCCCGCTTGAGCGGCCAGATAGAGGTCCGGGCGCCAGCATCGCTCGGTGACCTTGTCGGTGGCCACTTCGCCGATCTGGCCCCACCGCGCCATCTGGTCCAGCAGCCAGACCGCTTGTTCGCGACGGGGCGGATTGACGAGGGGTCCGGCGAAGGTGATCTCGGTAAGGCTGGAGGCGATCGCCTCGGGCGTCGCATCGAGGAACTCTGGCCGGGCCAGTAGCGCCACGAGCTCTGGCTGATTGCGCGGATCGGCCGCCCAGTCGCCCGCCGCCGCCAGGGCGCGGATCAGGGCTAGCAGGATGGCGGGATTGGCCGCCGCCCAGAATTCCGTCACCCCCAACACCTTGTCCGGCGCTTCTGGCCAGACCTCCGTCGCGCGCAGGACGGTCTGACCCACGCCGGCGGCCATGGCCACCGCGTTCCACGGCGCGCCGGCGCAGAAGCCTTCGATCACGCCCTCTTCCAGGAGGGCCGCAGTGCGCGGCGGAGGAACCACCGTCAGGCGGACATCGACCTCGGGGTTCAGGCCGAGGCCTGCCAGCCAGTGGCGCAGCAGGTAGTTGTGGATCGAAAACGGATAGACCGCCGCCAGGGTCAGCGGACTGGCCCCCTCCTCCTGCCTGCGGCGAACAAGGTGCGTCAGGCGCGCGCCGGCGTCGCCATCTCCCGTCAGCCGGGTGGACAGGGTCACCGCCGCCCCGCCGCGGTTCAGGGCGATAGGAGCGATCATCGCCTTGGGCTCGCTGCCGATCCCCAGGCTGGCGGCCAGGACCATGGGCGCCAGCATGTGGGCGCCGTCCAGGGCGCCGGCCGCCACCTTGTCTCGGATCGTGGCCCAGGACCCCTCACGGCTGAGGCTGACCGATAGGCCCTCGGCGGCGAAGAACCCCTTCTCCTGCGCCACGATCAATGGGGCTGAGTCCACCAGGGGAATGAACCCCAGTTGGAGAGGGTCAGATGGGCTCATGTGGGATCTCCGCCCTTCAGCACGCCGGCGAAGGCCAGCAGGTCGGCGGCCACAGCCCCCAGCGGTCGGCCAGTGTCCATGGAGAGCTTGCGCAGCAGCCGGTAGGCCGCCTCCTCATCCAGGCTCCGTTCCTTCATCAGCAGGGCCTTTGCCCGCTCGACGGTCTTGCGCGAGGCCAGATCGGCCTTGGCCTTGGCCAGGTCGGCCCGCAGTTGATGCATCAGATGAAAGCGGCTCATGGCCACCTCCAGCACCGGGCGCACCCGCGCCGCAGACAGCCCGTCGACCACATAGGCGGCCACACCGGCGCGCACCGCCTCCTCCGCCAGGCCAGGCTCAGAGCGGTCCACAAACATCACCACAGGGCGAGGATTGACCGCGCTGGCCTCGCGCAGGCTTTCCAGAGTGTCGCGGTCCGGGCTTTCAGAGGCGACCACCACCACATCCGGCTGAAAGGCTGCGGCCTCCGTCTCATGATAGACGGCGGCCACTTGAACCTGCAGCGGATCGATCCCGGCGAGCCCTTCAGCCACGAGGGCGGCGCGAGCCGGGTCCGGATCGATGATGAGCACGCGCATGGAGCCTGACTAGGACAGCCCCTGCCGGCGGCAACCCGCAATGCGGCTTGCAACGACGGGCGGCCGAGAAAGCGCTCGCAAAATGGGCTGGTCACGCCCGAATATCAGGCGCCGGCAGGTCGGGCGGGGATTTGGCTCAGCCGGCCTCCGTCAGCAGCTGGCTCAACACCTCTGTGCGCAAGCCTCGCAGGACAGAGTCCGGATTGCGGTAGGTCGCGCTGTTGGCGCCATGCTCGATGCACTCCACCTCGGCCACCCAGCATCGACCTTTCGTGGCCTGGGAGATCATCGGGTCGGCGGCCGCCCAGACAAATTCCGCCAGCCTCTCGCAACTGGCGCCCGGCACCACCTGGACCCGCGCCAGACCGAGTTCGGCAAGCCGCATGAGGTCAGGCAAGGCAGGATCGTCCTTCGCCACCAGCAGGGCGTGATCGAAGACCTGATGCAGCCAGGTGCGGATCTGGCCAAAGCCGCCCGTCCCAAAGTCCACCACCCATCCGCGCGCGTCGAGCTGCTCGGCGGCGAAGGTGAAGCGAAAGCCCAGGGCATAGCCGTGAATCAGGGCGCAATGGCTTTCCGCAGACCACTGCCGGAGGGCGCAGGACAGGCCGCGCTCCGCGCCATAGGTCTTCGTGGCGATCCAGGTCACGGCAGCGCCCGCACAAGAACCCGCGGCCCCGCGGCGGACGGGCCGTGGTCCAGGCGCCGCCCTGGGCTCAAGCGCTCCGGCCCCTGGCCCCTGCGCGACAACTGGGGCGACAGCAGCTCCGTCACTCGCGCCACACCCCCGTCCAGTTCGGCCGACGGCCTCCAGGCCAGACCCATACTCATCGCCGACAGCAGGCTTGCCAGCCGCGGATCGAGGCCCGCGCCGTCGAGCAGGTCGCCATGCCAGCGGAGAATGCGGGCGTCGACAGCGCTAACAAATCCCGGCGCCTCCATCCGCAGGGGCTCCAGGCACTGCACCAGGCGGCGGTTATCGTTTATCATCCGGTAGAGTTGCTCAAGCGAGGCGGCCGCCGCCCCCGATTGCGCACCCTCCAGCGGAAAGGCCACGGCGACGAACGGACGCAGGACCGAAATCGCCACATGCGCCTTGTCGCGGAAATAGACGTAGAAGCCGGCCCGCGACAGGCCGGCAGCCTGGGCGATTTCGGCCGCGCCGGACGCCTCATAGCCCTGCTGCTCAAACAATCTGGCGGCGGCGATGCGCAGGGCGATCTTTCGGCGCAGACCTTTGCGTCGCCGCCCCGGGCGCGCCAGCCTCGCCTCCAGGAGGGCTGAGAACCGCATGTCGATGTGATCAGCAATCGGGCGGGGTGCGGGCACGCAAAAATTCCTCTGGTCGGACCGGTCATGCAATTTTTTGCCGGGCCTCTAGGCTCGGAACTGAAGTCGCCAGGCCCATCCTTCCGCAGAAACAAAGGCGGCCCCACGGCGTCGCCGGGGGCCAAGTGGGAAGTGTGGAGAGCCAATCGGCGCGGTAGCTCCTTTCGACCGGGCGACAACACCCGAAGCGCCAATCCATGTGAGGGTAGCCGCTGCGCTGCGCCGACGAATTGCTTGATCTCAAGCGGGGTCTTGATGGGTGCGCCCTCACGCGGCGGTTCAGACCTTGGCGAACCGCCGGCCGAGCAGGCCAGGAAAAATTCCGACTGTCAGCTTGAACGAGGTCAAGGCCGCGCCTGGCGGCATGGGGCAAGACATCGGCCAGGAGGCAGGCATGAATCTTCAAGAAGCTCAGGCCATTCTGGGCGCGGTTCGACGTCACGAGGTCAAGCGACTCGCCGCTCACCTGGCGTCCCTGCAACGCCAGACGGCGGTCGAGAAGCAGCGCCTCGCAGCCGCGCGACTGATCCTGCGTCACAAATAGAGCTGCCGCCCCAGGGCCGCCGCTGATCCGGTCTGCCCCCCACTCACGACGCCGAGGACCTCTTCGCGGGCGCTAACGGACGCGCCGCACGACGTTACGCTTCAGGCGAACATGGGAAACAGGATCTCGTTCTCGATGTGCATGTGCTCGCGCAGATCCTCATCCAGCTTGCGGCACATCTCATAGAGGGCGCGCCAGGTGGTGCAGGCCCCCTGGGGCGGAACGAAGTTGGTGGTGAGGCGGGCCAGTTCTTCCAACTGTTCGACCACATCGACATGCTCGGCCAGCATCCGGGCGATCGGAAACCCGATCATGGGGCCGCCGCCCTGCCGCATCATCGGAAAGAGGACCGCCTCCTCCTTGCGCTGGTGGCCCTGAAGGTCATCGAAGATCAGGGCTAGATGATCAGCAAGGCCGTGGGGGCAACCACGCTTGATCTGGTGGACAGTCTCAACCCGCCGCGCCAGACGGATGGCCTCCGGCAGCTCGGCCATGTGGACGTCGTGATAGCGGCTGAGGATGTGGTCGATGAGCGCGCCGGCCTCAACAGGAAGCTCGTCTCCCTCGCCCGCAAGACCACTGAGTTCGGCCTGAAGGTCGGTCAGGGAGAGGCCGCGCTGCAGGGCGGCCTGTGAGAGGGATGTGTCCCCATCGCCGCAAATGTCGATCCTGTGCCGACGGAACACGGCGGTCGCCCCCGGGCGCGCGATGGCGATCTCGCGGATGGCGGTGTCTGGGGAAATAGTGGTGTCCTGGGACAGCATGAGAACCTCCGTAGGGTTCTCTACTAGGACGGACAGCCGACCGCGGCCTTGGTGGGCGTCTAGGACCGGCTTGATGTTCGTCAGCTGGCGGGTTGGAGCTCGGCTTCGTGCAGCTCGGCTGTCAGCGCTGCGCGCACAGCTTGAAAATGGTTGAAGGGGAACTTCATCGGCACCCCCTCCAGCGCGGCGGCGAGCATTTCCAGATGGGCGTCCCAACCGGCCAGGGCGCGGGCTGGATCGTCAGCGTCAGGCGTCGTCACCGACAACAATAGCCGCGTTTCATCCGCGCCAACGGCGCGGAGACGCCAGCGAAGGGGCCGGACCGGCTCCCCTGGCCCGCTCCAGGAGTAGTCAAGCGCCTGGTGGGCGATGGCTTCTGTCACGGGACTGTCGATGGGTGAGCCGCTCTGGCCAAAGTCCAGGCGCGCCATGCCGCCAGGGCTGGCGGAAACCTGCCCCTCGGCAAGCCAGAGCGGGAGGTGCTGGGGCTCGGTGAGAAAGGCCCAGACCCGCTCGACCGAGTGGGGAAGGTCGCGAACCAGGACCCCCTCCACTCGACCGTCTGCGCGCCGAAGCGCACGCGCACCCACGGGAAGCGTCATGATGACTCCGCTCTGCATGCCGATGGTGTCAATCAGGCCCTGGGCCGGATCGGAAGGGGCCCTAACGCGCCGCCATCATCTGGACCCGCAGCGGGGCGGCGTCGGCGATGATCTCGTTCCGCAGCTTTGCGTAGGTGCGCAAGGTCCGCGCCGTCGTCTTGTCCCGGCACCACTGACGATCGAGCGGCTCGATTTCCCCGTTAAGCAGGGCCCCGTCGCACACCACGCCAGCAGCCTGACGAACGTCCAGGCGCACCGCCTGCGAGGTCCGACCCACATAGGGCACAGTCACGGTCGTCGCGGCGCGGCCGATCACGGCGATGTCTGCGACAGCTTCAGCACGGGCGGCGCCCGCGCTCAGACCAACGGACACCAGGGCAAGCGTCGCCGAAATCGCGGCGGCGGCTGTGCTAAGAGACTCGAGTCGAACATTCAGACGCATGACAGTCCTCCTTAGACTTGTCCCACATCTAACCTGCCGCTCGCCAGATGACATTGCCGCGGCTCAAACGCGGACTTGATATTGATCTAGGCTCAAAATGACATTCGACGATCGTAGGTCATGCGTCGCGGGACTATCAGTGACGCAGCCGCGCCGGGCCCCTCCCCCGGCTTCATCCCGACGGTTTGATGCAGCGCAAGGGCCAGGTCAGTCACACCGACTAGGTAGGACCTGCGCCCCTGAAGGATCCGCAATGCTAGACACCCTGTCTCCGCCTCCCCAGACGGGGAGCGCCAACACCACCATTCTCTTCTTTGGCGCCGTGAGTGACCGGCTCGGCCGCAGCCATAGGGTGCGCGTCCCAGTTGGCGGACTCTCCGTGGCGGGTCTGAAGGCCCTTATAGCCGCTCAACTGCCAGAGGCGGCTCACGCCCTGGACGCGCCTGGGGTCAGGGCTGCGGTCGATCAGGTGTTGATCCTGGACGAGGCGCACATTCATCCCGGCGCGGAAGTCGCCTTCTTCTCTGCGTTTTCTGGAGGCTGACCCATGAAGCATGGCCTTGATCTGAGCCTGCCCTTCTATCCCCTGCGGATTGCGGTGCTCACCATCTCCGACACCCGCAATGAAACCACCGACACCTCTGGCGGGCTACTGGTTGAGCGGCTGCGCCAGGCCGGACACGAGCTTGCGGGCAAGGCCATTGTGCCCGATGAGGTCGAGGCCATCGCCGGGCAGGTCCGCCAGTGGGCGGGTGATCCGCAGGTCGACGTCATTGTCACGACGGGTGGCACCGGCTTTTCGCCCCGCGACGTGACCCCGGAGGCCGTTCGTCCCCTGCTGAATCGCGAGATGGACGGCTTTTCTGTCGTCTTCCATCAGGCGAGCTACGGCACGGTCGGGATCTCCACCCTCCAGTCGCGGGCCTTGGCCGGCCAGATCGACGAGACCTTCATCTTCTGCGTCCCGGGCTCCACCGGCGCCTGCCGCGACGCCTGGGACCTGGTCCTCGTGCAGGAGTTCGACAGCCGCTTCCGCCCCTGTTCCCTGGTGGGCCAGATCCCTCGCTATCGCGGCGTCTGTGCGTGATCAGCTTTGACGAGGCCTGTCACCGGCTGACCGATCTGGCTGCGCCTCTGGACGCCGAGGTCACTGGTCTGGACGAGGCCGACGGCCGGGTGCTGGCCGAGGACATTCTCGCCCCCGGCGACAGTCCCGCCCAGGCGGTGTCGGCCATGGACGGCTATGCGATCCGCAGCGCCGATCTTGCGGCGGGCCGCGCCACCTGGCCGGTCAGCGGGGTGGTGTTCGCAGGCGACGCGCCCCCGGGCGAGTTGGTCGACGCAATTTGCGTACGCATTTTCACAGGCGCCCCCTTACCGAAGGGCTTTGACCAGGTCGTGCCGCAGGAACGGGCGCAGGTGTCGGGGGACGGCGTCACGCTGGACGCGGGCGCCCTATCGGGTTCGCACATCCGGCCGGCCGGTTCAGACTTTCGGACCGGCCAGATCCTGCTGCGACAGGGCCGGCTCATGACGCCGGGGGCGTTGTTGCTGGCCGCGGCGGCCGATCGGCCCTTTGTTTCCGTAAGACGCCGCCCGAAAGTCTCGATCATTTCCTCGGGCGACGAACTCGTGGCGCCTGGGACCGCCCTTGATCGCCCTGGTCGGACCCCCGACAGCGTCTCCTATGGTGTCGCCGGTCTGGCGCGCCGTTGGGGGGCGGGCGCGGTACAGCGGCGTCGCGCCCCTGATGACCTGGCCGCCCTGCGCGATCTGGTGGCAGACGAGCTGGGCCGGGCCGATCTCATCGTGATGACCGGCGGCGCCTCAGTCGGGGAGAAGGACTATGCGCGCTCGGCCTTCGAGGGCCTTGAGCTCGTTGTCGACAAGGTGGCCATGAAGCCTGGCAAGCCGGTATGGGTCGGCAGAGCGGCCGGGCGGCTGGTGGTTGGCCTGCCAGGAAACCCCACTGCGGCCATGGTCACCGCCAGGCTCTTTCTCGCCCCGCTCCTAGCGGCTCTGACCGGGCGCTCGCCCTCGGAGGCCTGGGCCTGGCGTGAGACGCCGGCGGGCGTTTCCTTCCCGCCAACTGGCGAGCGCGAGGTGTTCGTTCGGGCCCGGATGGGCGCGCACGGCGCCGAACCCTGCGACAATCAGGATTCCAGCGCGCAATCGGTGATGGGTGAGTGGACTCTGCTGGGTCGCCGCGGGGCGAACGCGCCGGCTCTGGCGAGCGGCGCCCTCCTTGAGGTTCTCGACTTCTAGGGCGTTTCCAAGACGTCCGTCCGGGGGGCGGTTCCGCCCCCATCGGGAACGCGGTCGGCTGTCAGCCTCGGCCCAGCAAGACTGCGGCGGACGGGGTGGAAAGCACCCAGGCCATCGCATGCAGCCACCGCACGGGGCGGCTCGGCATCGGGTTTGGCGATCGAACCGAAGGGGCCGGCGCGGCGTGATCTTCGATCACGGGCGGGCGGCGGGCGAACTCACGCTCGACAATCTGCATCTCGGAAAGCATCTGGCGATCTCCTGAGTGAAAGATCACTGTGCGCCTTCAAGTCAGATCGCGCCTTGAAGCCTCACCATCGGCGGCTTGATGTCTGTCACCCGCTTAAACGCAGAAGTTCGCGCACCTGCGACACCGCGCCGACCCTGTCGCACGCCGCAGCGAATCGAACAGCCTGGGAGACCCACCCAGGAGATATGCCCATGGCGTTCGACAACCCTCTCGCCCAGGAAATCTGGTCCAGCAAGTACCGGTTCGCGCCCGCATCGGGCGCACAGGCCGACGACTCCATCGAGGCCACCTGGCGCCGGGTCGCCATCGCCTTGGCCGAGGGCGAGGCGCCGGACATGCGGGCAGCCGCCGCAGAACGGTTCCGGACGGCCATGGAGGACTACAAGTTCATCCCCGCGGGCCGGATCCTGGCGGGGGCTGGGTCGGGGCGGGCGGTCACCCTCTTCAACTGCTTCGTCATGGGCAAGATCCCCGACAGTCTGGAGGCCATCTTCGGCCAGGTTCGCGAGGCTGCGATCACCATGCAGCAGGGCGGCGGTGTGGGCATGGACTTCTCCTCCATCCGACCCTCCGGCTCTCCGGTTCGCGGTGTGGCGGCGGATGCGTCTGGTCCCCTGAGCTTCATGGATGTCTGGGATTCCATGTGCCGGACGATCATGTCGGCAGGGCAGCGACGCGGGGCGATGATGGGGTGCCTGCGCATCGACCATCCCGACATTGAGGCCTTCATCGACGCCAAGCGCGACCCGCTTCGGCTGCGCAACTTCAACCTCTCCGTCCTGGTCACGGACGCCTTCATGACCGCCCTGGAGGCCGGCGCAGACTGGCCGCTGGTCTATCAGGGACAGGTTGTCCGCACAGTTCCGGCAAAGGACATCTGGCGGCGCCTGATGCAGGCGACCTACGACGCCGCCGAACCCGGCGTCATCTTCATCGATCGGGTGAACGCCCAGAATAACCTGGACTATTGCGAGACCATTCTCGCCAGTAATCCCTGCGGCGAGCAGATGTTGCCGCCCTATGGCGCCTGCCTGCTGGGCTCCATCAATCTGGCGCGGCTGATCACCTCGCCCTTTGGTTCAGACGCTCGCCTCGATCTCGGCCAGCTGAGCGAGCTGACCTATACGGCGGTGCGGATGCTCGACAATGTGATCGACATCTCCCGCTTCCCCCTCGAGGCTCAGGAAACCGAGGCCAAGGCCAAACGCCGCATTGGCCTGGGCGTCACGGGCCTGGCCGACGCCCTGGTGTTCTGTGGGGCGGCCTATGGTTCGGATGAGGCGGTCGCCCTGACCAGCCAGTGGCTCGGCCATATCAAGCG
>DJWR01000088.1:1423-30673 GCA_002441055.1 Caulobacteraceae bacterium UBA6225 | reverse complement strand
GGTCGACTTGCCGCCTTCGGCGGCGATGGTTCCGCCGCCGGAGGGCTGCTGTTCCGGGGTGGGGCGCTTGGCCATCACGACACCGCGTTCTCGAACAGGTAGCCCAGGTCGCTGGCGATAACCAATTCGCGGACCGATTCGCCGACACGGACACGAACCGAACCGCGCAGGCCGACCTTGGGTTCGTTGATCGAACCGGCGATGCGTGTGCCCCATTGCGCGGTCAGGGTGAAGGTGGGCCGCTTGTTCTGGAAATCGGCCAGCTTGTCGCGGACGATCAGCGAGGCATGCTTGCCCCAAACCCTGGCGCGGGTCACCGCCTGGCCGGGATTGGCGATATTGACCCAGCTTTCGCCGACCATGATCTCGTCCAACTCGAACAGACGGGCGACTTCCTCGCGGGTGGCGATGCCGCCGCCCACGTTCAGCTTGCCCACCGCCGCCAGGATTTTCGGATGCGACGACAGCTTCGACCAGGTGGCGCGGCCATAAATGGCGACATTGGGCCGCATGACGCAGGAATCCATCGCCGCCTTGTGGTCGTCCACCGGATCGGAATTCGCGTAATCGTCCCAGCGGTCGCCGCCGGCCAAGGCCAGCTTGTTGCCGACGGCATAGTTTGCCGCCCCGAACACTAGGCCGGCGACACGCACTTCGCGGGCCAGGGCCACCAAGTCAGTCAGATTCTCGGTCGCGGTGTTAAGCGGGCTGTACCCGGGGATTTGCCCGGCTTGATCGATGTCCTTGTTGGGAACAACATCGTCCAGGCCGTGATCCTCGGTCGAGGCCTCGACCTCGGTCAGCGAGAATTCGACTTCCGTGGGGATGGACTTGCGACCGACTCGGGTGTCGGGAATAGTCAGCTTCTCGCCCAGCGAATGCTTGCCGTATTTGAACAATTCGCCGGCGACCGGACGGCGGGGACTGACTTCGTCGGCGATCAGACGGCCATTGCGATAGGCCAGGGCGACGCCGGTCAGGACGGGATTGACGGGAAACGGAGCGGTAGCCATGTGCGATGTCTTCCCTGCTTAGCCCTGGATGCGGGCGGAGGCGATGTTGACCAGGCCGAAATCTCCGGCGGCGCCGGAGATTTCAGCCCAGCCGCCGATATGGATGTTGGCGCCGGCGGCAGGATCGGCCTTGACGGCCTTGCCATCGGCATCGGCGGTCAACGGGTCGCCCCGGGTGATGACGCCGCCATATTCGATTTCGGCCAGGCCGCCCTTAATGACGTCGACGCGCTCGCCGTCGACCACATCCAGGCGTTCGTTGACACCCAGGATGCAGGCGCCGCCGGCGGCGGCCTGGGCGACGTGGCGGTCGGCGGTGCCGTGGACGATGAACCGCCGGCCGGCGATGGCGCCCTGGGCGGTGTAGGTTTTGGTGAAGCCGGGATTGCTCAAGGTCAGCTCCGCTTGTTCATGATGTGGGAAACCGCCTGGGCGGCGGTGACGGACCGGCCCAACTTGGCCTGGTCGGCGATATAGTCCGTGGCGGCGGCGGCGATATCTTCGCCGCTGGACAGGGCGACGACGGAATCGCTGTCGTCCATTTCGCCCAGTTCGACCAGTTTGGGGGAACGTTTCAGGCGGTCCATGTAGGCCTGACGCAGGCTGATCTGGTTGTTATCGGCGCAGGCCAGCTGAATGACGATTCCGTCGTCCATCGCCGCCAGTTCGGCCAACACATCATCCCTTTCGCCGACGGCCAGGCGGCACTCGGCAATCAGGCCGTCGACGAAGGCTTCGTCATCCTTCTTGCGGGCTTGGGCCTCGGCGGCGGCCAGCGATACTTCCAGTTCCTGTGCGCGGGTCTCGCGGGCCTTGATCTCCGCCTCGCGGGCGGCCAGTTCCGCCTCGCGGGCGGCGAACGCGGCAATCTGTTCGGGGGTGGCCATCGGGCCTCCTTCGTCAGTGGTTTCGGGGATGGCAAAAGCGGGCATGGGTTGATCGGAGGCCGGCGCATCCATCTCGGATGCGGCGTCACGCAGATCGTTGACCAGCCACGGCGCGATGACCGAATCGGCCTTTTCGGTGCCCAAGGTCTCGATCAGGTGGTCGCGGATCGACGAGAAAGCGGCGGCCAGGGACCTGAACAGCCAAGGCGACGGCCCGGCCAGCTCGATCACCACCGCCTCGTCATCGGCTGCGAAGGAAATCGGCTTCAGGCCCGGAACCGCCGGCGCCCGGGCGCCCAGAAGGCCCAGATGTTTGGGGTAAAGCTTGCCCGGCTTCGGGTTACCCCTAGATCTCGGCAGGAAGAAGGACAGCGACTTGTTCTTGAAGCGCTTGGCCTTGATGGTGTCGGCGAAGTCGGGATCGACGTCTTCCAGATCGCACAGCAGCACTTGGCCGTCGACGCGCAGATTGCGCATCCAGCCATAGGCCGGATCATCCATCTTCGGGTGGCCGACGACGGCGGGGGCGTCTTGAAGATCGGGGTCGTATGCGGCGGCCAGCTCGTGCAGGTCGGCCAGCGACAGCGCCACCACCTTGCCGTTGGCATCGGTGAAGGTGCCGGGGCTTAAAATCTCGATCCCGGAGATGGTGACGTTGTCGGCCACGATGTCCCGCCCATCCGTATTGACGATGGGGCGACCTTAGGCGGCGGCGATTGGGGGAAATATCCTGAAGCTTTTCAGGTGGGGCCGAGATGGTGACCTGGCCGAATGGTGCCGCGCTGCGCCGTCGCCGTCCAGATCAAATCGACGATGCCCCGCTTTCGGTTTTTAACGGGGGTCTAACGGGGGGTGACGCGGTGGGCGCGGCCTGCGGGTCCAAAAAATTGCCTTTTGCCGCCAGCGGCGCTAGAATGGCGAAACGAAGGAGATGGCTGGAAACGGCTCCGAAAGCCATCGACGGGCGCCCCACCGGGCCGTGACGGTGAGGGCCTCACTTCCTCCCCCACAGCAATTTTCCGTAGCGCCACGTTTGCAGCTGCTTTGGACGGTCGCTTGGGATGAAGGTCCAGCCGGTGAAGCGGCTGTTCCAGGTGTTGGCCACCAGCATCAGGCTTTCGCCCTTTCCGACATCCAATGCCTTGATGATGCGTTTGCGCAGCCGCACCTCGCCGGTCGCATGGTGTTGTTCGAAGGCCATCCAGATCTCGAATGGATCTTCCAGCAGTTCCGGAAGGAATGGCAGGTACTTGGTCCGGTTCAGGTATCTCGCGTCCTGGAAGTGCCGCGCCAGGACGGCAGCGTCGATCAAGGTGCGCGAGCCGTCGGGGCTGGTGAAGATACGCTCGGGGCCGCCGATCACGGATCGCACCGCCCGTTCGACATCGGCAGGTTGGGCCACCTTCACGGTCGGGCGGGCCTGCGGCTTGTCCAGCGGGATCATCTGGGGCCGGCCCTTGTTTTCCCAAGTGCCGTGGGTCAGGGGTTTCCACGCTTCACGGGAATTCCCGCCCGCCGCCGCGAAGGCGCGTTCGTTCAATTTATGCCCGAAGGCGGCTTCGCCGGGATTGTAATCGAAGCCCGGATCGATGCCTTTCGGCACATGGGTGACCATCTTGCCCTGCGGCGTGTTGACCGTACGCTGGACCATCTCGTCCGGCTGCGGATCATCCGAGATGGTCCAACCCGCCGCCCTGGCGGCCCTGGCCGACAGGATGTCGACCTGGCAGTGGCAGCCCCAGGCGTTGATCGGCCACCAGGTCGACCAGAAAGAATGCGACAGCGGCAGGGTGGTGCCGTGCTTTGCCTTATGCTCGGGCCGTTCGTTGTCGCCGGGATTGTGGCGATATCGCCCCACGGGATTGTCCAGGCTTTTCGCCTGTTCCCATCGGCCCGCGTTATAGGCCTGGGACAAATTGGTGTTGTAGATGACAGCCGTCCGCCAACCCCGGCTGCCGTTATAGGTCCAGCCGTGTTCGGCCACCAGCCGGTCGAAATCCTTGCGGAAGTCGGCCAGGGTGCGGCCCTCGGTCAGGGCCTTGCCGATGGCTTCGTGGAAGCCGGTGACCAGGTCGTCGGTGGCGGCACCTGCGACGATGAAGCCGCGTGCGTGTTCGCGGCCCCACAGGTCGGTCCAGGCCTTGGACGGCATGGCCAGCTTGTTTCTGTGGTAGGCGATGGCTTCGCCGAAGGCCAGGCCGGGCCGGTCCTCAGCCATCGACGTCGGTCCTGCCGGTCAGGTTGGCCAGCGCCATCGCCTGGCCAATCGCCTGGGCCAAATCGTCGGCCTTCAGGTCCGGATAGATGTCGGCCAGGGCGAATTGCGCCTCTTCCAGCGTCTCGACCTGGTCCAGCATCCGACGGATGCGGTTCAGGTGCGCGGCCCAGGCGCCACTTGCCACACCATCCAGCTGGTCGGCCAGATGATCGGTCGGCCTGGCATCGGGGGCCGCCAGCGCCGGGATCGGCGCGGCAACGGCGGGCGCGGCCAAGGCTTGTGGTTGACCAGCTTCCGCGGATTGGTCGATCGATGCCGGTTGGGGCGGGCCGACATATTTCCAATCTCCAAACGCCTGCTCGAGGACGTTCGCTCCAAAATCTTCCGGTTCCCACCCCGAGCGGCGCATGGAATCGCAGAACGCCCGGGCCTGATCCCGCGCCTTCAATTGTTCCTGCTGTGTCTTCGCGACAGCTTCTTCCCGGGTCGGACGCGGGCGCCAGACGCTGGGCGGGGCGGCACCGGGATAGTTCAGTTCCGTGATCCAGGACAGCAATTGGGTGTTCAAGGTGGCGGACAACAGGTCCGCGTCGGCGTCGATGATTTCGTCCTTGACCCCCTGGTGAACGTCGCCCAGGGCGCGGCTACCGGAAGAGCCCTCGGACGTGGTCAGGGTTTCACCCAGAACGCAGATGGTGATCATCAGGTCGCAATATTTGACCAGATCGGGATAGGTCACGGTCCCCGACCGAACCGCCTCAAGAAAGGTGATCCTGGTTCCGATAGGTACGGTGACAGCCGATTGCTGCGCGATGCTTTCAAGCTTGGCCTGAAGCACCAGTTCCTGCTCGGGCGTCATATGGTCGGGCACTTCGCCCATGACCGTGGGGCCACCGAACTTTTCCGCGAAGGTCAGCCAGAATTGAGTGGCAAGGCGCTTGAAGAACACCCACCAGTAAAGCTGGTGGCCGAGGCCACGTCCGTACGGATCGCCGGTCTTGTCGCCGAAACGGTGGACAACAAACTTGCGGGCCGGAAGTTCGATTCCGGCATGCGTGTTCTCGCGCGTCAACATGCGCAGGGTGCCATCCTTGTCGAAGACGAAGCGACGCTGGTCCTTTGGCTTGATGGCCACAGGAACGATGAATGCGTCGCGTTTTTCCCAAACGATTTCGGCCACGGCATGGCCTTTCAAGGTGGCGTCCAACAGATCGTGACAGACCTTGTCGAATGACAGTCCGAAGCGTCCAGACAAAACGCGCTCGGCCAATTCCGCCGCCAAGCGGTCTCGGTCCTGTTCACCGCCGGAATCGACTCGCCAATCACGGGCGATCAGCCCCAGCTTCCGTTTCGTCAATACCGCATTGGCCAGCGGGTCGCGCTCGAGCTCGTCATAGATCTTCAGTCCCTTGATCGCCCCCTGGACTTCCAGGACGTCGTCGGTGGGCTTCAGCAACTCGACCCAGATGGAAGCGAAAATATCGGTTCCGGGGCCGGCGATCTCCTGGCGCAGGCCGGCAATGGAGGCCGGCTTGGTTCCGTCAGTCATTGAAACCTCTCAAATTGTCTGCGGTCACCGTGCGGCGTCCGCCGACATGGATATCAGTGCGCCCCGAGCGGATGGATTGCGCCATCTGCCACAGCATTTCCAGCATGTCGGGTCCGTCGTCATGGGCGGCTTGCGGGTAGAAACGCAATTGTTCCAGCAGCACGGACTGGTTGGCGGCCAGGCGGATCAGGCCGTTTCTGATGTGCGGCTCCAGGCTTTCGATGCGCAGGCCCTTTTCGACGGTGGACTTGATGCCGACCATCGGGATCGGAATGCCTTTGATCGCCGAATCCCGAACCAGCTGTTGGGCGAAGAAGGCCTGGAACTGGACGATCTCGACACCCCATTTTATGCAGCGGTATTCCCGCTGGAGCGTCTGGATGTCGGACATGATCACCGACGGCACGCGCTTTCTGATCGAGGCTTCGACCACGTCCAGGATGCCGGTCGAGCGGTTGAAACCGCCGACGCCGATGGCGCTGGGGTCGTTGCGCCGTCCTTCGCCGCCCATCGATGGATCGCAGGCACCGACGAACACCCATTCGGCCAGGCGCGACACCCAGAAGGTCAGCTTTGGAAACAGCTGGGCGTCGGAATCGATGGGCTCGTTCTGGTATTCCGACGAAAAGGCTGCGTCGCCGACGCGGACCTTGATCTTCATCAGCTTGACCAGCGGCTGCACCGCCGGCCACAGCACCACCGCGCCGGCCAGCATGGCCGCCTGGTTGTCCTGGTAGAAGCGGTCGGCCAGGGCTTCTGCGATTTCGGGGTCGGAATTCCTGAGGATGCCTTCCCATTGTTCCCACAAGGCCATGTCGTCGGGCCATTGCGTCACCGCCTTGAACACCTTTTTCCGCCACAGCGGGTTGCGGCTTTTGCGCATGGCCACCGCGTCGAAATGCAGGAAGGTGTTGACCCAGATCAGATCCATCGAGCCGTCTGGCGGCCCCAGCGGCTCGACCGTCTTGTCCAGCCAGTTCTCCAGTTTGTTGCGCTGGTCGGGGTTCTTGACGTTTTCGTCGTTTTCCAGGTCGTCGGCGATGACCAGATCGGGGCGCTGGGCGCCGTGACGGAAGCCGCGCAGGGCCTTGCCTGCACCGCCGATCTTGATCTTGGCGCCGCTGGCGGTGACGATCTCGCCGGCCTGCCAGACCGGACCGGCCCCGGCATCTTCGGGGAAGTCTGCGGCCAGCCGGGGATTGAATTCCAGTTCCGACTTCAGGCCCTGAAGGTGGACGGCGGCCTGGTCGAACGTGTCGGACAGGATGACGGGAAAGCGCTTGGTGCGGCAGATGACGCACCAGGCGGTGAACAGCAGCGTCACCACGGTGGACTTTGCATTGCCACGCGGCGCGGCGATCAGTTCCCGCTTGCCGTCAGGCGCCCGGGCCACCTGCGGCAAATGCAGGAACAGCCATTCATGGAAACCGGACGGCTCGCCCTTGATGTAATGCGGGAAATAGGTAACGCAGAAGAAGCGGAAGGCGTCGGCGTCGGCGCCCTTGACCTTGGCCACCCGGGTGGTGGACGCCTTGGGGTCCAGGTCGAAACCGGGGCATTCGGTCTCGATGACGCGGCGCTGTTCGGCGGCCAATTCGGCCAGCGATTTCAGGAAGTCGTCGGCGCTGACCGGTTTGCGGGCCGTGGCCATGATCTTAGCCGTACTTGCGGGCGACGAAGGCGCCGAAGGGTTCCAGGATGTCGACCAGGGCGGCCCGGTGCTGGGGGAAGTCGGTGGCGACGAACCCGGCCAGGTCGGCCAGCAATTCGGTGGCCACGGCATAGCGGCCCAGGTCGGGCGCGGCCTTGGCCACCGCGCTGATGGTCTTCTGGAAGGCGTCGGCCAGCCGCGACAGGGTTTCCGCCTTGTCCTTGGCCGACATGTCGCAGTCTGCCTTCACGTCGTCGACGGTGGCCTGATACATGATCAGGAAGTCGTGCAGCACCAATTGGGCGATGGTGCCGGCGCCGGCGCCGGTCAGCGAATGGGCGGCGCGGGCCTTGTCCCAGTCGTTGGGATCGGCACCCTTCCATTTGCGGGCCGTGTCGTAGGGCACGCCGGCGCGGGCGGCGGCGGCTTCCAGGTCCAGCTTGTCGACGACATAGGCGTCGCGCACCGCCCGTCTGGCTTCCGGTGGATGGGCCATGTCAGCCGCCCAGCCGGTCGCGGGCAGCGTTAGACGCCAACCGCATGATGGTGGTGCTGGACGGCGGTTTGACGCCTTCGACATGGGCGCGGCCCTGGGCGACGTCGCAGCCCAGCCGGGTCGGCAGCACCAGGTCGTCGACAGCCACCAGGTCACGGTCTTGCAGCCAGCCCAGATGGTCCAGCAACTCGACGTCGGACAGCCGCAGGCTGGCGGCGTCCAGCCTGTCCCGCAACCAGTCGAGTGCCGGGCCGGGCGCGACGCCGGGCACGGCGGTCTTGCCCCGGGCCACGTCGCGGCCCAGATCCAGGACCAGCGCCCCCGCCGGTCCCGTTTCCGCCGGCACCACCAGCCGCGACCGGGCCAGCCAGGCCAGTTCGGCCACCACTTCGTCGCGGGTGGCGAGGATGCCGTAATCGGCCAGGGATTCTTCCAGGAAGCTGGCGGTGGCGGATCGGCCCGGCACGCGCCACAGCATGTGCAGCAAGGCGTGGCGCAGCCGCTCGATCCGTGGCGGCTCGACCAACGCCAGCAGGATGGCCAGGCGGACATGGGCGTTCAGGCGGTCCAGGAAATCCATGATCAATCCCTTTTGACCGAGGCGGCCTTGATGGCGCGGGCCTCGGCCAGTTCGTGGCCCAGCAGGGTCTGGATGGTGTCGTTGACGCCGGCCAGGGTGGTCTTGATGCCGCCCACGGCTTCCGCCAGCGCCGACAGCGTGCTGGCCAGCCCGCCCAGTTGCTGCGAAATCGGCTCCAGGTCCTCGCGGGTGGGCAGGTTCTCCAACTCTTTCTTGATGGCGGTGAACTCGCGTTCGCCGGCGGCCAGGGCGTCGTCGAGCCTGTCGTGTTCCTGGCCGTGCCCGGCCTGCCAGGCTGCCCATTGTTCCTGGGTGACGAACTTCTTGCCCGCCGCCCAGGCGATCCAGCCGACCAGGCCGGCGCCCAGGCCGGTCAGGACGAAGGACAGCACCGGCCACCATGCCAACAACCATTCTCCCATCACTCTTCCCCTTTTTGCGCGGCGCGGGCGGCGACGGCGGCGACGTCTACGGCGTGCTGTCCGATTCGAGCAGCTTGGTCGCCTCCGCTTTCGAGGCGTTCCAAAGCTCGAGCGGTCCGATCGAGGGCGGCACGTAGGTCCGCACAGCCCTCGGCGCCGGCACCGCTTGCGGGCACGGCGCCGTCACCACCGCCCCCACCGGCTGGGGTGGCCCGGCGCAGGCGGTCAAGAGCATCGTCAAGGCGGCCAGACAGGCGGATACTCTCAGCGCCGGCGGCGGCGCTCCGGCTTTGAAGCTGGGCATAGGAATCTTCCAGTTCGATCAGTTTGGCTTGGGCTTGGCGCTCGGCATCCCGCACCTTGCCGATCTGTTCGGCCAGGGTGGCGGCGGCGGCCCGGCGCAGATCGGCGACCACGCGCTCGTGCTGCGCCCGGTCGTAGGAGTGCGTCAGCGCCCCGGAAAGCGCCGCCGCGCCGATGGTGGCGGCGGCGAAGGCGATGATGGCCAGACGGTTCACAGCCCGGCCACCATCATGGCCCGCCAGTAGGCGATGCGGGCCACATAGGTGGTGGTTTCGTGCGCGTTCTTTGCCCCTGTCACCCGGCCCAGGCAAGGGGCGATCCCGGCCCACAGCCGGGCGCCACCGCAATGGGCCTGGGCCTTGATGACGTTGCCGGCGCCGGCATTGTAGCTGGCCTGGGCCAGGGGCTGGCGGTCGATGGGTTCACGGTCGCGGCGCCAGACCTGGCGCAGCTTGGCCATGTAATAGGCGCCGGCGTCGATGGCGATATCGGCGTGGGGCGAAACCGCAACCAGGCGCAGTTGACGGGTGATGTCGGCCCAGGTGCCGGGCATGAACTGGGCCAGGCCGGCAGCGCCGACCGGCGACACCGCCGCCGGGTCCAGGCGCGATTCCTGATACAGCTGCGCCTTCCAGTCGGTCCAGGCGGGATAATCGGGCCAATAGGCTTTGACCGCCGACTGGATGCGGTTGTCGTAGCGGTCGGGGAACACCGGCCCGGCCTGGGCCGGCGTGCAGCCGACCACCATGCCGACCAGGATGGCCAGGGCCAGGATGCGCAGGCCGTAATACAAGGCCAGGGCCAGCGGCTCTTTCGCCATCTCGGTCATGCTTTGAGAGAACGTGCGATTGGACCGCTGGTCCAGATAGCTGGACAGCCAGATCAGGCCGATGACCGCGACCAGGGCATAGCCCAGTTTCAGCAGGGCGGCGGTGATGACGAAATCGTCGAGCACGGTGGAACCTCGCGGGAGTGATGCGATGGTTCCAGGGTGCCTAATCGGCGCGGCGGCCTACATGGCGTAAGGTTTCGCCATCAAGGCCAGCAGCGGCGGTTCCGGCGGTTCCGGCGGCGCCTCGACCCCCCGTGGACGGTTGCCGGCCAGGATATTCTGAACGGTACGAACATGACAGCGCATTTCTTCGGCGATGCGGGCCTGGGTCCAGCCCTGGTCGCGCAACTGCCAGATCCGTCCGCGTTTGCCCGGCCCGATGGGCACCACAACGTCGCTGCCGCCCAGTCGTGACGCCGCCAGCTTTTCCGCCGCCTCCATGCCCATGACCGCCACCACCGGCGAGCTTTGTGACAGCCGGTCGAGGCGCGGAATGTATAGCTGCCGCCCGCCGCGTTTCTGCGACAGGACCAGTGCCAGCCCCTCGCCGAGGATCTGGGCGAATTCACCGTAGGGAACGGTGGCGTTGCTCATACGTCGCGGCCCTGGCCCGACGCCGCAGCCGGTTCCTTGGACCGCGCAAACGGCTGGTACCTGTCGCAGACGAAATCACCATGCACGAAGTCCTGGCTGGTCTTCGGGTGCCGGCACCGCATGGCGGAACCAAAGGCGGTCGGCTGCGTACAATTCGCGCAGCAGGCGACTTGGCGGTAATCAAACTTGGTCATGTGGACACCTCTCTGAATGGCCGAGGTCATGTGCGGTCGCATTCGGAGCACCTTGGTGGCGCCTCGAACCTGAGCGTCTTCTCCAGGTCGAGGCGGTACGCCTCAACCTCGATCCCGGCCGCGTCAGCGGCAGCCTCGGTCAACACTTCGTAGGTACGCGTCCCCGGAGAGATAAAGTAGGCGACGCGCGGATCATCCTGGATGCGCCTGATGACGGCGGCGACGGCGGAGTCGGCTTTTCTCATGGTGGAAATCCTCACAATTTGATCGGTAAACGGGAGGTCATTCAGACTGCAAAAAGGTCAGCTGGGACCGTTCTTCCACGAGACCTTTGAACTCGGACACGCCCCGTTTCGGGATTTCCGGCCAGGCCTCCATCCACGGCTTTGGCATTTCCAGCGAACCGGACCGGGTCCAGCGGAAAAGCCCCAGGGCGCCGACAGCCGGGATCGGTTGGACCGCGCATTGATCGGTCAGGACCAAGCCACGCGGGCCGAAGAACCACGGGCTGTTGTGGTCCTTGACGATGGCGGTGACCGTGGCGGCGCCAATAATGGCGCCGCGCACCAGGTCTTTGGGCAGCGGGCAATTGATGCCCAGGCTGGCCATGAATTCGGACGCCTCCTCGTACTCGTCACGGGTCATGCCTTTTGCCGCGTGGATCGCCACCGGCCTGGGGTGGAACCCGGCCTTGGAGACGGCGACGGTCGAGCGGTTCTCGATATCCTTGAATCCTGCGCAGATGGCCCAGGCCCACGGCTGGCGGACGGATAGGGCCAAGTCCGGCATCTCGAAATCGGTGTCCCAATTGCTGTTGCACATGGCTGATTCCTTAAGCCGGATAGTCGGGAAGCATGGAAGCGGCGACTTCCTTGCCGAGCTCGGTCAGGTAAAAGAAGGCGCCGCCCCAGATGCCGGTGTCGCCGTAGGCCTTTTCCCCGAAGGGGCCATCGAACAGCCCCAGTTCCCATGCCAGGTGCAGCATGTCGCGGTCGGCTGGGGACGTGCAGTAATGGTCGCGGTATCCGTTGCCGTGGCGGTCGCAGCCGAAGGCGTGGGACACCATGCCGCGTTGCTTGGCGGTCAGTTCGGCGACCAGCCGATGGGGATGGGGCAGGATCACGTCCCGGTGGCGGGCGCGGCGGACATGGACGTCGATGATCGAAAGATCGGGGTAACAATCCGACCACGACGACCAGGCCCGATAGCGGGCCTTGGGCGCGGTTTCGGCATAGACAATGTCGCGGTAGTAGGTGTTGTCCGCCCAATCGGGCCAAACCGCCCAGGCCTTGCGCAACCGTCCTTTCGTCATGACTGCCCCCTGTCACTTTTCTTGGTCCCTCTGATGCGCTGTCCCGAATCCTTGATCAGCTGATCCAACTGGATCGAGGTGGCGGCGAAGAAGCCGGGGGCGCCGGTGACGGCATAGAGGTGGCGGGCCATGTCCAGGGCCGGGGCGGCGCCCAGGCGGGTCAAAATGGCCCATTGGGCGGCCAACACGCAGCGGCGGGTATCCTTGAAGGCCTTCCAATCGACACCGGCGCGGGTGGCCATGCCCTTCAGGGCGTCGATCACCTTGTCGGCCTGGGCCGGGGCCAGCCAGCGCAGATCGTCCACCCCGGCCTGACGCTTGCAGAAGGCAGCCAGCGCCGATTCGCGGGGATCGTCGATCTGTCCCAGATGATACAGACTGATCCACAAGGCCCGGGCCTTGGCGGCGTGCGGACTGGTGGCCTTGGTCCGGGTGTCGCGGGCCTGACGCGGCCCGGCCAGGGCCAGGGTGCAGGCGTTGAAGTCGGCGGTCCGCATGGCCTTGGCGCTGGATTGGCCGCAGGTCTTTTCCTGAAAGGCCCGGCGGGCATCGTCGTCCAGGCCCGCTTTCTTGCAGGCGGCGAACCACGACCTTTGGGCGGTCAATTTGTCGCGGGCGGCGGTCATTTGGCGGCTCCCTTGTCGATGTGGCCCAGGATGGCGGCGGCGGGATGCCCGCGTTCCCAGACGAACCAGGCGTGGGCGGTCGAGGACCCTCGGCCCTTGCGGTCCGCAGGGGCGATGTCCAGGCGCCAGCAGGTGGCGCGGCTGCGGCAGATGTGGACACGGGCCGGGCGGTGTTCGGCCCAGAAGGCTGAACGGTCGCCCGATTCCCACCACGCGAACCGCTGGAAGCAGACGATCTTGCGCGGGTTCAGGCTGACGGCATGGCGGACGAAATCGCAGGCCCGCGAAAAGGGCGGGTTCATCAGGATGGTGAAGTCGGCCTTCGGCGCATCGGACCAGGTCAGGAAGTCCTGTCCGGTCTGCCCGAACCCCCAGTCGTAGAGGTCGAAGGATTCCACGCAATAGCCGCGCCGGGCGGCGGCCTGGCCCAGCACGCCGCGACCACAGCACGGGTCGATGACCAGCGGGGTCAGCAGTTCGACGTCCAGCAAGGACTCGACCGCCCATTCGTCGGTCTCGAACATCTCGGCTTCGATGCACTGATCGGTCAAGCCCGCCCACGGCCAGGGGAACATGTCGGCGGTCATAATCCACACATCCCCTGGCATTCCTCCATGAAGAGGTTTCCCATCCGGTCGTCATTGTTGGTCAGGTCGAGTTCGTCGAGCGGGGTCAGCGAGCGGTGCAGGTAAACGGCTTCGGCCTTGATGCCACGCATGCCGTTGCGGATCGCCCGGTCGACCTCCACCGCTTGGCTCCAGCCGGTCGGGTCGTTGTCCTTCAGCCAGCGCCATTCCGCGTTCTTGCGCATCGGGCAGATGGTGCAGGCGCTGCGCGGTGGGGTGGGGTAGTCCTTGCGCTTCAGCCATTCCAGGCAATCGCCCCGCGTCATGCGCCGGTCGATCAGCGGGTGTTCGTTTTCGATCCAGGAATGGAAGGACGGCTTGGCGCGGCGCTGTTCGTCCCAGGAGATGCCGATCACCTGTTCGACCAGAACGTCCTTCGGCACGCGACGGCCCTTCCTGACGCCCAGCATCTCGCGGACCTTGGCGCGAATGGGATCGATCTTGTAATCGCCGGTACATTGCCGGGTGACCTTGCCGCCCCTGCCCGTGCGTACGCTTTTCTTGGTGCGGACGAAAACCGGTGGACGCCCCCAACTCCGCGTCAGTCCTTCGGCAGAGCGCAGCATTTCATCGACAAGGTTGCCCGCTGACACGACGTGGACGGGAAACGGCAAGACATTGTCGGACATGAGCCAGCGCAAGTGTTCATAGACCGGGGTGGGTTCGCACCCGGTGTCGGCAAAGATCGCCGCATCGCACGGCTCGATCTCGCCATGCGCCATCATCAAGGCGATGGTCGTGGACTGAACGCCCGCACCAAGGCTCAGAAAACGGTGGACGGTCATGGCGTCGCCTCGGGCAGCGGGCATCCCAGGCGGCGCCAGGCGTCGCGGCCTTGGGCGGTGGGGATCAGGCTGGTGTAGGAAAGTGCGGCCAGCTTTTCGGCGATCAGCGGCTGGATGTCTTCCAGGCGGACGACGAACTTACCTTCGTCGGGCCAATATTCGAGGTCGGGTCCGCGCCAGCAGCCGGCGAAGTCTCCGGTCTGGTGAAAGCGGACCCCGGCCAGCACGGTGACGGGCTTTTCGGCACCGTAAAGCCGGGCCAGGATTTGACGCTTCAGGTCTTGCATATCCTTCATCCCCTTGGGTTGGTTTCCGCCGCCCGGTTGACGGCTTCGGCCATGTCTTGCCAGGACAGGCCGGCGTGGCTTGCGATGCGCACGATGGCGGCGAAGTCCTGTTTGGCGGTGGCATCGTGGTCGGCCAGGGCCAGGACAGCGGCGGCGCGGTGGAAGTCGGCCAGGGCGGCGACCAGGGCGCGGATGCGCGGGCCGGCGGCAGGGCCGGCCTTCAGCGCACCAGCCGAACCGGACGTGAAGGCGCGGATCGCCACGTCCAGGTCCAGCCAGGCCCGCGCCATGCCGGTCATCGGATCAGCCCTTCGCCAACTGGAATTGGCCGAAGCGCGGGTCGCGCAAGCGCTTCCGTTGCCCGTTGACCCGGTCCAGCAGGTTCTTGGCCCCGGCCCCTTCGCCGTTCAGCATCCACATGTTGGTGCCGATGCCGATCACCGTGTCGCCGGCATGGCGCAGGCAGGCGATGATGGTGTCGATGTCGACCGCGCCGCCCGGATGTTCCCAGGCCTTGGGCGGCGCCCGGGTCACCGGCACCGCCACCGCCGCATCGGCGCTGGGCCGTTCCGGCGTCGGCCACGCCGCCGCCTCGACCGGCGGCAAGGCCGGTTTCGGACAGGCGGCCTGCTTCGCCGCCAGCCCGTCTTCCCAGGTGGCCGAAAGACCGGCCTGGGCCACCCGCATGTGGATGGAATTGACGGCGCAGCCCAGTTCCTGGGCGATGTCTTCCCGGCTGGCGCCGGCGCGGCACAGCGGCCCCAGGATCTCGCGGTCGGATTTTTGGGTGCGCCGGCGCGGCTCCTCGATCTCGGACGGACGGCCCTGCGCCTGGCGCCAGGTCGGGGTCAGCTTGTAGGTGGACATGCTGGCGCTGACCGACTTGACCTTGATGCCTTCGGCCTGGGCGATGGCGGCTTCGGACAGGCCTTGACCGGCATATTCGGCGAAACGCTGGCGGCGGCGGCTGGGTGGGCGTGCCGGCGCGGTCGCGCGGCCAGCGGGCCTTGTGAGCCGGCGCCGCGTCCAGGGCCTTCTTGACCGCGTGGTGGGTGGTGTTCAGCCGTTCGGCGATAAGCGGCTGAGGCAGGCCGGCGGCGTAGAGCCGTTCCAGTTGGACAAGGTCGATGGGTGCCGGCGGGGCGGAATGGATGTCGGGCTTGACCTTTTTCGGGTCCAGGGGCCTCACCTCGATATCGATGTCGGCCTGGCCGGTCTTGGGCCTGGGAACCGTTTGCGGTTCGATGAAATCGTAGGCGTCCCGCGCCGCCTGGACGGCGGCGGCGGGGGTTGGGCTGACGGGGACGAACAGTTCGACCAGGCGCAGGCGGAGCGCCGGACCGGACAGCGCGGTGGCGGTGGCGGTGGTCATGGGGTCAGTCCTCGCCGCCCAGGGCCTCGCCGCCCAGGGCCTTGGCCAGGTCGTAGACGCGGCGGCGGACGTCCGGGTTGGCGATGCGGTAATAGGCGCGGACCAGTTCCAGGGTTTCGCGCTTGGCCATGACGTCCAGGCCGGCGGTCTGGGGTTCGGCGTCCAGGCCGGCGATCAGGGCCGGGCTGGCGGCGGCGACCCGGAAATCCATGTCGTCGAAGAAGAAGCTGACCGGCACGTCCAGCACGCGGGACAGGTCGAACAGACGGCTGGCGCCGACGCGGTTGGCGCCGCGTTCGTACTTCTGCACCTGCTGGAAGGTCAGGCCGATGGATTCGGCCAGCCGCTCCTGGCTGATGCCGAGTTCCTTGCGGCGCAGGCGAATGCGCAGGCCCACATGGCGATCCACCGGATTGGGGGCGCGGTCCAGATCGAGATCCCTTGTCATCGCCTTCCCTTAGTCGAACTGCGCATAACTCGCAAAATCACCCAGGTCCGCCAAGGCGTTCAGCGCCGACGAAACCAGGACATGACCGCCATGGCCCCGGAAATGAGCAGCATGATGGCGAAGGGCAGATTTCCCAGGCGCGAGAAGGGCGTCGGGCCGTCCGGGGGCGGCAGTGGCGCATCGATGACCCCCCGCCGGCCCTGGCTCATCCAGGCGCCGGCCTGCAGCCGCCCGCGGGAGTCGATGACGCCTGAGACCCCAGTGGGGGTGGAGCGGACCAGGGGCAGGCCTTCCTCGATCGCCCGATAGCTGGAGAGGTTCAGATGCTGCCAGGGGCCGCTGGTGGCTCCGAACCAGGCGTCGTTGGAGACATTGAGGATCCACTCGGCGCGAATTCCGCCTCGGGCGGCGCCCTGGCCGGTGAACCGTGGAAACAGCGCCTCATAACAGATCAGCGGCTGGACGGGGGGCAGGCTTGGCAGGACCAGGGGCTGGGGCGGCGGCCCGGCGGTGAAGTCGGCTGGCATGTTCACCAGGCTGCGCAGGCCAAGGCCGGTCATGATTTCGCCCAGGGGAAGATATTCGCCGAACGGCACCAGCCGATGCTTGTCATAGATCCCCACCACCTCGAGCCCCGGCGTCTCCAGGCGCTCAAAGGCCACCAGGGTGTTGAAGTACTCCAACCCGCCAGCCTCGCTCACGCCCACCCGGTTGGCGCCCAGCATGAGCACCTGGCCAGGGGCGAAGGCCTCCGCCAGGGCCACGGGATAGGGCTCACCTGGCGCCAGCAGGTCGTCGATGACCGCAGGAAGGGCGCCTTCCGGCCAGATGACCACATCGGGCGTCTGCGGCGCAGGAAGACGACTGAGCCGGACATAGTCATCGAAGATCAGGTCCAGGTTCTCCGGCCGCCACTTCTCCTTCTGGTCCACATCGGCCTGGACGATCCGCACCACCGGCGCGGCCTCCCGCGGGGCGGGCGCTGTGGCCAGGCGCCAGGCGCCGCCGCCATAGAGGCCGACCAGCACCACGGCGGCGGCCCCGCCCACGGCCAGAGTCTGGCGCCGGGCCAGGCCCGGCAGGACCGCAGGACTGGCGGCCAGGGCCACGGTGATCCAGGTCAGCCCATAGGCGCCCACCAGGGCCGCAGCCTGGGATGGCGCCCCCCCGGCCCGCCAGGCTTCGCCGGGCAGATTCCAGGGAAAGCCGGTGAAGATGTGACCCCGGACGAACTCTGCCAGGGCCAGCGCCCCGGCGAAGACCAGGACGCGGAAAGGTCCCTGGGTCCCGGACAGCCGGTAGAGCCATGCGCCTGCCCCCCAGAACAGCGCCAGGCCTCCAGCCAGGAAGACAAGGGCGAAGGGAGCCATCCAGCCATGGGCGGCGGCGTCCACCAGGAAGGCCTCTGTCACCCACCAGACGCTAAGGGCGAAATAGCCGAGCCCCGCCAGCCAACCTTGGAAGAAGGCCGAGGCCAGCGGCCTCTCAGGTGCGGCCTGATCGACCAGGCGCAACAGGAGTGCAAACCCCAGAAGGCCAGGCAGAACGCCAAACGGCGGATGGGCGAGCGCTGCGGCCAGGCCGGCGCACAGGACCAGGACGCCCCGTCCCGCAGGGTGGGTCTCGGCGCGACTGTAAAGATCAGTCAGACGCGACAAGCCGGCTCAGCCGCCCTCGGCGGGGATGAGCGGCGTCACCACGCCGCCGGCCGCAGGGCTCGTCGCGGCCGGCGTCGGGCGCAGGCGCACCCGCTTCACCCGCCGGGGGTCGGCGTCCATGACCTGCAACTCAAATCCGGCCGGATGAGCGATCAGCTCGCCCCGCTGGGGCACCCGCCCGGCCAGGGCGGTGACCAGGCCGGCCACCGTGTCGATCTCTTCCTCCAGGTCCGGCGGCGCGAGAGGCTGACCGACGGCGGCCTCGAGTTCCTCCAGGGGGGTTCGGGCGTCGGCCTCGAACACCCCGCCCGGTCGGGCGATGATCGACTTGGCTTGGGCCACATCGTGCTCGTCGTCGATATCGCCGACCACGGCCTCGATCAGGTCTTCCAGGGTCACCAGGCCATCGGTGCCGCCGAACTCGTCGATCACCAGGGCCATGTGGGTGCGGGCGGCCTGCATCTGCAGCAGCAGGTCGGCGGCGCGCATGGAGGCTGGCACATAGAGGGCGTCCCGGCGGACCCGGCGGAGAAAGGCGTCCTCGGGCTTGGGGCCGGAGCCATTGGCCGACAGCAGGCGAAAGACGTCCTTGACGTGAACCACGCCCACGGGGTCGTCGAGGGTCTCCCGATAGATCGGCATCCGGGAATGCTCGGCGTCGATGAAGCGGTCGATCACCTCGCCAAAGGGGGTGGTCAGCTCCACGCCCACAATATCGGCCCGCGGGGTCATGACATCGTCGACTCGCAGGGACTGAAAGGCCACCGCCTGCCGCACCATGCGGTTTTCCGGCTCAGCAGGCGCGTCGCTCGGGTCTGGGGCGCCGCCCTGGCGGCCCAACCGTTTCAAAATGGCCCGAAACCCGTTCCCCTGTCGGGGGGGATCGGGTTCGGGCGGACTTCGATCATCCGAACTAGTCATGGTCTCCCTGTTCGGCCGCATAGGGATCTGCAACGCCCAGGCCGGCGAGAATTCGCCGCTCCAGGCCCTCCATTTCGGCGGCCTCGTCCTCGTTCATATGGTCATAGCCTACAAGATGCAGGACCCCGTGCGCCACAAGGTGCTGCAAATGGTCGGCCAGAGACTTGTTCTGTTGCTCAGCCTCCTGGGCGCAGACCCCGTAGGCCAGGGCCAGATCGCCCAAAAAGCCCTCTGGATTCTGCGCCGCAGGAAAGGACAACACATTGGTGGGGCCCGCCTTGCGGCGGTATTCGGCGTTCAGCTCGGCCACCGCCTCGTCGTCGGTCAGCAGCACCGCCACCAGGCCGGCGTCGGCTGCTGCGTCCTTAGGCCGCATATTCGCCCCGTCCAGGGCGGCAAGGGCCGCGGCCCGCACCAGGATGACGGCGTCGGGCAGGGCCTCGGCCCAGGCGTCGTCCTCGATCTCGATATCGATCAATCGGGTCGTCCGTTCATGGCGGCGTCGGCCTCATAGGCCCGCACGATCCGCTCCACCAGGGGATGGCGCACAACGTCCTCGGCGGCGAAGCGGGCGACGCCGACGCCTTCGACACCGTCCAGCAGACTGACGGCGTGGGCCAGACCGGAGTCCCGGGCGTTGACCAGGTCCACCTGGCTGGGGTCGCCGGTGACCGCCATCCGGGCGCCTTCGCCCAGACGGGTCAGCACCATCTTCATCTGCAGGCGGGTGGCGTTCTGCGCCTCGTCTACGATGACGAAGGCGTGGGACAGGGTGCGGCCGCGCATGAAGGCGATGGGGGCCAGTTCGATTTCGCCCTTTTCGCGACGCCTGCGGAACTGATCGACCCCCATGATGTCCGTCAGCGCCTCCCAGACCGGCGCCATATAGGGATCGACCTTTTCCGACAGGTCGCCGGGCAGGAAGCCCAGGCGCTCGCCCGCCTCAACGGCCGGACGGCTGACGATCAGCCGGTCCACCTCGCCGCGCAGCAGGAGGCCCGCCCCATGGGCGACGGCCAGAAAGGTCTTGCCGGTGCCGGCGGGACCGAGACCAAACACCAGGGGGTGGTCGGTGAGCGCCTTCAGATAGCGGGCCTGGGCCGGGGTCTTGGGCGCCACCTGGCCGCGACGGCCGACGGGCAGGCCGCCAGGCGCCGCGCCAGACCCGATGCGGGCCTGGCCGATGGCCACACGAACGTCAGCCTCGTTGATCTCAAGGCCCTGATCGGCGCGGCTGGCCAGGGACTGGATGGCGCGTTTGGCCATGCCGCGGGACTTGGAGTCGCCGCTCAGCTGCACCCCGCCGCCTGGCGTCTCCACCAGGACCCCGAAGGCGTCCTCGATCAGGGCGGCGTGGCGGCTGTTGGCTCCGCTGACGGCGCGGGCGGCCGCGTCAGTCAGGACGATGAATTCCGGGGCGCGGCTCAAAGGGGCTCCAGGGCGGGCGCGGGTTGCGGCTTCTCAGCCATAACGCCCGAAAGGCTGTTCTTGCTCGCCCCATCGATGCGCACGCGCGCGATCTGACCGATCAGAGAGGCGTCTGCGATAGCGTGGACCCCTTGCAGATAGGGGCTGCGGCCCACCAGCTGACCCTCATGGCGGCCCTTGCGCTCAAACAGCACGGGCAGGGTCCTGCCCACCTGGGCGGCGTTGAAGGCGACCTGCTGTTCGTCCAGCAGGGCCTGCAACCTCGCCAGACGCTCAGCCATCACCTCTTCAGGGACCTGCCCGGGCAGGGCCGAGGCGGGCGTGCCGGGGCGGCGGGAATATTTGAACGAGAACGCGCTGGCGTGGCCCATCTGCCGCACCAGGGCCAGGGTCGCCTCGAAATCGGCCTCCCGCTCGCCGGGGAAGCCGACGATGTAGTCTGAGGAGATGGCGATGTCGGGCCGTGCGGCGCGAATCTTCTCGATCAGCCGCAGATAGGTCTCCACCGTATGGCCACGGTTCATGGCCTTGAGGATGCGGTCCGAGCCCGACTGCACCGGCAGGTGCAGGAAGGGCATCAGGGCCTCAAGCTCCCCATGGGCGGCGATCAGCTCGTCATCCATGTCCCGGGGATGGCTGGTGGTGTAGCGGATGCGGTCGAGGCCCGGGATCTTGGCCAGCGCCCGGGCGAGCGCCGCCAGCCCGCCGCCGGCGTCGGGGTCCCGATAGGCGTTGACGTTCTGACCCAGCAGGGTGACTTCGCGCACCCCCTGGCGGGCCAGGCTTTCGGCCTCGGCCAGGATGGCGGCCGCCGGCCGCGACCATTCGGCGCCGCGGGTGTAGGGGACCACGCAGAAGGTGCAGAACTTGTCGCAGCCCTCCTGCACGGTGAGGAAGGCGGTGACGCCCGTGGGATTACGCTCGGCCGGCAGGGCGTCGAACTTGTCCTCGGCGGCGAAGTCGGCCGACAGGCGCTCCCCCCGGGCCCGGTGGGCGCGGGCGATCAGCTCTGGCATCTGATGATAGGCCTGGGGCCCGACCACCAGGTCGACGGCGGGCTGCCGGCGCATGATCTCCTCGCCCTCGGCCTGGGCGACACAGCCGGCCACGGCGATGGTCATGCCGGCGCCGGCCTCCTGGCGCGCCAGCTTCATCAGCCGGATCTGGCCGAGCTCCGAATAGACCTTTTCGGTGGCCTTTTCGCGGATATGGCAGGTGTTCAGCACCACCAGGTCCGCATCCTCAGGCGTGTCGGTCATGCCATAGCCCAGCGGCGCCAGCACGTCGGCCATGCGCTCGCTGTCATAGACGTTCATCTGACAGCCATAGGTCTTGATGAAGAGGCGCTTTTCCGGCGCGGGTCTGGACATGCTGGCCTTATGGGGTCGCGGGGCGAGGGGTTCAAGCGGTTCGCGCCTCGGGCGAACCAGACTCTGGCCCCTCAAGGCCTGAGCCTATTCCTCAAGCGGCATGCCGTAGAGCTCCAGCCGGTGGTCCACCAGCCGGTAGCCGAGCTTGCGGGCGATGGCCTCCTGCAGGGCCTCGATCTCGGGATCCACAAACTCCACCACCTTGCCGGTCTTCATGTCGATGAGGTGATCGTGGTGGTCGTCGGTGGCCTCCTCGTAGCGGGACCGGCCATCGCGGAAGTCGTGGCGGGCGATGATCCCGGCCTCCTCGAACAGGCGCACCGTGCGATAGACCGTGGCGATGGAGATATGCGGATCGACCTGGTGGGCCCGACGATAGAGTTCCTCAACATCGGGATGGTCGGTGGCCGCCGAGAGCACCCGGGCGATCACGCGGCGCTGCTCGGTCATGCGCATCCCTTTTTCGATGCAGAGATTTTCGATCCGATCCACGCCGGTCCTCCTCGTCGCTGAACCTAAAGAATAGGTCTAAGGGCGCTCGCTGTTAAGATCGAGCCTCATCAACAGGGCGTCGATCTGTCGACCGCCGCGGTCGTAATAGTTCCGGCGCAGGCCCACCTGAACAAAGCCTGTGGCGCCATAGAGGGCGATGGCCCCGGGATTGTCCTCCCCCACCTCCAGCATCAGGCTGAGCGCGCCCCCCTGGCGGGCGAGGCCGGCCGCCGCCGTGACGAGAGCCGAACCGACCCCGCGGCGCCGGGCGCCGGGCGCCACGGCCAGGGTGAGAATCTCAGCCTCGTCGAACAGAACCCGGGCCATCACCATGCCCAGCGGCTCCTCGTCCTGCGCCATCACCGCATAGGCGCCGGCGCCGCCGATCAGGGCGGCGATGTCCTGGGCGCTCCAGGGCTTGTCGAAGGCCTGCGCGTGCAGGGCCGCCAGGGTCTGGGCCGCTTCGGGGCCAGCGGGACCGAGCCTCATGCCATGTCCGGTCCCGGCGCGCCGCCGGGCAGTCGGGCGTCGGGCGCCCGCAGATAGAGGGGGCGAGGGGCTGGGGGGCTGGCCTGAGCCGCCGCCAGGCGGGCGACGGCCGCAGGGTCGCAGGCCGGGGCGGACACCAGGCGCGCGGCTGGCATCAGTTCGGCGAGCAGGGCTGCGCCGCTTCCGATCAATACGGCTTGCCGGCCGCCAGACAATTCAGCGACCCGGGCTGCGGCGGTGGTCACATCCAGGGCGTCGGCGGCCATCAAGGGCCGGCCGCGAGCGAAAGCCTGCAGATAGATCTGGCCGCGGCGGGCGTCGATCGCGGCGAACACCAGATCATCCTCGAGGGGTTCGGCCAGGGCGGCCAGGGTCCCGATCCCTGCCACGGGAAGTCCGAGCGCCGCGCCCAGGCCCTTGGCGAAGGCGAGCCCCACACGAAGGCCGGTGAACGAGCCAGGGCCGATGGTCACACCGATCCGGTCAAGATCAGGAAAAGCCAGGCCGGCCCGCGCCATCACCTCAGCAGTGAGGGGGGCGATAGCCTCCTGATGGCCGCGCCCCATGGGATGGCTGGCCTGGGCGCGTACGACCCCGTTCTCGAGCACGGCGACCGAGCAGGCGTCCAGACAGGTGTCGAGGCCAAGAATGATCATGGGCGCCGCCTAACAGGCGGGCGGCGAAACGGGAAGCCCAGGGGGAAGCTCTACAGCGTCTGCTCGACCCGGGTGACCTCGGGCACATAGTGCTTGAGCATGTTTTCCACCCCGGACTTGAGCGTCGCGCTGGACGACGGGCAGCCGGCGCAGGCGCCCTTCATGTGCAGCCAGACCACCCCGGTCTCGGCCTCGAAGCGGGAGAAGATGATGTCGCCCCCGTCCTGGGCCACGGCGGGACGGATGCGGCTGTCCAGCAGGTCTTTGATCTCGGCGACGATCTGGGCGACCTCGCCCTCATAGACCTCTTCGGCGTCCCCGCCCTGGGGGGCGGCCTCGCTGGTGAACAGGGGCCGACCGGAGGTGAAGTGATCCATGATGGCCGCCAGGATCGGCGCCTTCAGGTGCGGCCAGGCCGCATGGGGATCCTTGCCCACGGTGACGAAGTCAGGACCAAAGAACACCCGCTGGACGCCTTCGATGTCGAACAGCTCCGCCGCCAGGGGCGAGGCCTGTGCAGCCTCCATGTCGCGAAAATCATGGCTCCCGTCCCCGGCCACGTCGCGGCCGGGCAGGAACTTCAGGACCTCGGGGTTCGGGGTGGTTTCGGTCTGGATGAACATGGCGCAGATGTGGCCTCTGACGGGCTGCGGCGCAAGACCCCTGGCGCAGCTCAGGTATGGGGTTCGAGCGACCGCCCTCGTCCTTCGAGGCCCTGCTAACGCAGGGCGCTTCAGGATGAGGACGGAATGCCATGCGCCACCCACCTCCCTCATCCTGAGGTGCGAGCGATAGCGAGCCTCGAAGGACGCAATGCGCCTCAGGCCAGGTCGGCGATCTCTTCGTCGGTCAGTTCGCCCGGCACCACGGTCACCGGCAGGTTCCGGCCGCCCCAGCGGATGCCTTCCTTGGCGATGGAAGCCACCAGGGGGCCAGGTCCGCGGCCATGGGGCGCGGCGCCCAGGACCAGGATCTTGATGTCCGGATCCTCGGCGATGACGCTGCGCAGGGCCTGGCGGGCGCTCTCGGCGTTGACGATGATGAACTCGGGCGCCGCCCCGGTCTCGGCGATCACGAACTCGGCCATCTTCTGCAGGAAGGCCTCGGCCTCGGCTCTCGCCTGGCGCTCGATCTCCTCGCGCACGCCCGACCAGTGCTCGAACACCGCCGGCTCGATCACCCGCAGCATGGCCAGGTGGCCGCCGGTGGAGCGGGCGCGCCGGCAGGCGAACCGCAGGGCGGTCTGGAACTCCGGCGTGTCGTCGGCGATGACGAGGAACTTGCGCTGACTCATGGGCTGACGTTGGCCCGGCGGCGGGCTTTGGGCAAGAGGGCCGTCCGGCGCACCGTCAGGCGCCCCAAAAGCCCACCTTGGCCCTCACCTCGGCCAGGGTCGGCGCGGCCGCGGCCCGGGCGCGCTCGGCGCCCCTGGCCAGCACCGCATCGATCTGAGCCGGGTCGGCCATCAGCCGCCTCATCTCCCCGCCCACTGGACCAAGCTTCGCCACGGCCAGATCCGCCAGCTTCGGCTTGAAGGCGCCAAAGCCCTGGCCGGCGAATTCGGCCAGCACCTCGGCGGAGCTGCGCCCTTCGAGCGCGGCATAGATGCCGATCAGGTTCTCGGCCTCAGGGCGACCCTTCAGCTCGTCCAGGGTTTCCGGCAGGGGCTCGGGGTCGGTCTTGGCCTTGCGGACCTTCTGGGCGATGGCGTCCTCGTCATCCAGCAGGTTCAGCCGCGAATTGTCCGACGGATCGGACTTGGACATCTTCGCGCTCCCGTCGCGCAGGGACATGATCCGTGAGCCAGGTCCCTGGGTCAGGGCCTCAGGCAGGGGGAAATAGCCCTCGGCGCCGAAGTCGTGGTTGAACTTGGCGGCGATGTCGCGGGTCAGCTCCAGGTGCTGGCGCTGGTCGTCGCCCACCGGCACGTGGGTGGCCTTATAGAGCAGGATGTCGGCGGCCTGCAGCACGGGATAGGTGTAGAGGCCGACGCTCGAGCGCTCCTTGTGCTTGCCCGACTTCTCCTTGAACTGGGTCATCCGGTCGAGCCAGCCGAGGCGGGCGACGCAGTTGAAGATCCAGGCGAGCTCCGCGTGCGCGGGCACCGCCGACTGCGGGAAGATGGTGGCCTTCTCNNACGAAGATGAAGGTGTCCATCTCGTGCTGCAGGCGGGTGAACTTCACCAGGGCGCCCAGATAGTTGCCGAGATGCAGGGCGCCCGAGGGCTGGACGCCCGACAGCACGCGCTGGGGGCCGCTATAGGCGGGGGGGGCTTGATCGGTCATGGGACTTTAGGCTTCGACTTTGAGCGGTGTTTCAGGACGCGCCCAGGGCGCGCAGAGGCTTGCCGCCCCTAGCGGGGGGCGTTCAGGACGCGCGGCGCCATCGCCAGGAGTTCTGAGCCGGAAAAGCCATGCCGTTGCGCATAGTCGGGCCAGGGGCCGGTGGCAAGCCTGGAGGGGCGGGCCCTATGCCGAGCGAAGAAGGAAACGGGGAGCGGGGTCTTCAGCCAACCTACCCCAAGTCCACAGGCGCGGCCGGCGCGCCGGCTCGGCGGGTCAGGGCGGCGCGCAGTTCGGCGCGGGTGACGCCGCCGAAGACGAAGACCAGGACGCCATAGAGGGCCATGCCAGCCACCGACAGGGCCACGACGCCAATCTCCTTGGCCCCCAGCACGGGCAGGTTCAGGGCCGCGATCGGCGCCTCGACGGCGGCGCGATTGATGGCCGCAAAGGCCAGCGCGGCGCCCATGACCAGGCTGGCGGCGGCCACCCGCACGATCTTGGAGATCACCTTGCGCGAGGGCCGGTAGTCGCCCCGGCGCCACAGGGCCAGCAGCATCTGGACGACCGCGATCCAGGCCGCCAGGCTGGTGGCCATGGCGATGCCGGGCACGCCGATCACGAAGAACAGCGCCACCCCGGCCACGATATTGATGGCCACGGAGATCAGGGCGAACCGCATGGGGGTGCGGGTGTCGTCCCGGGCGAAGAAGGCCGGTTGCAGGATGCGCTGCAGGACAAAGGCCGGCGTGCCCCAGCCATAGTGGAACAGCAGCCCGCCTGCGGCTGCGGCGTCGGCGAAGACGAAGGCGCCGCGGGTGAACAGGCCATCGATCAGATAGACCGGCATGGCCATCAGGGCTGCGGCCGCTGGCAGGCTGAGGGCCAGGCCGAAGACCAGGCCCTGATCCATCACCAGCTTGGCGTCGGCGGCGTCCCCCCGCCGCACCGACTGAGACAGCCGGGGCAGAAGGGCGATGCCGATGGCCACCCCCACCAGGCTCATGGGCAGCTGGTAGAGCCGGTCGGCGACGTTCAGCCAGACTCGGGCGCCGGCCACCTGGGAGGCCAGGATGCCGGAGATGAAGATATTGATCTGGGTGGCGCTGTTGGCGATGGCCGCGGGGATGGCCCGGCGCACCAGAGCCTTCATGTCCGGGCTCAGGCTGGGCTTCACCAGCCGGACCCTGGCGCCGGCCTTGCGGGCCGCCCAGACCACAAGAGCCGCCTGACCCACCCCGGCGACGACGACGCCGACGGAGGCGGCGTAGGCCGCGGTGATCGCGTCCCCCTGTGGCCAGACGACCGCCAGCATGACCACGTTCAATATGGTCGGATAGAAGCCCGAGACGATGAACCGGCCATGGGCGTTGAGGACGCCGGAGAAAAGGGCTGCGATGGCCATGCAGGGCAGATAGGGCATGGTGATCTGAGTCAGGATCACCGCCAGCCGGAACTTGTCCGGCTCATCGGCATAGCCGGGATTGATGACATACATCAGCCAGGGCATGGCGGCCTGGGCCGCCAGGGTCAGGGCCACGGTGACCACCGCCAGGCCCGCGGCCGCATCGGCGGCGTACTGATTGGCGACCGCCTCGCCCTCGCCCTCTAGTCGCTTGGCGTAGCCAGGGACGAAGGCCGCGGCGAAGGCGCCCTCGGCGAAGATCCGGCGGAACAGGTTGGGGAAGGCCAGCGCCGTATAATAGGCGTCGGCGGCGATGGTCAGGCTGGCCCCCAGCTTGGCGGTGACCACCAGGTCCCGGGCCAGGCCCAGAACCCGGCTGAACAGGGTCAGGGCCGAGAAGATCATCGACGAGCGCAGCATCCCATTCCGGCGCGGCGCGGAGCCGGCAGGGGGCGGCGGGGTGACGACAGGCTCGTTCGGGGTGCTCACATTCCGGGCTCTGGGGCCTGGCAGGCGCGCGGTCAAGCCGCCGATTTAGCCAGCCTTCTCCACGCACAGCCAGCGGCTGCGGTGGAAGTTGGCGATATTGTCCACCCAGCCGCTCACCCTGGGGTTCACCAGGGACTTGTTGACGACGAACAGGATCGGGATCAGGGCGTCCTCCGCCAGCATCAGGGCCTCGGCCCGGGCGAGGATTGCGGCGCGGGCGGCCAGGTCCGGCTCGGCGGCGGCCTGGGCCAGGAGGGCGTCATAGGCGGGGTTCGCATAGTCCCCGTAGTTCTGCGCCCCGGTCTGCGAGTGCAGCAGCTCCAGGAAGGTCAGGGGATCGTTGTAGTCGGCGTACCAGGTCATGGATCCGATCTCGAAATCGCGCATGCGATAGGCGGCGAACGCGATCTGGCCTTCATTCTGAACCAGGGCGACCTTGACGCCGATAGCCTGCCAGTCGGCCTGGATGGCCTGCATCATCAAGGTGGTGTCGGGCGTGTTGCCAGTCTTGATCTCGATCTCCAGAGGGCGGTCGGGGCCATAGCCCGCCTCGGTCAGCAGCTGGCGCGCCAGGGCCTGGCGGTCCTCGAAGCTCAGGCCTGCGAAACTGGTCTGTGGGCTATTCTCCACATAGTTGGCCGTACCCGGGGGCACGAAGGCGTAGGCCGGCGCCTGGCCGGCGCGCAGCAGCTTGTCGGTGATGAAGTCCCGGTCGATGGCCGCAGACAGGGCCTTGCGCACCCTGGGATCGCGGAAGGCGGCCACGGTGCGGGTGTTGAACGACAGATATGAGGTGGCCAGGGAGATATGGGTCCGGGCGTAGCCGGCCATGGTCTCGTTGATCTTCGAAAGTCGGTTCGACTGAAAGCCTGTGTTGATGTCCAGCTCGCCGGCCGCCACCTGGCGTTCGGCGGTCACCTGGTCGGGGGTGGGATAGTAGCGGATGGTGTCGACACAGACCTCGCCGGCGTCCCAGAAGTGGGGGTTCTTCTTGACCTCGATATATTCGCCGAGCCGCCAGGAGACGAGCTGATAGGGGCCGCTGCTGACATAGTTTCCAGGCTGAACCCACTGGTCCCCCAGGCGCTCGACCACGTGCTGCGGGACGGGGAAGAAGGACAGGTGCTTGAGCAGTTCCGGCAGGTAGGGCGCGGGATGCTCCAGGGTCAGTTCCAGGGTGCGGGGGTCGATGGCCCGGGCGCCCAGGGCCTCGGGCGGGGCTTCGCCTGCGTTCACCGCCGCGCCATTCTTCAACAGGAAGACGAGGTAGGCGTAGATCGAGGCGGTCTCCGGCTTGAGGATCCGGCGATAGGCGTAGACGAAGTCCTCGGCCGTGATCGGCGTCCCGTCCGACCACTTGGCCTCCCGCAGATGGAAGGTCCAGACCAGGCCGTCTGGCGTCGTCTCCCACCGCTCGGCCAGGGCCGGAATGGGCGTTCCGTCCGGGGCGTCGGTGGTCAGGCCGACATTGAGGTCGCCGATCACCTGAAACTCGTCGATCAGATTGCTCTGCTGGGGATCAAGCGTCGCCGGCTCGGTATTGTTGCCGAACTCCAGGCAGGTCTCCCCCGACGCGCAAGGCGGCCGGCTCGGCCCCTCCTGACAGGCGGAAAGCGCCAGGGCGGCGAGCAGGGGCGCGATCAGGCGCAGCAGGGACAAGGGGCGACTCCGAAACATCGAGGATCATAAGCGCACGGACGGCTTGGCCATGTCGAGGGGAGGCGCCTTGCGTGCTTCGAGGCTCGCTTCGCTCGCACCTCAGGATGAGGAAGGTGGGTCATTACGTCTCATTCCGTCCTCATCCTGAGGCGCCCTGCGCCAGCAGGGCCTCGAAGGACGAGGGCGGTCGCGCCTCGCTCCTCCC
>DJWR01000088.1:0-1395 GCA_002441055.1 Caulobacteraceae bacterium UBA6225 | reverse complement strand
TCCTGGAACTTCACCTTCACCTTCTGGCCGATGGCGAGCTGGTCGAAGTCACAGTCCACGAAGTTGGTCAGGACGGCGGGGCCTTCGTTCAGGGTCACATAGCCGATGGCGTAGGGGCCGGTCGGCGAGCGGCGCATGACGGAGAAGGTGTAGATCACCCCTTCGCCGGGGCTCTCCTCCCACACCGTGTCGTCGGAGAAGCAGATCGGGCACAGGCCGCGGGGGTACCAGTGAGCCTTGCCGCAGCCGTTGCACCGCTTGATCAGGAAGCGGCCTTCGGCGGCCGCGTCCCAGAACGGCTTGGACTCGATGGTCACCGGCGGGGCCGGGATTTTGCGGGCCTGCGCCTCAGGCGCGGTTTTGGTGTCGCTCATGGGACCTACTCCCGTTCCATGATGAGGGTGGCCGAGCCGTGGCGGGTGCCGAGCGAGCCGCCGGTGCCGTGGGCGATGGCCAGGTCGCAATTGGGAACCTGCACCTTCGGATGGGCTTCGCCGCGCAGCTGACGGACCGCCTCGATCACCTTGGTGATGCCGCCGCGGTTGGTCGGGTGGTTGTTGCAGAGACCGCCGCCGTCGGTGTTGAAGGGCAGCTTGCCGACGCCGGAGATCAGGTTGCCGTCGGCGACGAACTTGCCGCCCTGGCCCTTTTCGCAGAAGCCCAGGTCTTCCAGCTGCATCAGCACCGTGATGGTGAAGCTGTCATAGATCGAGGCGTACTTCATGTCGGACGGCTTCACGCCGGCCTCTTCAAAGGCGATGGGGCCAGACCACAGGGCGCCCGAATGGGTCAGGTCCAGGTCGTGGCCGCCCATGGGCCCCTTGGGGCTCTCGCCGGCGCCGATGACCTTCACCTTGGGCCGGTTCAGGCTCTTGGCGATCTCGGGGCTGGTGACGATCAGCGCGCCGCCGCCGTCGGAGACGACGCAGCAGTCGAGCCGGTGCAGCGGATCGGAGATCATCGGCGAGTTCAGCACGTCTTCCACCGTGACCACGTCACGCAGCATGGCGTGCTCGTTCCACTGGGCGTGATGGCTGGCGGCGACCTTGATCCAGGCCAGCTGCTCGGAGGTGGTGCCGTACTCGTACATGTGGCGCATGGCGCACATGCCGTAGGTATTGTGCGTCGTGCCGCCGTAGATGTTCTCGAATCCAGCTTCGGGCGGACCGTCGGTCAGCTGGCCGGGGCGTCCGCCACCGCCGAAACCGCCGAATTTCTGCTGCCGCGGACGGCCGGCGAGGGTGATCAGCGCCACCTTGCACTTGCCCTCGGCGATCGCCTGGGCCGCATGGCCCACATGCAGGATGTAGGAGGAGCCGCCGGTCTCGGTGGAGTCCATGTGGCGGACGTTGCGCAGGCCCATATAGTCGATCATGGACATGCCCCCGAAGCCCG
>DJWR01000237.1 GCA_002441055.1 Caulobacteraceae bacterium UBA6225 | reverse complement strand
GACCGCTCCGAGCGCATCCGCACCTACAATTTCCCGCAGGGACGGGTGACCGACCACCGGATCAACCTGACCCTCTACAACCTGCCCAAGATCATTGAGGGCGAGAGCCTGGATGACGTCATCGAGCCCCTGATCGCCGAGGATCAGGCCGGGCGTCTGGCGGCCCTGGAAGACGAGTTCAACTAGCCCCTTCCTCGGCGCAGTCTGTCGATCAGACCGCCCGCCCGCTGGCGGAGGTGGCCGAACCCATCAGCGAGGTTGGCGGTAAGCGCCCGGCCCACAGTGTCGGCCATGGTCGCCCCCCGCTCGCCCAGGGGCGCCTCGGGACCTGTTGTGGAGTCCAGCGCTGTCTGGTGCTCGATCTCGGCGTTCAGCTCGGCCCCGATCAGCACGATCAGGACCGACACCCAGATCCACATCATGAAGCCGATGACCGCGCCCAGGGAGCCATAGGTGGCGTCATATCTGGCGATATTGGCCACAAACCAGGAAAAGCCAAAGGAGCCCCCCAGCCAGGCGAGGGCGGCGAACACGCCCCCAGGGACCACCCACCGCCACCGCGCCTGGGCTCTACAGGGGCCAAAGCGGTACAGCAGCGTAAAGGCCAACGCCGCAAGGGCCAGCAGGACAAGCCAGCGCACCGGCTCCCACACGCTGGCATGGGCGTCGAGCCCCAGTAGGGACATGGCGATCGGCAGCGCCACCAGCAGGCCGGTGACCAGGATGAGGAAGGTCAGGGCCCCAAAGGTAGCGGCGTAGGTCACCATCATCAGCTGGAAGATGTTGCGCCGCTCCTGCTCGTCATAGGCGATGTTCACCCCCTCCACGAGGGCGCGCACAGCGTTGCTGGCGGTCCAGACAGAGACCAGCAGGCTGAAGGCGAAGGCGAGGCTGAGATTGGCCTTCCGCTCCACCGCCAGGCGGCGCATCTGATCGCCGACGATATCCAGCACATCGCCCGGAATGATCCGCGACATCTGCGCCAGCTGGAGCTGGACCTGGCTGACGTCGGCGAACAGGCCATAGAGGGAGACAAACACCGCCAGGGCCGGAACGATGGCCAGCAGGGTGTAGAAGGTGACGCCAGCCGCCACCCGGGGCAGCTGGTCGCGACCCACCTCGGCGGCGATGCGCCAGAGGACGTCCTTCCAGCCATGGGGTGGAATTCGCCAGGGATGCCCGGCCGGCCGTCCTCGCCCGGGTTCGTCGGCGGCGATCTGGTCAGGGCTAGTCCCCGTTGGAGCGCCGGTCTCCGCCGGCGTTGGCTGCGCCTCGGGGGGCGGACGACCTGGCCGGAGCGCCATCACCGCCAGAGCGACCCAGGGGGCGAGGATAAGACCCCGCCGAACCAGGGCGGCGGCGCGGGAGGGTTTGGGCTGAGGCGGTGGGGCGGCGGGCATGCTTCCCCTATCAAACCCCCGGAAAGCCTGGCCGTTCCCCTTGTGAGGCCGCTCGCCTTGCGGCAACAGAGGGCGCATGGCCGGACATATCGCAGCCCTCTACCGCCATCCCGTGAAGGGATTCACCCCTGAGCCCCTCGCCCAGGCCAGCCTGTCGGCGGGGTCATACTTCCCCTGTGACCGGCTCTATGCGGTGGAGACCGGCCCGTCCGGCTTCGATCCGGCCGCGCCGGCCTTCGTTCCCAAGCAGAAGTTCGCCGTCCTGGCGGCCCTGCCGCAGGTGGCCCGCGCCGTAACCCGCTTTGACGAGAAGACTGAGGTTCTGAGCGTCAGCGCGCCGGGCCTGCCTGACCTTTCCGCCCCTCTGGGCGAGGAGGACGGCCGTCGGGCCTTCGCCGACTGGCTGACCCGACTGCTCGGCGACGAGGCCCGGGGCCCCTTGCGTGTACTGCAGGCGCCGGGCCACCGGTTCACCGACCATCCCCGCGGGGATGTCTCCATCATCAATCTCGCCAGCGTCCGCGACCTGGAGCAGAAGCTGGGCCGGGAGATCGACCCCCTGCGGTTCCGCGCCAACATCTATGTTGAGGGCTGGCCGCCCTGGGTGGAAAATCAATGGGTCGATGCGGCCATGATGGTCGGCTGGGCCCAGGCCAAGGTGTTCAAGCCCATCGTCCGCTGCGCGGCCACCCATGTGGATCCGGCCACCGGCGTGCGGGACATGGAGATCACCAAGGCCCTGTTCGATCACTACGGTCACATGTTCTGCGGGATCTATGTCCACATCACCCGCGACGGCGCAGTGAGCCTGGGGGACGCCTGCAGCGAGCCGCAGCCTGAGACCGCGCCCCCTTCGGGAGAAGCCGACCAATGAGTCTGACCCTGCTCAAGGCCTGGGGCATGGCCAAGGCGCGCCTGGAGGCCGTCGGCCTGTCTGGCCCGGTCATCGACGCCCGCCTGCTGGTGGAGGCCGCCGCCGACGCCACCCGCCTGGACATCGTCACAGATCCCCACCGGCTGCTCAGCGCCGAACAGGAAGCGCGGCTGGAGGACTATCTGGAACGCCGGTCGCGGCGGGAGCCTGTCAGCCACATTTTGGGGCGTAAGGGCTTCTGGAAGATCATGCTGCAGGTGACCCCCGACGTTCTGACGCCGCGCCCAGACACCGAATGCGTCGTGGACGCTGTGCTCAAGGCCACTGGCGAATATGAGCGCCTGTCGATCCTTGATCTGGGGGTGGGTTCAGGCGCCATACTGCTGGCCATCCTGGCGGAACGCCCCAACGCCCGGGGCCTGGGGGTCGATGTGTCCGAGGACGCCCTGGCGGTGGCGCGTGATAATGCGGCGCACCTGGGCCTGGCCGGCCGCTGCGCCCTGCTGCGGGGGGACTGGGCCGATGGCCTGTCGGACGCCAGCTTCGATATTGTGACCGCTAACCCGCCCTATATCGCCTCCGAGGTCATCGAGACCCTGGAGCCGGAGGTGCGGGTGCATGAGCCCCGCCTGGCCCTCGATGGCGGCGCAGATGGACTGGACGCCTACCGCCGGCTCGCCCCTGAAATCCTGCGGGTCCTCAAGCCCGGGGGCCGGTTCGCCGTTGAGATCGGCTATGACCAGAAGGCGGCTGTCGAGGCGCTGTTCCATGAGGCCGGCGCCGAAGAGGTCAGCACCCAACAGGACCTGGCCGGACTGGACCGGGTGGTGCTCGGCAAAAAAAGAGCCTTGGAAACTCCGGCCTGAGTCGCTACATCCCTAATCGTCTCCACCCAAATCGCCGGTGAATCAGGCCTGGACCCCGAAGATGGGGGCATCGGCCAAGCCGGCAGGCGCGGCGTTACGACGGGCGCTCCCAAATCCGGGCGGATGACGGGGATAATTTACGTCTTCAACACGGAAACTTGGGCGATACGCCCGATCCCGAAATGAGGCTCACGCCGCCGCACGTCCTGAAGGTCAAGCCCTGGACGCGGCGCAAGACGGTTACCGAATATGAGAGATTTCAAGGGCATGAAGCGTCAGCGCGGGCGCAATCGCGGAGGCGGCGGGAATAAGCCCCAGCAGCACAACGCGAACCGCGCCTTCGACTCCAACGGCCCGGACGGCGTGAAGGTGCGCGGCAACGCCCAGCACGTCTTCGAGAAGTACCAGCAACTGGCCAGGGACGCCGCCTCGTCCAGCGACCGGGTGCTGGCGGAGAACTACCTCCAGCACGCCGAACACTATTTCCGCCTGTTGCGGGCCATGCAGCCCCAACGCTCCCCCAGCGAGATTCTGGGCCGCGATCAGGTGAGCTCTGGTCTCGATATCGATTTCGAGGACGAGAGCGGCCAGGGCCTGCCCTATGCCAGCGACCCGCCCGAAGGTGAGACCGAGTCTGAGGGGGAGGCCCGCAACGGCCGCGACCGCGACGAGGGTCGCCGGGACGAGCCGCGCCGCGACGAGAACCGTCGTGATGAAGGCCGCCGGGACGAAAATCGCCGGGACGAAGCCCGTCGCGATGAGAACCGTCCGCCCCGGCGCGACCGTTGGCGTGAACGGGACGAACGCCGCGACCGCGCTGAGCGGGAGCCCCGCCCCGAACGCGATCCCATGGCCGTCGTTGAGCCTCAGGCCTCCCCCCTGGGCGCGCCAGCCTCCAGCCCCGCGCCGGACGGTCCCATGCTGCGTGACGCCGAAGGCGGCGCCAGCGAGGCGCCGGCCTTCCTGCAGGCGCGCAGCCCTGAACCCGCCAAGGCCGAGGGCGAAGAGCCCGCCCGCAAGCCCCGCCGTCGCCGCGCCCCGCGCAGCTTCGAAGGCGGCGAAGGCGCCGCGCCGTCGTCGAGCGAGACCGAAGAGGCCTGATCCTTTTCAAGGTGGCGCCAAAAGTCAGACCCCCGGAAGCCTCACTTCCGGGGGTCTTTTTGTTTCGCCGACGGTCGCGGGCCTCAGAAGGTGTAGCCCACCCCCAGGCGGATGTTGCGGCCCGGCAGCGGCGCAAGGTCCTTGAGGAAGGAGGCGTGCTCCCGCGCCTCGGCGTCATTCAGATTGCGGCCTTCCAGGAAGATTTTGAAACCCGCGGCGGGACGAACCACCAGCGAGGCATTGATCATCCGGTAGCCGTCCGTGGGCAGTTCACCGTCGACCACCCGGGTCTGTTCACCCACCTGCCGGAGCTCCAGCTTGCCGGTCCACAGGTCCGAGGCGAACACCGCCCGACCCGTCGCTGACCAGGGCGGAATACGGGCGGGCGCGCCCAGGTCGGTGTCGCCACGCACATAGTCGGCGACACCCTCGAGGGTGAAGCTGCGGTCTCCGTCCTGCCACAGGCGATAGGCGATTTCGGCCTCACCGCCCCAGAACTCGGCGTCGGTCTGCCGGTAGGTGAAGATTCCAAGCTCGCTCTCGGGGTCCACCGCCCCAGTGGGCCGAAGATCGATGAAGCCCTCATATCGCACCGCGAAGGCATGCAGGTCAGCGTCCCAGGGCCCGCCCTCATAGTGAAGGGTGGCGTCGAGGGCATAGGAGATCTCAGACTCCAGGCTGGCATTCCCTACCTCGAAGGCCCGGGTGGCGATATGCAGGCCCTGGGCGAACAGCTCAGCTTCGGTGGGGGCGCGGGCGGCCCGCGAGAGGCTAACCCCGGCATACCAGCCCTGGGCTGGCCGCAGGAAGGCGCCGAGGCTGGCCGAGACATTGTCGAACTCCGCCTTGCGCGTCGTGGTCTCCAGGGTGCGTCGATCGAACCGGAGGCCGCCCTCCACCCCCCAGCTGTCGCGGTCAAGGCGTTGGAGCGTGAAGACGCCAGCCTCATTGATCTCAACGGCCGGGACATAGGCCTCGTCGCCCAGGGCGTCGAAATCCCGCGTCAGGGCCTGGACGCCCACCGCGCCCTGCCAGCCGTCACGCTCAGCCTGGACCAGCTCCAGCCGTCCCTCCCAGCCCTCGGACAGGAAGCGCGTGGCCGGCGCGCCATCTTCGATCTCCACGTGCTCATAATCTGCATAGCCGCCGGAGACCCGCAGACGTTCGAAGGGACCCAGGGCCAGGTCCAGACCACCGCGCAGGTCATAGCGGGTCTGCTTCAGGTCGATGCGGACGCCCTCTTCCTCGCCGAGGGCCTCCTCGTCGTGATCCTCCTCATGGTCATGGTCGCCGTCATGATCATGGCCCTCGTCCTCATGCTCATGCTCATGGCCGGGCACGCCATAGAGGCTATCGGTCTGCTTGACCGCCAGGCCCAGGAAGCCACGTTCCCCCACATAGGACAGGCCAGCCCCGTAGGACTCCAGGGTGACGCCGGTGTTCTCCACCGTGCTCGCCTGCCGTCCCAGGAACTCTTCCCCCTCGGCCGCCAGCTGGCGGCGGGACTCCGCCGGGACGGGGGCGTCGTAGTCTTCGGTCTGGCGGCGCATGGCGTCGAGGCTGAACACCCATGGCCCCGTCCCCGCCTTCAGACCGCCGGACACCATTTCGCCGTCATCGACGCTGGAGAGGGCCCCGAAAATGCGGCCCTCGAGCCCCTCAACCTTCGTCTCCGAAATCCGGCTGTCGATCACATTGACCACGCCGCCGATGGCCGAGCCCCCATAGGCCAGAGCCGCAGGCCCCCGCAGGACCTCAATGCGCCGGGCTTCCTGCGGGTCGACCGCCACCTGGTGGTCTGGGGACAGGGCGCTGGCGTCGACCATGCCCACGCCATTGCTCAGCACCAGAACCCGCGGCCCGGCGAGGCCTCGGATCACTGGCCGGCTGGCGCCAGGGCCAAAGAAGCTGGAGCGCACCCCGGGCAGATCGCTGAGCGCCTCGCCCAGCCCCCCGGGGGAAGCTGTGTCCAGGTCATCACGGTTCAGCACGTCAACGCTGGTGGTCACCGAGTCGAGGGAGACCACGAAGGGCGCGGCCGTCACCACCACTTCGGTCACCTCGACGCCGCGCCCGGCCGTCTGGCCCAGGGCCGGACCAGCGGCGACGAGAAAGCCCGCGGAGGCGAGAAGGAGAGATTTACGCATGGCGTCGACCTGTTCTGGAAGCTGAGATGATTCGTTATGAAATAACATAACCTCCCGTCAAGCCGGTTGCGCCGAAATTGCGGAATGATTAGCTGGGCTGCATGGGAGACGATTGCCGCCACACCGAAAGTGCTCAGCCCGGCCTGGAGGGCGCGGCTCTGGCGAACGCCGTCGCAGCCGCAGCCGTCAAATGCGAGCGGACGCGGGAACGGCTGACTCCCCCCCGCCGCCGCGTGCTGGAACTGTTGCTCGAGGCTGACGGCCCCATGAAGGCCTATGACCTGATCGCCGCCTATGGTCAGGATGGCGAGCCGGCCAAACCGCCGACGGTCTATCGCGCCCTGGACTTCCTTGAGCGTCTGGGCTTCGCCCACCGCATCGAGAGCCTCAACGCCTATGTCCCCTGCCGGATGGAGGGGACCAGCCACCGGGCCGCCTTTCTGATCTGCGAATGCTGCGGGACCGCCGAGGAGTTCGAGCCCGATTTCGCCCCCCAGTTCGCCGCCGCCGAGGCCGCTGGCTACGCGGTCCGCACAGTGACCCTGGAGGCCCGAGGCCTCTGCCCGGCCTGCAAGGTCGAAGCTTAGAACTTGCCCGGTAGCGTCTGCGGCCCAGGGCTCTAGACTGAGGCGGCGGCGCGCTTCGGCGCCGCGCTCACCATTCCAGGTCCATGCTGATCACCGCTATCGCCGCCGTCCTGCTCCTGCTGGTGCTGAACGGCCTCTTCGCCATGTCCGAACTGGCCGTCGTTTCGGCCCGCAAGGGTAAGCTGCAGGTCCGGGCTGAGCGCGGCGACAAGGGGGCGGCCGCCGCCCTGCGCCTTGCGGAAAACCCCACCCGCTTTCTGTCATCGGTTCAGGTGGGGATCACTCTGATCGGCATCCTGGCCGGGGCCTTTGGCCAGGCGACCATCGCCGCGGAGCTGGACCTGCTGATGGAAGGAGTCGGCCCGTTGGCGCCCTATTCAGAGGCCATCTCCACCGGTGTGGTGGTGGTCTGCCTGACCTACCTCTCGCTCATCGTCGGCGAGCTCGCGCCCAAGCGCCTGGCCCTGATCTTTCCTGAGGCCATGGCCTCCATGGCCGCGCGCCCCCTCACCTGGCTGGCCGTGGCCATGGGCCCATTCATCACCCTTTTGACCGCCTCCACCGCCGGCGTCCTGCGCCTGATGGGGGTCCGCGACGCCCAGGGCGAGGCCATGAGCCAGGAGGATGTGGAGATGGCCCTGGCCGAAGGCGCCCGGGCTGGGCTGATCGAGCCTGCGGAGCGCCAGATCATGACCGAGGTCATGCGCCTGGGTGATCGCCCGGTGCGCGTCGCCATGACCCCCCGGCGCGACGTCTTCTGGATCTCCCTGGCTGATCCGCATGACAAGATCCGCGAAGAGATCCGCAGCTGCCCCTATTCGCGCATTGTGGTCAGCCGCGGCCAGGACGTGGATGATCCCCTGGGCGTCTTGCACAAGAAGGACGTAGCCGACCTGCTGATGGATGAGGCGCCGTTCGATCTGGAGCCCCTGGTCCTCACGCCCCTGTTCATTCCGGACACCACCTCCATCCTTCGCGCCCTGGAGCACTTCAAGAAGACCACGACGCACATGGCCTTTGTGGTCGACGAGTTCGGCAATCTCGAAGGGGTGGTCACGCCGATCGACCTGCTCGAAATGATCGCCGGCGACTTTCCTGAAGATCATGACGGCGCGCCGACCCCGCTGATCCTTCAGCGGTCGGATGGCTCCTTCCTGGTGGATGGCCGCGCCGACCTGCTGGACCTGGGCGATCGCCTGGGGGAGAGCTTCGAGGAGAACGAGGGTTTCCACACCGCCGCCGGCCTGGTCCTTCACCGGCTGGGTCGCATCCCCAATGAGGGGGACACCGCCATCATCCGCCGCTACCGGGTCGAGGTTGTGGACATGGATGAACGGCGGATCGACAAGCTGCTCTTCACCCGGCTCGAGGGCGATGCTGAAGATCAATGAGACCCTGGCCATTGAGGAGGACGAAATCGCCCTGCGCTTCGTCCGCGCCTCGGGCCCAGGCGGTCAGAACGTCAACAAGGTTTCCACCGCGGTGGAGCTGCGTTTCGACGTCTGGAATTCGCCCACCCTGCCAGAGCCGGTCCGGGCGCGCCTCGCCCGCCTGGCGGGGCGGCGGCTGACCCAGGAGGGGGTTCTGGTGCTGCTGGCCGAGCGGTTCCGCACCCAGGAGCGCAACCGGGCCGACGCCCAGGACCGCCTCGTGGAGCTGATCCGCAAGGCGGCCGAGCCGCCCCCGCCGCCTCGAAAGAAGACCCGGCCGACCCTCGCCTCCAAGAAGCGGCGCCTGGAAAGCAAGACCCGGCGCGCGGTGGTCAAGGCTGGTCGGGGGCGTCCTGGAGGCGACGACTAAGGCGGCGCTGCGTCGGCTTGACGCATCAAGTGTTGGCTTCTGTCACAGTCCTTAATTATGGTCGACTTATGTCCAAGCTCCGCATTCTGGCGATATCCGCCACGCTCGCCCTGGCCACCGCCTGCGCCCCCACCATGGGTCCGCCGCCGCCGCCCCCCGGCATGGGGGCGCCTTCGCCCACCGTGTTCCGTCAGGAGGACTTCTCCTGGTCGGCGGTTCCCGGTCGCAACACGATCGATGGCCGACTGACCTATCGCCAGGGCGCGGTGCGCTTCACCTGCTCCGGCGCGGGCGTCGTCCTG
>DJWR01000125.1 GCA_002441055.1 Caulobacteraceae bacterium UBA6225 | reverse complement strand
CCTCGCGCTTGCCGTAGAGGTGCAGGCGGGTCTCCGGCTCGGCGGCTAACTTCGCCCAAGCCTCGGTCTCCTCACCCAGCAGGTTCAGCATCTCCACATGGGCGCGGGCCTGGGTGGGGCCCAGCGGCCAGCCGGCCACGGCGNNGGGTCCAGTGGCCGGTATTGTGCACCCGGGGCGCGATCTCATTGGCCAGCAGGCGGCCGTCGGCCAACTCGAACAGTTCGATGCCGATGACCCCCACATAGTCCAGACGGGTGAGGATCTGGGCGGCGATCCGCTCGGCTTGGTCCGCCAGGTCGGGGCTGGCCGGCGCCGGCGCCACCGTGCGGCGCAGGATGCCGCCCTCGTGATGGTTCTCGCCTAAGGGATAGATGGCCAGCTCGCCGTCGTGGCCCCGGGCGGCGATCACCGACAGCTCGCGGACGAAGTCGGCCGGCGCCTCCAGGATGCAGGGGACGCCCCCGAGCGCCTCGAACACCTTGGCGGCGTCGGCGGCGTGCTCGACCCATTTCTGGCCCTTGCCGTCATAGCCCTCGCGGCGGGTCTTCATCAGGGACGGGACGCCGATGCGCGCGGCGGCCTCCAGGGCGTCCTCGGCGTTGTCGATCTGGGCGAAGGCCACGGTGCGGACGCCGGCCTCATTGAGGAAGGTCTTTTCCGCCACCCGGTCCTGGGCGACCGCCAGGGCCAGACCGCTCGGCGCCACCGGCGCGCCCAGGGCCTTCAGTCGCTCCACAGCGGCGGCGGGCACATTCTCGAACTCATAGGTGATCACGTCGCAGAGGTCGGCCAGGCGGGCGAGGCCGTTGGGGTCGTCAAAGGGAGCGATCACCGTCTCGCGGGCCACCCGGCTGGCCGGGGCGTCCAGCTCCGGGGTCAGGATGACCACGTCGAAGCCCAGGCGGGCGGCGGCTAGCGCCAGCATCCGGCCCAGCTGTCCGCCGCCCAGAATGCCGACGGTCGCGCCCGGCGCGAGGGGGGCAAGGCCCGGCGCCATCAGTCTTCCACCGTCTCGGCCACGGCGTCCGCCAGGGCTTGCGCGAAGGCGGTGAGGCGTTGTCCAAGCTCAGGATCACCTAGCGCCAGGATGCGGGCGGCCAGAATGCCGGCGTTCTTGGCGCCCGCCTCGCCGATGGCCAGGGTCGCCACGGGAATGCCGCCGGGCATCTGGACGATGGAGAGCAGGCTATCCATGCCCTTCAGGGCCTTAGACTCCACCGGCACGCCGAGCACGGGCAGTTCGGTCATGGAGGCGGCCATGCCCGGCAGGTGGGCTGCGCCCCCGGCGCCGGCGATGATCACCTTGTAGCCCGCCGCCTTGGCCGTCGTGGCGAACTCATAGAGCCGCTGGGGCGTGCGGTGGGCCGAGACCACCTTGGCCTCCCAGGCTACGCCGAGCGCGTCGAGTTGTTCGGCGGCGCACCGCATGGTCGGCCAGTCAGAGCGGCTGCCCATGATGATGGCGACGGGCGGGCGACCGCCTGGGCTGGCGGGGTTGGAACTGGCCATCGGACGGCCCCCTTGATGGGAAAGGCGCGGAGTATAGGCGCCGCCTTTGCGCCCGCAACCGATCACCGGTACGATTCTTATGGTTAAGGCTGGATGTGATTCCCTCCCCATGAAGATCACGGGCGCGCGCACCGAACCCTTTGCGGCCATCCGCAAGCGGGCCCTGGCCCAGGCCGGCGCCCAGAGCTCCGCGGCCCGGGCCCTGCCGGCCGACAAGGCCGGCTTCCTCGGCGTGACCGAGGCCGAGATGACGCCCGCCGTCCGGGGCGCCCTGCAGACCCTGCTGACCGAGATCGATGACCTGCGCGGCGAGGTGGCCCGGCTGAAGGCCAAGCTCACAGAGGTGGAGGGCCTGGCCGACCGGGACGCCCTCACCCCGGTGCTCAACCGCCGGGCCTTCATGCGTGAGCTCGCCCGGGTGCAGACCTTCTCCCGGCGCTACGCCTCGCCGGCCAGCCTCGTTTATTTCGACCTGGACGACTTCAAGAGCGTCAATGACCGCTTCGGCCATGCGGCCGGCGACGCCGTGCTCAAGGCCGTGGCCGAGCGGCTGACCGGCCTGGTGCGCGACAGCGACATTGTCGGCCGGATGGGCGGGGACGAGTTCGCCGTGGTGCTGGTCCAGGCCACCGCCATGACCGCCCAGGCCAAGGCCGAGGCCCTGGCCAGGACCCTGGAGCAGGCGCCCATCCAGTTCGGCGACTGGTCGGCGCCCCTGCATCTCTCCTATGGGGTCTGTGAAATTCCCCATGAGGGCGAGCCCGAGGCCATCGTCGCCCAGGCCGATGCGGCCATGTTCATCCGCAAGCGCGAGCGCCAGACCGGCTGATGGCCTGGACGCGCACCTACGAAGAGGCCGAGCCCCAGCGGGTCAATCGCTGGCTGGCCCAGAGCGGCGTCTGCTCCCGCCGGGAGGCCGAGGCCCTGATCGCCGCGGGCCAGGTCTCCATCGACGGCGAGACCGTCTCCGATCCCGGCCGCAAGATCGAGCACGGTCAGACGCTCACCCTGGATGACGGCGCCCAGGCCCGCCTTGAGGGTCAGATGACGGTGATCATCAACAAGCCCGTCGGCTATGTCTCGGCCCAGCCAGAGCCTGGCCAAGTCCCTGCGGCCCGCCTGCTGACCCGCCAGGGTCTGTGGGGAGACCCCGCCGAAATCCCGGCGGCCGACCGCAGCCTGGCGCCGGTGGGTCGGCTGGACCTGGATAGCCGCGGCCTGCTGATCCTGTCGGAGGACGGGGTGGTGACCAAGGCGGTGATCGGCCCGGACTCCCAGATGGAGAAGGAATATCTTGTGCGGGTCCGCGGCGACATCGGCGAGCCGGTGCTGGAGCGCCTGCGCCATGGCCTGGCCCTCGACGGCCGCCAGTTGAAGCCCGCCAAGGTCACTCTGGCCGGCGACCTGCGCCTGCGCTTCATCCTGACCGAGGGCCGCAACCGCCAGATCCGCCGGATGTGCGACCTGGTGGGCCTGTCGATCATCGACCTCTACCGCCTGCGGATCGGCCCCTTGAAGGTCGGCGACCTGCCGGAGGGGCGCTGGCGCCACATCACCCCCCGCGAACGCGAAGCCCTGATCACGCCCGGCTTCAGCCCCAAACCCGCCCGCCGTCGCTGAGGCTCAGGCCAGGGCGCGGGCGAGCGCGGCGCGGCTGTCGCGGGCCGCAGTCTGGCTGACGCCCGCCTCCGGCGCCCACTGGAAGCCGTGGAAGGCGCCGGGATAGACATGCAGCTCCACCGGCACGCCGGCCCGCAGCAGCCGCTGGGCGTAGGCCAGGTCCTCCTCCAGGAACAGGTCCAGGGCGCCGGTGGCGATGAAGGTCGGCGGCAGACCTGAGACGTCCGTGGCCCGGGCGGCCGCTGCATAGGGAGATACGCCCTCCGCGCCAGGTTCATGCCCCAGAAGGGCCCGCCAGCCGAAGGCGTTGGCCTGAGGCGTCCAGACGAAGGCGCCGGCATAGGGGTGCGGGTCGGCGGTGACACAGGTGCGGTCATCGATCATCGGATAGATCAGGTGCTGAAAGGCGAGGAGATAGTCCCCGCGGTCCCGGGCCAGCAGGGCCAGGCCCGCCGCGAGACCGCCCCCGGCGCTCTCCCCCATCAGGCCGATCCGCCCGCGGTCGACGCCCAGGGCCTCGGCGTTGGCGAAGACCCAGGCGAGCGCCGCATAACAGTCCTCCACCGGCCCGGGGAAGGGCGTCTCCGGCGCCAGCCGGTATTCCACCGAGACGATGCAGCAGGCGAGGTCAGCGGCCAGCGGGCGATGGACCGCCTCGTTGTCGGCCGCTGCGCCAGCCACGTAGCCGCCCCCGTGGATGTGCAGGATGCAGGGCAGCGGCCCCGCAGCGTCCTTAGGGCGATAGATCAGCACCTCAACGTCTGGGGCGCCGACGGGCCCGGGAATCGCCCGCCGCTCCAGGCTGGTGCGAGCCAGGTCCTCGGGCCGCACCTGGAACCGCGCCGGGCGGCCGCGCATCAGGGGCAGGATTTCCTCGGTCAGCTCGAAGGCGGGGAAGCTGTCGAGCAGGGGCAACAGCTCCGGATCGACCAGATTTCGGTTGGCGGCCCTGTCCATGTCTCGTTCCCCCTCGGCGGTTTTCAGAGAGCTTGACAGGCGCCGCGCGCTCTAGGAAGCCTCGACGGAAGGGAAGCCTAGACCTTTCCGAGCTTGCGGATGGCCGGCGTCAGGGGACGTTCAGCCTCGCCATAGTCCGCCCAGGCCTCGGTCTTCTTCAGCAGGTCCGGCACGGTGCGCAGGGTGAAGCGCATCGGGTCCAGACCCTTGCGCACCTGGCCCCAGGTCAGCGGCATCGAAACCCCTGCGCCCTCGCGGGCCCGGGGGGACAGGGGCGCCACGGCGGTCGCCATCCGGGCGTTGCGCAGATAGTCGACAAAGATCCTGCCCTTGCGCCTGGCCTTGGACATCACCGCCACATAGCGCTCGGGCTCGTCGGCGGCCATCTGGCGGGCCACGTCATGGGCGAAGGCCTTGGCCTTGTCCCAGGTGAGCCCGCGGGCCTTGGCCAGGGGCGTGACCACATGCAGGCCCTTGCCGCCGGTGGTCTTGCAGAAGGCGACAAGGCCGAGGCCCTCCAGCCGGTCCTTTACGTCGCGGGCGGCGGCGACCACGTCGTCGAAATCCAGACCAGGGCCGGGGTCCAGGTCGAAGACCAGCCGGCCGGGCGTCTCCGGATCGCCCTCGCGGCAGTTCCAGGGGTGCAGCTCGATGGCCCCCATCTGGGCCAGGGCCCCCAGGGCCTCGATGCGGTCGATCTGCAGATAGGGCTGCTTGTCCCCGGCCACGTCCACCTGCTCGATCAGGTGCGAGGCGCCCTTGCCCGCATGGCGCTGGAAGAAGGTCTGGCCGCCGATCCCGTCCGGGGCGCGGATCACCGAACAAGGCCGGCCGCGGATATGGTCAATCATCCAGGCGCCGACCGCCTCGAAATAGCGGGCGAGATCAGCCTTGGTCAGGGGGGCATCGGTGTCGGCCGAGCGGGGCCAGAGCGCCTTGTCGGGACTGGAGAGGGTCACCCCCATGATCACGACCGACTGGGCCGGGCGGCCCTTGCCGGTCGTCTTCGCGGCCGAAGGCTTGGGTTGGGCCAGTTCCACCTCCTCTACCGGGGCGGGCTTTTCGGCCTCCACCTCGTTGGCCGGCTTGTCGGCGCGCAGACCTTTGAAGGACCCCTGGCGGACCATGCCTTCGCCGGTCCAGCCGGCGAACTCGATCTCGGCCACCAGGTCGGGACTCGCCCAGTTGATGTCGCCCTCCTTGCGCGGTGCGCCGGGGCCACTGAACGGGCTCTGTTTGGCGGCGTGGGCTTCCAGTCGGGGCAGAAGTCTTTTGACCACGGCCGCGCCAAAGCCCGTACCCACTCGGCCCACATAGACCAGGCGGTCGCCCCGGTGGACGCCCACCAACAGGGAGCGGAGCTGACCCTTGGCGCCGGTCCAGCCACCGATCACCACCTCGTGGCCGGCCCGGCATTTGGACTTGGCCCAATCCTGGCTGCGGCCCGAGCGATAGGCGCCGTCCATTCGCTTGGAGATCACCCCTTCCAGGGACAGGCGACAGGCCGATTGCAGCACCGCGTCGCCGGCGGTCTCGAAGTGCTCCACATAGCGGATCTGACCGGCCAGGGGCTTGGCGCGCCGCTTCAGCACCGCCTTGAGCCGGTCCTTCCGCTCCCGCAGCGACAGCTCGCGCAGGTCCTCGCCCTCCAGGAACAGGGCGTCGAAGGCGAAGAAGATCAGGTTGTCGCTGTCGCCGTCGGCCAGGGCGGCCTGCAGGGCGGGGAAGTCCGGAGCGCCATTGTCGTCCAGGGCCACGGCCTCGCCGTCATAGATCCCATCGGGCAGGGCGGCCGCGTGGTCGGCGATGGCCTGGAACTTCTCGGTCCAGTCCAGGCCTTTGCGGGTTTTGAGGGTCACCTTGCCGTCTTTGACCCGCAGCTGCAGGCGATAGCCGTCGAACTTGATCTCGTGGGCCCAGCCCTTGCCTGACGGTGGCCGGTCCACGGACTTGCAGAGCTGGGGTTCGATGAAGCCAGGCAGGGCGGCGGTGGTCTTGGGCTCGGCCTTGGTCTTGGTCGCAGACTTTGCGGCCTTGGCGGGTTCGCCCTTGGGTCGGGTCTCCCAGACGTCGTCGGCCGGGGCGGCCGCCTTGGCCTTGCCGCGCATGAAGGGCTTTGGCCCTTTGCCTTTGCCCGCGGTGATGGTGTCCATGGCGCGGCCCGAGGCGATGGAGGTGTCGGCGGTCTTCAGCAGGTCGTCGCCCTCCACGGCGGCCTCGTCGCGATGCTTGATCAGCAGCCAGTTCTCCCGCTTGCCGCCGGTGCGGTCGCGCTTCATCCGAACCAGAACCCAGCTTCCGTGCAGCCGCTCGCCCTCCAGCACGAATTTCAGCTCGCCCTTCTTCAGAGCCTCTTCTGGGTCAAAGCCCGGCTCCGGCGCCCAATAGCCCCGGTCCCACAGCATGACCGACCCGCCGCCATATTCGCCCTTGGGGATGGTCCCTTCGAAGTCGCCATAGCCCAGGGGGTGGTCCTCGGTGGCCACGGCCAGACGCTTATCGGCGGGATCTCGGGATGGGCCCCGGGTCACCGCCCAGGACTTGAACACCCCGTCCAGCTCGAGGCGGAAGTCGTAATGCAGCCGGGTGGCGGCGTGTTTCTGGATGACGAAACGCAGCCGTTTGGAGGGCGTGACGGCGTCTGCCCCGGAGGGCTCGCTGGTCTTGGCGAAGTCGCGCATCTCGCGATAGCGCGCCAGTTTCTCCGCCATGACGTCGTCCTTCTGCTCGTCAGCTGGCCAGGGCGGAGGCCTCATGGACCGGATCCTCGCCGGCCAGGGCGCCGACAAAGGCGTCCCGCCAGGCGCCGACATCCTCGCCCCGAACATTCTCGAACAAAACGCGCCAGCGCTCGATTCGCTCCGCGAGCGGCATGGTCAGCGCCCGCTTCAGCGCCTCGGAGATTTCTTCGGGGCTGTTGGGATTCACGATCAGGGCGGCGGGCATCTGGTTGGCCGCCCCGGCGAACCGCGACAGGATCAGCACGCCGGGATCGGCCGGGTCCTGGGCGGCCACATACTCCTTGGCCACCAGATTCATGCCGTCCCGCAGGGGCGTCACCAGTCCCACCTTGGCCGCCCGATAGAGCCCGGCCAGCTCGTCCCGGCGATAGTTGCGGTTCACGCAACGCAAGGGATTCCAGTCCAGGTCGGCGTGTTCCCCATTGATGCGCCCCGACAGGGCGTCCAGCCGGCCACGGATCTCCTGATAGGAATTGACCGACTCCCGGCTCACCGGCGCCACCTGCACCATCAGCACCTCCCGGCGCAGGTCGGGATTGTCGGCCAGGAACCGTTCGAAGCCCAAGAAGCGCTCCTCCAGCCCCTTGGAATAGTCGAGCCGGTCGACGCCGACGATCAGCTTGCGAAACACCGTGTGGGCGGCCATGCGGTCATAGGTCAGCCGCGCCCGCTCCGAGGCCACCATCTCGGCGAAGTCGGCCGCATCGACCCCGATGGGGAAGGCGCCGGTCTGCACCGTGCGGCCAAAGGCCTTCAGCCGGTCAGGCCCCAGCACCTCGCCGCCAGCCTCGGCCAGGACGTATTCCTGGAAGGCGGTGACATATTCCGGGGTCTGGAAGCCCACCAGGTCATAGTCAAACAGGGCCTCCACCAGGGCCTTGTGGCTGGGCAGGGTGACCATCAGCTGGTGGGCCGGCCAGGGGATGTGCAGGAAGAAACCGATCCGGTTCTTGACCCCCAGACGCCGCAGTTCCCGGGCCATGGGGATCAGGTGGTAGTCGTGGACCCATATCAGGTCGTCCGGCTCGATCAGGGGGCGCAGGGTCTCGGCGAACCGGCGGTTCACCCGCTGATAGCCCTCGTCGAAGGTGCGGTCATAGGCCGTCAGATCGACCCGGTAGTGGAACAGGGGCCACAGGGTCTTGTTGGCGTAGCCGTTGTAGTACTCGTCATAGTCGCCCTGTTCGAGGTCGACCGTGGCGACGGTGACGCCCTCGATCCGGCGCATGGCCAGCTGGCCGGTGAACATGGGCGTGGTCCGCCCGCTCCAGCCGAACCAGATCCCGGAATATTCCCGCAGCGCCGCCGCCAGAGCCATGGCCAGGCCGCCGACGCTCTCCTCGCCCTTGCCGCCGGGCGGATTGACCCGGTTGGAAACGACGATCAGGCGACTCATAGGGCGGCCTCCAGCCAGTCCAGCACGGCGTCCACATGCTCCAACCGATGGGTGGCCGCGCTGTTCCGCGCCGGGCCCACCAAAACGCCGGTTCCCCCCAGGTGGCGGGCGGCGGCGAAGGCGGGCTCATCGGTCAGATCGTCGCCGACAAAGACCGGGATCGCCCCCTGGAAGGGGGCTGTCCCCATGAAGGCCGCCAAGGAGTCGCCCTTGTCCGGGCCAGGGGTGCGCAGTTCGACCACCATATGACCTGGCTGCATCTTCAACCCGGTGCGAGCGGCCCAATCCTTTGCCAGGGCCAGGGCGGCGGGGGCCTGATCAGGCGCCTGGCGATAATGCAGGGCGACGCTGAGCCCCTTGGCCTCCACTAACAGGCCAGGGGCCGCGGCCGCCAAATCATGAAAGGCCTCGGCCACAGCCGGAAGGTCGGGATGAGGCTCAGGCGGGCTATGGGTCCCGTCAGGCTCGCGCCGGTCCAGGCCGTGGACAGCGGCGGCCGGTCGCACGGCGCCATCAAGAATGTGATCGATCTCGGCCAGGGTCCGGCCCGACAGGATCGCCACCCGGCCGTCCATCCGTCGGACGAGCTCTTCCAGGATGGCGGTGCGGCGCGGCTCTGGCCCCACATCCTGGGGGCGGGCGACGATGGGCGCCAGGGTGCCGTCGAGGTCCAGAAACAGCGCCGTCCCGGCGAGGTCGAGAACCGGCGGCGCCCGGTCGGTCGGTGTGGTGTCTATGATGCTCATGTCGTGGAATCGCCCCCAGCCTGACGCAGAACGCCCACGGGGGCCGTTGGCTCCTTTTTTCACATGCCGTGGCGGTTCGTGGCGAACCGGGCCATGGCCTTGACGTTGCCTCAACCGAGGTAAGGCTAACTGCCCGTGATCTCCACCGCCCCGACCCGTTTTGCTGCCCAGGAAGGTGATTCCATGCCCAAGGCGCCTCAAGCCGATGCGATCGTCCTGTTCGGAGGCGCCGGGGACCTCGCCCTGCGGATGCTGTTTCCGTCTCTCTATTTCCTGGACGCCGACGGCTTTCTGCCTGACGAATTCAAGATTGTGGCCGCCGCCAGGGCTGAGATCGGGCGCAGCGCGTTCGAGGCCATGGTCCGCGACGCCGTGACAGAGCGGGCCAACCCGCAGGCTCTCGACGAGGATGTCTGGAGCCGGTTTGTCCAGCGGCTGGACTACCGGGCGGTGGACGCCACCAAGGCTGATCGCCTGTCCGCCATCACCGAGGCCCTGGGGGAGGCCAAGGCGCCGATCTTTTATCTGGCCCTGTCGCCCAGCCTCTATGTGGGGGTCTGTCAGGCCCTGGCCGGGGCCGGCCTGATCAGCCCGCAGAGCCGCATCGTGCTGGAAAAGCCCATTGGTCATGACCTGGAGAGCTCGCGCGGGATCAACGCCGCCCTGGCCGAGGTGTTCGAAGAGGAGCAGGTCTTCCGCATCGACCACTATCTGGGCAAGGAGACGGTGCAGAACCTGATCGCCCTGCGGTTCGCCAACACCCTGTTTGAGCCCCTCTGGAACAACCTGACCATCGACCACGTGCAGATCACAGTGGCCGAGACCGAAGGGGTGGGGGACCGCTGGCCCTATTATGACGAGCATGGCGCCCTGCGCGACATGATCCAGAACCATGTGCTGCAGCTGCTGTGCCTGGTGGCCATGGAGCCGCCCTCGGACATGGAGGCGGAGTCCCTGCGCAACGAAAAGGTCAAGGTGCTGCGGTCGCTCCGCCCCTTCACCCGCCAGGACGTGGCCCAGGCCAGCGTTCGCGGTCAGTACGCCGCCGGCGTCGCCCAGGGCCAGTCGGCGCCCGCCTATGAGGAGGAGCGCGGCCAGGAGAGCGCCACCGAAACCTTCGTGGCGCTCAGGGTAGATATCGACAACTGGCGCTGGGCCGGCGTGCCGGTCTACCTGCGCACCGGCAAGCGCATGGCGCGCAAGCG
>DJWR01000238.1 GCA_002441055.1 Caulobacteraceae bacterium UBA6225 | reverse complement strand
GGCGAGCGGATCGCGCTGGTCGGACCCACGGGCTCGGGCAAGTCGACCTTCGTCAAGCTGCTCCAGCGGCTGCACGACCTGGACGGCGGCCGCATCCTGATCGACGGGCAGGACGTGGCGCATGTGACGCAAGGGTCTCTGCGCCGAGCCATCGCCGTGGTGCCCCAGGACCCCTCGCTGTTCCACCGCAGCATCGGCGAGAACATCGCCTATGCGCGGCCGGACGCCCGTCCCGAAGAGGTGGCCCTGGCCGCCCGTCGCGCCCGGGCGCATGACTTCATCATGCGCCTGCCCAAGGGCTACGAGACCCTGGTGGGCGAACGGGGGGTGAAGCTGTCGGGCGGCGAGCGGCAGCGGGTGGCCCTGGCCCGGGCCTTCCTGGCCGATGCGCCGATCCTGGTGCTGGACGAGGCCACCTCGTCCCTGGACGTGGAGACCGAGCGTGACGTGCAGGCCGCCATGGAGGAGCTGATGGCCGGCCGCACGACCATCGTCATCGCCCACCGCCTCTCCACCATCCGCGGCGCTGACCGTATCCTGGTCTTCGAAGGCGGTCGGGTGGTGGAGGAGGGCCGGCATGCGGAGCTGGTGGCCAAGGGCGGCGCTTACGCCCGCCTGCATGCGGTCACTGAGGGGGTCGGCTGAGCTCGCCTTGCAGGGCGGCTGCGAGGTCGCCCTGCTGTTCGACCGCCACCTTGCCCAGGCCCAGCCAGCCGGCCATGAGGCGCAGTTCGCAGGCGAGGCGCGCGGCTGTCTGAGTCGTGGCCTGCGGCTCGGCATGGGCCGCCATCACCCGAAGGACGCCGGCCTTGCGGTCGGCTTTCAGATCGACGCGGGCTGTGATCGCCTCATCCTCCAGAAAGGGCAGGACGTAGTAGCCGTGAACCCGCTTCTCGGCCGGGGTGTAGATCTCAAGCCGGACCCGAACCCCAAACAGCCGCTCCGTCCGCTCCCGAAACCAGATCAGGTTGTCGAAGGGCGAGAGCAGGGCGGACGCGGCGATCCGTCTGGGTTTGCGGGCGCTGGGATCGAGGTACGCGGTCCTGTCCCAGCCGCGAACAGTCACTGGGATCAGCTCGCCAGCCTCCACCAATTCGCCGATCCTGGCGCGGGTGTCGGCGGGGCCCATGCGGAAATAGTCGCGAAGGTCCCGTTCGGTGGCTACGCCCTGAGCCCGGGCGGCGATGCGCAGCAAGTCTCTCTGTGCGGCCTCGCGGGACGGGGTCGGCGCGCCATGGACATCGCGCGGTAAGACCTCGCGGGGCAGTCCATAAACCCGCTCAAAGGTCGCCCGCCTTGTCGCCGTGGTCAGCCGCCCGGTCCAGAACAGGCACTCGGCAGCCCGCTTGGCCTCGCTCCAGCCCCACCAGCCGCCTGCGCCGCGGGCGCCAAGCTCCAGCTCAGACGCTGTAAGCGGGCCGCGCTCACCGATCGCCGCGACGGCGCGTTCCATCAGGGCGGGATGGTCACGCAGGAACCTGGCGACCCCCTTCCAAACGCCCACGCCCTCGGCCGCATCCTCCATCCGCCAACGCAGCAGCGGCTGGGTGGACAGGGGGAGGAGCGAGGCCTCATGGGCCCAGTACTCGAAGAATTGAGGGCGTTTCCCCCAGGCCAGGTCCTCAAGGGCGTCGCGAGGATAGGGGCCAAGGCGGGAGAAGAACGGCAGGTAGTGGGTGCGCGACACCACATTGACCGAGTCGATCTGCACCACCCCCAGGCGTCCCATGGTCTCGGTCAGATGGCGACGGCCTGGGGCGGTTGGTCGACGGCGACCAAAACCCTGGGCGGCCAGGGCGATCCGGCGAGCCTGGGCCACGCTGAGCTGTTCGGCCAGGGCGCCACCCCTCAAGGGCAAAGTCGCCCATCGCTGAGCGCGGCGATCTCGAAGGGGAAGAGCACCTGCGGATCGGGGGGCTCAACCGTCTGGGCCAGGTCTGCATCGGCCAGCGCCTTGATCAGATGACGGATGATGTTGAGCCGCGCGGTCTTCTTGTGGTCGGCCTTGACGCAGACCCAGGGCGCCTGGGCGGTGTCGGTGCGCCGCAGCATCTCGTCACGGGCGGCGGAATAGTCGCCCCAGCGCGGTTGAGCGAACTCATCCAGCGGGCTCGATTTCAACACCTTGAGCGGGTCATCCTTGCGTTCGTCCAGGCGCTGGGCCTGCTCGGCCTTGCTGACGTCCAGCCAGACCTTGACCAGACGGATGCCGCTGCCCACCAGCATCTCCTCGAACAGGGGAACCTCGCGCAGGAAGTCCTCCTGCTCGGCCGGGGTTGAGAATCCCATCACCCGCTCGACGCCGGCGCGATTGTACCAGGAGCGATTGAAGATCACGAACTGGCCNNGATGGTCCCGTCCTTGCCGGCCGCGTCCCGTCCCTCGAAGATGACCAGCACCTTGCGCCCGTCCGCCAGGGCCTGCTGCTGGAGTTTCACCAAGGCCAGCTGCAGCCGGGGCAGGGCCTCGTCATAGGGTTCGTCGGTCTTGGCGGATTTGCTCATGGGTGAAGCCTACGCCTGATCGCGCCCGCCGCGCCATGATCTATGCGACCCGCCCCTGGCCTGTTTACAAGTCCGAAGATGATCCGTCTGTTCGTCACCCATGATCTGGCGCCAGGGGCGAGGCTTGGCCTCAATCCCGACCAGAGCCGCTATGTGATCGCCGTCATGCGCCGGGCGGCCGGCGATCCCCTGCTGGTCTTCAACGGCCGGGACGGAGAGTGGCGCGCCGTCGTCGCCGACAGCGGCAAGCGGGGCGCGGTGCTTCAGGTCGAGGCGCAGACCAGACCGCAAGATCAGGGGCCGGACCTTGAGCTGGTCATCGCGCTCGTCAAGCGCGCCCGGCTGGAGACCATTGTTGAAAAGGCCTGCGAACTTGGGACCCGGCGGGTTCGGCTGGTGATCACCGAGCGGACGAACCCCGATCACGTCCGCCTGGCCCGGCTGAACGCCATCGCCATTGAGGCGGCCGAGCAGACCGGCCGGATTGATCTGCCGGAAATCATCGAACCCGTGCGGCTGGGCGCCCTGCTCGACCAGTGGGCGGCCGGGCGACGGCTGCTGTTCTGTGACGAGGCTGGCGATGCGCCCCCCGTCCTAGACGCCCTCCAGGGCCAGGCTCCAGGGCCGTGGGCGGTGCTGATCGGGCCTGAAGGCGGGTTTTCCCCCGCCGAGCGCGCCCGGCTGCGCAGCCTGGAACAGGCCGTGCCAGCCACCCTCGGGCCCCGGATCCTGCGGGCAGACACCGCAGCCATCAGCGCGCTGACCCTGTGGCAAAGCGTCTGTGGGGACTGGCGTAAATCCGCCGCCTCTGATTGAGGGGCCATTGCGCTTCGCCATCGTTGCGCCCACTTCAGCGAACGGCGTAAAGATCGCCGCCGCTATTGGGCCTCGGCCGTGGCGATGAATATTGGCGGGCTGGGGAGAGAGTCATGGCCGACGTCATTTGTGACGAGCGCCCCTTGGTGTTCGACGATCTGGTGGCTTGGTTCGCCAACGGCTCCAAGGCCAAGGCGGACTGGCGCATTGGCGCCGAGCACGAGAAATTTCCCTTCTACCGCAGCGACAATTCCCCGGTTCCCTATGACGGGCCGAATGGAATCCACGCCCTGCTGACCGGTCTGATGCGGTTTGGCTGGGCCGGGGTGTTCGAAGGTGAGACCCTCATCGGGCTGGAGCGCAATGGCGCCAATGTCAGCCTGGAGCCCGGCGGTCAGTTCGAGCTGTCGGGCGCGCCGTTGCGCGACCTTCACGAAATCTGCGACGAGACCGGTGGCCACCTGTCGGAGGTCAAGGCCGTGGCCGACGAGCTGGGCCTGGGCTTCCTGGGCCTTGGTTTCACCCCCACCTGGACCCGTGACCAGATCCCGGTGATGCCCAAGGGCCGCTACAAGATCATGCGGAACTACATGCCCAAGGTCGGCGGCATGGGCCTGGACATGATGTTCCGCACCTGCACGGTGCAGGTGAATCTCGACTTCGGGTCCGAGGCTGACATGGTCAAGAAGTTCCGGACCAGCCTGGCCCTGCAGCCGGTGGCCACGGCCCTGTTCGCCAATTCCCCCTTCACCGAGGGCAAGCCCAACGGCTTCCTGTCGGCTAGGGCCAATGTCTGGACCGACGTGGACCCCGACCGCACCGGCATGCTGGACTTCGTGTTCAAGGACGGCTTCGGCTTCGAGACCTACGCCAACTATGCGCTGGACGTGCC
>DJWR01000129.1 GCA_002441055.1 Caulobacteraceae bacterium UBA6225 | reverse complement strand
GCTCGGACTTCGACGAGTTCAAGGCCCTCTATGGAACGACCCTGGTCTGTGGTTTCGCCCGCATCTGGGGTTATCCCGTCGCCATCCTGGCCAATAACGGCGTGCTGTTTTCTGAAAGCGCGCTGAAGGGCGCCCACTTCATCGAGCTGNNAGGACGGGGCCAAGCTGGTGACCGCGGTGGCCTGCGCCGAGGTGCCCAAGTTCACCGTCCTGATCGGCGGCTCCTTCGGGGCCGGCAATTACGGCATGTGCGGGCGGGCCTATTCTCCACGCTTCCTGTGGTCGTGGCCCAACAGCCGGATCAGCGTCATGGGCGGCGAGCAGGCCGCCAGCGTGCTCGCCACCATCCGTCGCGACGGCCTGGAAGCCCGGGGCGAGACGTGGTCCGATGACGAGGAAGCCGCCTTCAAGGCGCCCGTTCGCGACCGCTATGAAACCGAGGGCGACCCCTATTTCGCCACAGCGCGCGTGTGGGATGACGGGATCATCGACCCCGCTCAGACCCGGGACGTGCTGGGCCTGTCCATTTCTGCGGCGCTCAATGCGCCAGTACCCGAGACGCGGTTTGGCGTCTTCCGCATGTGACGGAGCGTTTTGAGATCATGAGCAATCCAATCGTCGATCCCCTGGTGGAAGGCCTCGACAGCGACGCCACCTCGCCCCTGGTGCGCCTGGAGGCCACGGTCGAGGGCGTGGCCATCGTCACCATCAACCGGCCTGAGCGCCGAAACGCCTTTGATGCGGCCCTGATCGCGGCGCTGTCGGAAACCTTTGAGACCCTGCACGGCGCCGAACATGTCCGGCTGGTCTTCCTGCGCGGGGCCGGCGGCACCTTCAGCGCTGGCGCCGACCTCGACTGGATGCGGGCCGCAGCCGGCCACACAGAGGACGACAACCGCGAAGACGCCATGGCCATGGCCAAGATGCTCAAGCTCTTGTGGGACATCCCCGCCTTGACCGTCGCCCTGGTTCAGGGCGGCGCCTATGGCGGCGGGGCCGGTCTGGCGGCGGCCTGCGACATGGCCATCGCCACGGCGGACGCTAAGTTCAGCTTCGCCGAGGTGAAGCTCGGCCTGGTGGCCGCCACGATCAGCCCCTATGTGGTCGCCGCCATCGGCCCCAGAACTGCGCGGGGCCTGTTCGCCACCGGGCGCACCTTCGATGCGGCCCATGCGGAGAAGATCGGCCTGATCACTCAGGTGGTCGCCGATGACGCGGCCCTCGACGCCGCGATCGCCAGCCTGTCGACGGAGATGATGGCCTGCGGTCCCATGGCGGTAATCGAGTCCAAGCGCATCGTCGAGCATGTGGCCTATCAGGAGATCGACCACGGCCTGATGGACGACACCGCCAAGGTGATCGCTCGGGTGCGGGTCAGCGAGGAGGGGCAGGAGGGCGTGCTGGCCTTCCTCGAAAAGCGCAAGCCTCGCTGGTCCGAATGATCACCAAGCTCCTGGTCGCCAATCGCGGTGAGATCGCAAGGCGCATCTTCCGCACCGCCCGGCAGATGGGTCTGGTCACGGTGGCGGTCTATTCCGACGCTGACGTCCAGGCGCCCCATGTGCGGGACGCCGATCAGGCCGTTCGCCTGGGGCCGGCGGCGGCCCGGGAGAGCTATCTCAATGTGGCCGCCGTGCTGGAGGCCGCCAGGACCAGCGGCGCCGACGCCATCCATCCGGGCTATGGCTTCCTGTCGGAGAACGCAGACTTCGCCGAGGCGGTGATAGCCGCAGGCCTCACCTGGGTGGGCCCGCGGCCCTCGGCTATCCGCGCCATGGGGCTGAAGGATGCGGCCAAGGCCCTGATGATCCAGGCCGGCGTGCCGGTGACGCCGGGCTATCACGGTGAAAACCAGGAGCCCGCCCATCTGGCCGCCCAGGCTGAGCAGATCGGCTATCCCATCCTGATCAAGGCGTTCGCCGGCGGTGGCGGCAAGGGCATGCGCAAGGTCGAGCGCGCGGCGGACTTTGCCGAGGCCCTGGGCGCCGCTCGGCGGGAGGCTGCCGCGGCTTTCGGCGACGATCGTGTTCTGCTGGAGACCTATGTGGCCCGGCCCCGCCACATCGAGGTGCAGGTGTTTGGCGACGCCCATGGCCAGGTCGTGCACCTGTTCGAGCGTGACTGCTCCCTGCAACGCCGCCATCAGAAGGTGGTCGAGGAGGCGCCGGCCCCGGGCATGAGCCCCGAGGTTCGCGAGGTTGTCTGCGCCGCCGCCGTCCGCGCCGCTCAGGCCGTGGACTATGTGGGCGCCGGCACGGTGGAGTTCATCGCCGACGCCAGCGAGGGCCTGCGGGCCGACCGCATCTGGTTCATGGAGATGAACACNNACACCCGCCTGCAGGTGGAGCATCCTGTCACTGAGGCGGTCACTGGCCAGGACCTGGTGGAATGGCAGTTGCGGGTGGCGGCCGGCGAACCCCTGCCGCTGACCCAGGATCAGATCACCCTGAACGGCTGGGCCATGGAGGCGCGCCTCTATGCCGAGAACCCGGCGGGGGGCTTCCTGCCGTCTATCGGCGAACTGGAGCACTTCGTCCTGCCTGACAGCGTCCGGGTGGACACCGGCGTCGAGGCCGGCGGCGAGGTCAGCCCGCACTATGATCCCATGATCGCCAAGCTGATCGCCCATGGCCCCACGCGCCAGGCCGCCGCCCGAGCTCTGCAGAAGGCCTGTGGCGAGGTGCAGGTCTGGCCGGTTCGGACCAATGCCGGCTTCCTCGCCCGCTGCCTGGGCGAGCCCGACTTCCTGCGCGGCGAGGTGGATACAGCTTTCATCGCCGAGCGCCAGGACGCCCTGGCCACGGCCCCTGATCCCAGCCCCGCGGTTCTGTCGGCCGCCGTCCAGGGACTGCTGTCCCAGGCTCCGACATCCGTGGCGGAGCCAGGCGGGCCCTGGAGCGCGCTCACCGGCTTCCGGCTGAACGCCGCCCCGCAGGCGAGCCTGCGCTTGTACCGAGACGGCGTAGCCATTGATGCGCCCCTGGAGGCCGGACCCCTGTCGGCCGACGTCCTGCTGGACGCGGCCGGCGCCATCGTCGTGTTCGAGGCCGGGGAAGCCTTCGCCTTCTCCGGCCAGGCCCCGGCGGCCGTCGCCGGGGAGGGACCTGCCGGCGATGGCGCGGTGATCTCGCCCATGCCGGGCAAGGTGGTCGCTGTGGCGGTGGCACAGGGTGACAAGGTCGTCCGCGGCCAGACCCTGGTGACGCTCGAAGCCATGAAGATGGAGCACGCCCTCACCGCGGCCCTCGACGGTGTGGTCGAGATGGTCTCGGTGAGCGTCGGCGCCCAGGTCAGCGAGGGCGTGGTGCTGGCGCGACTGGCGCCCAACCCTTAGACCGCCCCCATGACCGTTCATCTGATCAAGCTCGTTGTCGGCTGCGACACGGTGGAAGACCTGCTGGACTGGCGTGAACCTCAGGCCAGGGCCGGTGAGCCCTGGATTCTGCGCACCCGCCAAACCCCCAAACGGGCGGCCGAGCTCACCGACGGCGGCTCTCTCTATCGGGTCTATAAGGGGTCCATCCTGACCCGGCAGCTGATCCTGGATGTCACCACGGTGGGGGAGGGACAGGACGCCCGTTGTGAGATGCTGCTCGACGAGACCCTGGTCCGGGTCGCGCGCACGCCGAGGCGGCCCTTCCAGGGCTGGCGCTATCTGGAGCCCAAGGACGTCCCGCCAGACCTGGATGGCGACAGCGGCCAGGAGACCCCGCCGGAACTGGCCCGTCAGCTGCGCGAGGCCGGCCTCTGGTAGGGCCTCTAGACCGCCATGTTGTCGATCAGACGGGTCTTGCCCAGATGGGCGGCGGCGAAGATGCGCACACGGCCCTCATAGGGCGGGCCGTCGGCAGGACTGAGATCCTCCACTTGGCGGACCTCAAAATAGTCGACCCTGTCGAAGCCGTGCCGCTCGAGGGCCGCGCGGCCTGTCGCCTCCACCTTCTCCACCGAATCTCCGGCCCGCAGTCTGGCCGCAGCATCGGCGAGCACCTTGTTCATCATGCCCGCGATGGGGCGCTCCGCCGCGCTGAGATAGGCGTTGCGCGAGGAGAGGGCGAGGCCATCGGCGTCCCGGGCGATAGGCGCGCCGATGATCTCGACGGGAATGTCCAGGTCGAGGGCCAGCCTGCGGATCAGCTGCAGCTGCTGGAAGTCCTTTTCGCCAAACACCGCCACATCGGGCTGGGCCTGGTTGAGCAGCTTCGCCACCACCGTCGCCACCCCGTCGAAATGACCCGGCCGCGCGGCGCCGTCCAGGGGCTCGCTGACCCCTGATACGCTGACCTTGGTGGCGTAGCCGGAGGGATAGATCTGGCTGACGTCGGGGGCGTAGAGCAGGTCGCAGCCAGCGCTGGCCAGCAGGCGGGCGTCGCCGCCCTCGTCCCGGGGATAGCGCTCGAAATCCTCATTGGGCCCGAACTGCGCGGGGTTCACGAAGATGCTGGCCACCACCCGGTCGGCTCGCGTCCTGGCCAGTCGCACCAGGGACAGATGCCCCTCGTGCAGGGCTCCCATGGTCGGGGTCATGGCTACGGCCTCCCCCGCCGCCCGCCAGGCGCGGACCTGGGCCCGGAGCTCGACCACAGTGCGGATAATCGGCAGGACTTCGGCGGACATGGGGCCTCGTCAGACAGGGTGATGCAGATCGCGGCTTATGGCCGAACCCAGGGGGGTGCGTCCATCCGTCCACAAGGGGCAGGGGCCTGCCAAGTTGACGTAATGGCTGGCATAAGCGTCTCGTTAACCTATAGGCCCGCCTGGCCGAATCGATGGAGCAGGACTCATGTCCCAACCCCGTGTGATCGTCGTCGGTAATGAGAAGGGCGGTGCTGGCAAGTCCACCATCGCCCTGCACCTCGCCGTGGCCCTGATGTATGGCGGCGCCAAGGTGGCTGTGCTCGACCTGGACCTGCGCCAGCAGTCCCTGGGCCATTTCTTCGCCAGCCGGCGGGCCTGGCTCGCGGCCAATGGGGTCGAGGCGCCCATGCCCCTTGAATTCCCCTTGAGCCCGGACCTGGCCCTGGCCACGGACGGAGAGGCCCTGGCGGCCTTCCATCAGGCCTTCGAGGCGGCCAACGCGGCCGCCGACTTTGTCCTGATCGACACCCCTGGGGGTGACACCGCCATTTCGCGGGCCGCCCACGGCCTGGCCGACCTCGTGGTCACCCCGATGAACGACAGCTTCGTCGACTTCGACATGCTGGGGGTCGTTGATCCGGTCTCCCTCGATCTGAAGCGCCCCGGGCTTTACTCCGTCACCGTCTGGGACAGCCGCAAGGCTCGCGCCGTGGCTGACGGTCGCTCCATCGACTGGGTGGTGCTGCGGAACCGCCTGGCGCCCACCGAGGCCCGCAACCGCCGCCGTCTGGATGAACGGGTGAAGGCCCTGTCCCGTCGGGTCGGCTTCCGGGTCGGGCCTGGCCTGCGCGACCGGGTTATCTATCGCGAGCTCTACCCCTTCGGCCTGACCATCGCCGACCTGTCCCCGGCCATTCGGCCAGTGGCGATCTCCCTGCAGCATGTGGCCGCCCGCCAGGAGCTTCGCGCCCTGATCGGCGCCCTGGGCCTCGGCGAAGTCACCGGTCAGACCCTGATGGCGGCCGAATAGGCCCATGCTCTATCTGGCGCTGGGGTTCGCGGCCCTGGCCTTGTTTGTGTGGATGGGCCGCAAAGGCCGGCCGGTATTTCAGCGGCGGGCCTGGCGAGTTCTCTCCGGCCTCGCCAGCGTCGCGGCTTTCGCGGCGGCGGCCTTCCTCGCCGTGCGTGGGGGGTGGGTCTTTGCGCCGGCCCTGGTCGTGCTTGGCCTGTGGCTGGCCATGAGCGCCCGCAGCGCAGGCGCCGGTCCTGGCCTCGGGACTGATGGTGCCGGGCGGCCCAGCGGCAAGAGCGGTCTGAGCGAGCGGGAAGCCCGTGACATACTTGGGGTCGGGCCTGAGGCGGGTCCAGATGAGATCCAGGCCGCCTACACCCGCCTGATGCGACGCTCTCACCCCGATGCCGGCGGATCAGCCGGACTGGCGGCGCAGATCAACGCTGCCCGCGATCGCCTGCTGCGGCGATGAGGCGAGCGTTCAGGCCGGGCCGATGACCATGCAGGCTTGGCGCTTGGCCTTCAGGGTTTCGCAGGCCGCCCTGGCGCGGGCCTCTGTCAGACCGGAGAACCGGGCGCGATAGAATCCGGCGGTGGCGTCGGTCACCAGGGTTCCGGCTCCGGCGAAGGCGTCAGCGAACCGACGACGACTCATCTTGAGCTGCTCCTGAGCCAGGGCCTTGGACTTGAACGCTCCCACCTGCACCTGCCATTTGCCGTCAGGCGCCTCCTGGGCCGCCGCGCGGCTTGGCGCTGGCGGGGCAGGGGCGGTAGCCAGGACGATTTTCAGACCATCCTGCTCCCCGTCTCCCTGTTCGCGGGAGGGCCGCATGATGGGGCCGGTCGGTTCCGGTTCAAACAGGTTCTGGGCCACCGTGATCCGCTCGCCGCGGGATCGGCGATCGGCCACGTCGAAACCGGTCAGCAGCAGATCCTGGGCGTGGTTGTCCCGGGCCGCCGTCGAGGCGCCGCCGAGCACCACCACGATCAGGCGGCGGTTATTCTTCACCCCGGAAATGGCGATGTTGTAGCCCGAGGCGTTGGTGTAGCCGGTCTTCAGACCGTCAACGCCGAGCTCGCGACGCAGCAGGCTGTTGTGGCCGCGGATCACCGAGCCCCGGAAGGTGAACTGAGCCGTGGAGAACAGAGTGTAGTACTGGGGGAAGTCCCGCATGATCGCCCGCGACAGGACCGCCAGGTCCCGGGCGGTGGACAGCTGTCGGCTGTCGGGCAAACCAGAGGCGTTCACGAAGGTGGTGGAGTCCATGCCAAGTTCGCGGGCGCGCAGGGTCATGAGCGCGGCAAAGCGCGCCTCGCTGCCGCCCAGCTTTTCGGCCACGGCCACCGCCACGTCATTGGCCGATCGGATAGCCAGGGCGTGCATGGCTTCTTCGACGGAGATCGAATCCCCCGCCTTCACGAACAGCTTGGTGGGCGGAGCTGCCGCGGCCCGAGGGGAAAACACCACGCGATCTTCGAGGGTCATCTGACCGGCGGCCAGCTGCTCGAACATCAGATAGAGGGTCATCACCTTGGTGATGGAGGCCGGATAGCGCGCGCTGTCAGCGCGCTTGCCGTAGAGCACCTCGCCCGTCTCGGCGTCCACCACGATGGAGGCGTACTTCGGTTGCTGGGCGGGCAGTTGCAGATAAGGGATCTGGGCCTGGGCGGCCGGAGCGGCGAAGCCAAGAAGTGTCGCAGCGGCGATGAGGCCGGCGAGGATCTGGCGGCGGGCGTGTTTGAGCATCGCGTCGTCCGTCACGTTCTGGGTTTCTGACACGTCCCCCGAGGTGCGCGCCAAGGATAGGAGGCTAACATGGCATGCGCCGTCTTGCGCGAGGGTAAACACCTGTTGAGCATCCCAAAAGGTCGCACAGCCCCGTAACAGGCGAGCGACGCCGCCATTGTGCGCTGCACAAAAACAAGGTTGACTGCTGCGGTGCAACATGAGATGTTGCGGTTGCGTAAAGCCCAGTTTCTCTCCAGCGTTCGTGCGGCCGCCGCCGCACATCCTGACATCCCCTCGCGCGGCCGCTGCCGCGCATCTGACTTCTGAAGGAGTTCAGCCATGGCCGCCGCCGACACCGCCAAGACCGCCAAGACCGCCGCCGAAGAGTTTACCCTCGCGGGCAACCACGCCTTCAAGGACGCCATGGAAAAGTCCATGACCGCCCTGGCCGAGACCAACACCTATTCCAAGCAGAACCTTGAAGCCCTGGTCGCTTCGGCCACCGCCGCCGCCAAGGGCGCCGAAGCCGTCGGCGCCGAGGCGCTCGCCTTCGCCAAGAAGAACGTCGAAGAGCAGATGGCCGCCGCCAAGACCCTGGCCTCGGCCAAGAGCCTGCAGGAAGCCATGGAGCTCCAGACCGCCTTCACCAAGAAGGCGATGGAATCCTACATGTCGGAAATGACCCGTATGTCGGAGATCTTCACCGCCTCGATGAAGGACTCCATGAAGCCGATCAACGAGCGCGTCACCGCGACCGTCGAGCGTCTGCAAGCCGCCCGCTAAGGCGCGGCTGCGCCCTCGGGCGCTGTCTGATTTTGTAAGAGCCCGGTCCGGCGACGGACCGGGCTTTTCTCATGGCGGCGCGAGCGCTACAGACAGAGCCATGAGCACCGTCGAAGAACGTCTGGCCGCGCTTGGCGTCCGCCTGCCCGAGCCCTCCGCCCCGGTCGCCAACTACGTGCCCTTCGTCAGGGCCGGCAGTCTGCTGCACATTTCCGGACAGGTCTCCCGGGACGCCCAGGGCGGCGTCACGGGCGTGGTCGGTCAGGATGTCGATATGGAGACGGCGCGATTCGCCGCCCGGCTCTGCGCCATCAATCTGATCGCCCAGATGAAGGCGGCCTGCGGCGGCGACCTGCGGAAAGTGGTGCGGGTGGTCAAGCTTGGCGGCTTTGTTCAGGCCGGGCCCGACTTCTTCGAGATCCCCCAGGTGGTGAACGGCGCCTCTGACCTGATGGTTGACGCCTTCGGTGACATTGGCCGCCATGCCCGCTCGGCCGTGGGCGTCTATCGCCTGCCGATGAACTTCGCCGTTGAGGTCGATGCGGTGGTGGAGGTCTCGTGAGGGACCGCTTCGGCGAGGCCTGGGATCTTCTGTTCCACCCGCCGGTGGCCCATCGAGGCCTATGGACGCCGGACGGCGCGCCGGAAAACTCGCTCGGCGCCTTCCAGGCCGCCTGCGCGGCGGGCTACGGGATCGAGCTCGACGTCCATCTCTCGGCGGACGGCGAGGCCATGGTTTTCCACGACAACACCCTGGACCGGATGACCGGGATCGAGGGGCGTCTGCGGGATCGCACGGCCGCCGAACTCAGCGAAATGTCTCTCAAGGGCACGGACGAGACCATCCCCACCCTGGTGGAGACCCTGGCCCTGATCGGCCATCGCGCCATGGTGCATATCGAGCTCAAGACCCACTGGGGTGAGGTGGGCCCCCTGGAGCGCCGGGTCCACGAGATCATCATCGATCACGCTGGCCCGCTCTGCATCATCGGCTTCAATCCCTATTCCCACGCCTGGTTCGCCGATCACTATCCGGGCGTCCTGCGGGGGTTGGACTCCTTCAGCTATAACGGCGTGAAGCACCTGAGCGAGGTCGAGCGCCAAGCCTATGCCCGCCTCGAGCAGGTGGCGATCGCCCGGCCGCACTTCCTGGCGCTTGGCCTGGACATGCTCCCCAGTGAGCGGGCCGACGCCTATCGAGCGGACGGCATGCCGGTGGTGGCGTGGACCGTTCGCCAGCCCGAACAGTGGGCGGCGGTGAAAGATCACTGTGACAATCTGATCTTCGAGGGTTTCAAGCCGTGAGCCTGAAGCCGGCGGTCCGCGTGAACCGCCGTATCGCCGACATCGGCAAGGCGGCGTGGGAGGCCTGCGCCGCCCCCAGCGGCAACCCCTTCGTCGCCTATGACTTCCTCGATGTGCTGGAGCAGTCCGGCTGCGCCGTCGAGCGCACCGGCTGGGGACCGCAGCATCTGGCCATCGAGGATGAGGCCGGCGAGGTGGGGACGGTCATGCCCCTCTATCTGAAGTCCCACAGCCAGGGCGAATACATCTTCGACCACAGCTGGGCCGACGCCTATGAACGCGCGGGCGGACGCTATTATCCAAAGCTGCTATCGGCGGCGCCCTTTACGCCGGCCACAGGACCGCGCCTGCTGGTCCGGCCCGATGTTCCGGTTCAGGCGGGCAATGAGATGCTCCTGGGCGGCGCCCTGACGCTCTGCCAGCAGATGGGCGTCTCGTCGGTTCACATCAATTTCCCGCCTCAAGCGGAGTGGGACTGGCTGGGCGCCCAGGGCCTCGCCCAGCGCCAGGGCCAACAATACCACTGGTTCAACCGGGGCTACGGGACCTTCGACGACTTCCTGGCGGACCTGTCCTCGGGCCGTCGCAAGACCATCCGACGGGAGCGCCGCGACGCCCAGGCGGGGCTGGAGATCCTGCAACTCACTGGCGCGGACCTCACTGAGGACGCCTGGGACGCCTTCTACGGCTTCTACATGGACACCGGCTCGCGCAAATGGGGGCAGCCCTATCTGAACCGGCTGTTCTTTTCCCTGCTCGGCGAGCGGATGGCCGACAGGGTCTTGCTGATCATGGCCAGGCGGGACGGGCGGTGGATCGCCGGGGCCCTGAACCTGATCGGCGACGACGCCCTCTATGGGCGCAACTGGGGCTGCGTCGAGGACGTGCCCTTCCTGCATTTCGAGCTTTGCTATTACCAGGCCATCGAATGGGCCATCGGTCGGGGTCTGGCGCGGGTTGAGGCCGGCGCTCAGGGCCAGCACAAGATCGCCAGGGGCTATCTGCCGACTCCCGTCTATTCGGCCCACTACATCGCTGATCCCGCCCTGCGGGGGCCCGTCGAGGACTTCGTCGCCCGGGAGAAGGCGGCCGTCGACGGCGAGATGGAATGGCTGGCTGAGGAATACTCCCCCTTTCGCCAGGGGTAGAGCGCATTCCGAAACGCGATCCGCCCCAGGGGGACGGATCGCGCTCTTCCGGACTTAGTAGCTCACGGCGAAGGAGACGCCGTAGTAGCGGGGCTCGCCGGCGATGAAGGTGGGGATACCGAAGGCGTCCCCGGTGTTGCCGGCGTCCTTGATGTAGTCCTGATCCAGGGCGTTGGTGACAAAGGCGCCCAGGGTCCAGGGCGCGTCGTCGCGCTGATAGACCATCCGCAGGTTCAGCAGACCGTAGGCCTCCTGCACCTCATCGACGATCCGGTCCTGGGTTTGCAGGCTGGAACGGTCGTTGTTGTTGTCGAAGAAGACCTCCGAACGCCAGGTGTAGGCCGGGATGAAGGCCAGCTCGCCGCCGGCCAGGGGCATGGCCGCCCGGAAGCCCAGGGAGACCGCATGGTCCGGCGCGAGGCGGAACTGGTTGCCCTTGAACAGGCCGTTACCGAACCGGGCGTCGCTGTAGCCATAGGTGCCGAAGGCCTCGAAGCGGTTGCTCGGCCGCCAGGTGAACTGACCTTCAAAGCCCGTGGCGTCGGCTTCGCCGGCGTTGGCCGCCACGATCTGGCCAGCGCTGTTGAGCACGGAGGTCTGGAAGTTCTGGTAGTCGTAGCGATAGATCGAGCCTTCCAGGGAGAGGGCGCGGTCAAATAGTTCGCTCTTCACGCCCACCTCGAAGGAATCCACCTCTTCGGCCGGAAGTTCGGTGAACCGCACGGGACCGCCGGGCGTCGTCGGTGAGCCTGCGCTCAGCACCTTCGGGCGGCGGCCCTTGGCGTATGAGGCATAGGCGCTGAAGGTCGCGGTGGGGGCGTAGCGCGCCACCACGCGATAGGTCAGGCCATCGTCGGAGATGTCGCGGCTCTCGACAGCGCCGCCAGCGGTGGGCTGAACGAACAGGCCGCGGCCCACGGTGGGGGTGCTGCCGGCCAGGACCGAGCCGCCATTGATCAGCTGGGCCTGATAGCCGCTGGTCTTGTCCTCGGTGGTGTAGCGAACGCCGCCGGTCAGCTCGAGGGTGTCAGTGAGCTGGTAGGTGACGTCGGCGAAGACGTCATAGGCGGTGGTCTCGCCGAAGTTGGCGTAGGTTTCCCGGTGCGCAGACTTCAACGGACGAGGGGCGACGGCGTCGACGACCGGCAGGGGCAGGCCCCGGGGTGGGGTCAGGGCGCCGGTGGAATAGAGGGCGTAGATCTTCTCGCTGAACTGCAGCGGCACGGTCTGCGAGCCTTCCTCGCGGAACAGGCCGACCCCGGCGAAGGCCGTCATGCGACCGCCGGCGTCATAGTTCAGACGGAATTCCTGGCTGGCTTGTTCGCCTACGGCGTCTTCGCCAAACACGAAGAGCGGCAGGGAGAAGCCGTCCGGATCGAACACTTCAAGGCTGTCGAACTCACGATAGGCGGTGATCGACTTCAGGCTCAGGCTATCGCTGATCGCGTAGTCGGCCAGCAGGGTGACCCCCCAGACGCTGCGGTCGAGACCGAGGTCCTTACCGCCCAGAAAGCCAAGGCCGCTGGACAGGGCGGCGCCCGAATTGCGGCCCAGATCGCCGATCACAGCGCCAGTGGTCGGATCGGTGGGCAGGAAGGTCAGCGATTTGAACGAGGTGCCGCTGGGGTTGTCCTGCTGGTAGTTGACGATCAGGTCGGCGTTGAACTGGTCGTTGGGCGCCCAGTTGAGGGCGACGCGGAAGGCCTGGGTGTCGGTGGAGTTGAAATCCTTGCCACCCAGCAGGTTCTCGACAAAGCCGTCCCGGGCCTTCAGGCGCGCGGCGACCCGCACGGCGAAGGTGTCGGAGACGGGCATGTTGAGCATGCCTTCGACCATGGCGTAGCCATAGTTGCCCACCTCGACCTTGGAAGCGGCCTTCATGACGCTCGGGTCAGCCTTGGCCTGGACCAGGTTCACCGCGCCAATCAGCGCGCCGCGGCCATAGAGGGTCGACTGCGGGCCCTTGGAGATCTCAGCACGCTCCAGGTCGAACAGCTCCACATAGGAGCCCCGCGACTTGGAGATCGAGACGCCGTCCTGGAAGACAGACACCCGCGGTTCGTTGGTGGCCTCGCCGGAGTCCGAGGTGATGCCGCGCATCACAAAGCCGGGATTGTTGGGCGACTGGTTCTGAACCTCAAAACCCGGAACGTAGAGGGACAGGTCCTCGAATTCCTGAACGCCGAGATCGTCCAGTCGGCCCGCGCCATAGGCGGTGAGCGCGATGGGCACATCGATGGACTTCTGCTCGCGCAGCTGGGCGGTGACGATCAGCTCGTCGACCACCGTGTCGACCGGTGCGGACTGGGCCTGGACCTGGGTGGCCAGACCAAGGGCGGCCATGGCGGCGCCCACCAGAAGATGGCTCTTGCGGTGCATGTGGATATCCCCCTGCAGTTTTGCTGCAATTGCTAATCGGCGTTGCGATAGGGGCGCTCGTTGACGGTCCAATGATGGAACCGCGACGGCTCAGTGACATGCTCATATTTGTCGAGGACGCCAAAAATCCCTTACAGGAAAAGGGTTCGGCGCGGCGCGATTCCCTGACGGGTCCGAAAAGGCTAGGAAGGCTCTGAGGAAACCAAGGAGCGCGACATGAGCCTGGACGGGACCTACGACCCCAACAATATCTTCGCCAAGATCCTGCGCGGCGAGGCGCCCTGCGCCCGGGTGTTCGAGGACGACCACGTCCTGTCCTTCATGGACGTCTTTCCGCAGGTGAAGGGACACACCCTGGTGATCCCCAAGCACTCCACCGCCCGGAACCTCCTGGAAGAAGGCCCTGAAGTGCTCGCCCCCCTGATCTTGGGAGTTCAGCGGGTGGCCAGGGCGGTGCGTGCGGCGCTTGAGCCCGACGGTCTGATCATCACCCAGTTCAACGGAACAGCCGCAGGCCAGACCGTCTTCCATCCGCACTTCCACATCCTGCCCCGCTGGGACGGGGTGGCGGTGGGCCGCCACGCCTCGGGCGGCATGGCCGATCTGGGCGAACTCAAGGCCCTGGCCGAGAAGATCGCCGCCCAGATCACCTGAGCGAAAGATCGCGGCTTCGCGCACGAAAAAGCCCCGGCCAATCGGCCGGGGCTTTGACGTTTCTGCGCGACGAACTGATCAGTCGGCCAGTTCGGTGGCGGCGTCCTTGGATGGATTCTCGATCTGTGGCGCGCCGGGTTCGCGGTCGTCGCCTTCGATCTCGAAGTCCAGCTTGCCGTCCTTGAGCACCACGCGGACGTGGCCGCCCTTGACCAGCCGGCCGAACAGGATTTCGTCGGCCAGGGGCTTCTTGATGTGCTCCTGGATGACCCGGGCCAGGGGCCGGGCGCCATAGAGTTCGTCGAAGCCGTTGTCGGCCAGCCAGCCGGCCGCCTCGTCGCTGGTCTCGATCGTCACGTGCCGGTCGGCCAGTTGGGCCTCGAGCTGCATGACGAACTTCTGCACCACCTGGCGGATGATCGAGGAGTCCAGCGGGCGGAAGGCCACCACCGCATCGAGGCGGTTGCGGAATTCCGGGGTGAAGACCCGCTTGATCGCCTCTTCGGCCTCGTGGTCAGCCTTGCCCCGACCAAAACCGATGGTGTTGCGCTGAGCATCAGCCGCCCCGGCGTTGGTGGTCATGATGAGCACCACGTTGCGGAAGTCGATCTTCTTGCCGTTGGAGTCCGTCAGCACCCCATGGTCCATGACCTGCAGCAGGATGTTGTAGACGTCCGGATGGGCCTTCTCGATCTCGTCCAGCAGGACCACGGCGTGGGGATGCTGGTCCACGGCGTCGGTCAGCAGGCCCCCCTGGTCGAAGCCCACATAGCCGGGAGGCGCGCCGATCAGGCGGCTGACCGTGTGCCGCTCCATGTACTCCGACATGTCGAACCGCAGGAGCTCGATGCCCAGCGTCGAGGCCAGCTGCCGGGCGGTCTCGGTCTTGCCGGTGCCCGTGGGCCCCGAGAAGAGGTAGCAGCCGATCGGCTTGTTGGGATCGCGCAGGCCGGCCCGGGCCATCTTCATGGCCGCAGACAGCTGGTCGATCGCATCGTCCTGGCCATAGACCGCCCGCTTCAGGTCGGTCTCCAGCTGCTTCAGCGCCTCGGTGTCGGACTTGGAGACCGACTTGGGCGGGATGCGGGCGATCTTGGCCACCACGGCCTCGATCTCCTTGACCCCGATGGTCTTCTTTCGACGGCTCTCGGGCAGCAGCATCTGGCTGGCCCCGGCCTCGTCGATCAGATCGATCGCCTTGTCCGGCAGCTTGCGGTCGTTGATATACTTGGCCGACAGCTCGACGGCCGCCTTGAGGGCGTCGTTGGTGTAGCGGAGCTTGTGGAACTCCTCGTAATAGGTCTTCAGGCCCTTAAGGATCTTGATGGTGTCCTCAAGCGTCGGCTCGTTCACGTCGATCTTCTGGAAGCGCCGGACCAGCGCCCGGTCCTTCTCGAAGTGCTGACGGAACTCCTTGTAGGTGGTCGAGCCCATGCAGCGCAGGGCGCCCGAGGCCAGGGCCGGCTTCAGCAGGTTGGAGGCGTCCATGGCCCCGCCGCTGGTGGCGCCGGCGCCGATCACCGTGTGGATCTCATCGATGAACAGGATGGCGTCGGGGTGGTTCTCGAGCTCCTTGACCACCTGCTTGACCCGCTCTTCGAAGTCCCCGCGATAGCGGGTGCCGGCCAGCAGCGCCCCCATGTCGAGGGAGAAGATGGTGGCGCCAGCCAGGACTTCTGGGACCTGCTTGTTGACGATCTTGCGGGCCAGGCCCTCGGCGATGGCGGTCTTGCCGACGCCCGGGTCGCCCACGAGCAGGGGATTGTTCTTGGTCCGCCGGCACAGGATCTGGATGGCCCGCTCGACTTCGGCGGCCCGGCCGATCAGGGGATCAACCTTGCCCTCCTTGGCCTTCTCATTGAGATCGACGCAGTAGGCTTCGAGCGCCTCGCCGCCGGTCTTGACGGTGGGCTTCTCCTCGTCGTCGGCGCCCTTGACGGGCTTGCCTTCGACGCTGGCGCCGGCCTTCTTGGCGATGCCGTGGGCGATATAGTTCACCGCGTCGTACCGCGTCATGTCCTGCTCCTGCAGGAAGTAGGCGGCATGGCTCTCACGCTCGGAGAAGATGGCCACCAGCACATTGGCGCCGGTGACGTCCTCTCGTCCGGACGACTGGACGTGGATGACCGCACGCTGGATCACGCGCTGGAAGCCCGCCGTAGGCTTGGCGTCCTCCCCGTCATCGACCACCAGCGAGCGGAGCTCATTGTCCACATAGCCGGTGAGGGTGGCCCGAAGGGCGCCCAGGTCGACGTCGCAGGCGCGCATGACGGCTGCGGCTTCCTCATCGTCGATAAGCGCCAGGAGCAGATGCTCCAGGGTCGCATATTCGTGCTTTCGCTCATTGGCGTAAGCGACCGCGCGATGCAGTGATTCTTCTAGGGGGCGCGAAAACGAGGGCAATCTGAGCCTCTCAATCCTTTTCCATGGTGCATTGAAGCGGGTGTTGATGCCGCCTGGCGGTATCTACGACCTGCGCGACTTTGGTCTCGGCCACCTCGAAGGTGAAGACACCGCAAACGCCCACGCCATACTGATGAACGTGCAACATGATCCTTGTCGCATCTTCGCGCGACTTATTGAAAAACTGCTCCAGGACGTAAACGACGAACTCCATCGGCGTGTAGTCGTCGTTCAGCAGCAGGACTCGGTACATGGACGGCTTTTGCGTCTTCGGCTTGGTCTGAGTGATGACCGCCGATTTGACGCCCGTCGACACATCACCTTGCTTGCGCTCGGCCATCGAAAACGTCTCCTGGCGGGAGTCTGGTTCCCGCCGCTAAGGGATTAGATATGGAAAAGGGGCGCGTTTGAAAGGGTTGAAATCGTCGAAGCCCGACCCCAAGCAGCCGACGCCCATCTTTTATCGTTGCGCCTACAGTCGTTTTTAGTCCGCCTCAATCCCGAACAGGGGGTTTTGAACGCAGGGCGCGGGCCCGTGTGAGCGCCTGGGGGCCAAATCGCGCCCTTATGGCGTCGGCGGTCTTCTCCCCGGTGAGGATTCGCTGTTCCTCGCCGCCGAACAGTTCGCCAGCCCCTTGTGTGGCGGGGGAAAGCTCGCTCAGGCCCACGCCAATCAGGCGGAAGGTGCGACCATCGGCCTCGCGACGCAGAAGCTCCCGGGCGGCGGCGAACAGGGTCCTGGCCGTCTGGGTCGGTTCGGGGAGCGCCCGCCGGCGGGTCAGCAGCCGGAAGTCTGGGGTCTTCAGCTTCAGGGTCACCACCCGGCCGGTGACGCCGGCCGCCCGAGCCTGGATCGCCACCCGTTCACAGAGGGGTGAAAGCCGGTCCTCCAGCGCCTCATAGGCGGCGATGTCGGTGTTGAAGGTGGTCTCGGCGCTGATTCCCTTGCGCACCTGGTCGGGGTCCACCGGGCGGGTGTCGCGCCCGTGCGCCAGATCGTGCAGCCGCAGGCCCTGGGCCCCAAAGCGCTTGGCCAGGTCCTTCTGGTCCCAGCGGGCCAGGTCGCCGATGGTCCTCAGGCCCGCGGCCTCCAGGGATTTGACCATGGCCGGGCCGACCCCTGGCAGCAGACCCACGGGCCTTGGCGCCAGGAAGCTCCGCGCCTCAGCCGCCCCGATCACCGAAAAGCCCCGGGGCTTGTCCAGGTCCGAGGCAATCTTGGCCAGGAACTTGTTGGGGGCCAGGCCGATAGAGACGGTGAGCCCGGTCTGCGCCTCGATGCGGGCCTGCACCCTGGCCAGGGTCACAGCCGGCGGGGCGCCGTGCAGGCGCTCGGTCCCTGACAGGTCCATCCAGGCCTCGTCCAGGGACAGGGGCTGGACGAGCGGCGTCAGCTCCGCCAGCAGGCCCATGATGATCTTGCTCTCGGCCTTGTACTTGGCGAAGTCCGGCTTGATCACCACGGCCTGGGGGCAGGCGGCCAGGGCCTTGAACATCGGCATGGCCGAGCGCACCCCATAGACGCGGGCCATGTAGCAGCAGGTGGTCACCACGCCCCGGACGCCGCCGCCGACGATCACCGGCTGATCGCGCAGCTCTGGCCGGTCCCGCTTCTCCACCGACGCATAGAAGGCGTCGCAGTCCATGTGCGCCATGGACAGGTCAAACAGCTCCGCATGGGCCGCCAGCCTGGGCGAGCCGCAGGATGGGCAACGCCGGGCCGCCGGCGCCTCGCCGGTCCAGAGGCAATCACGGCACAGCGCCTTCATGGCGCCTCGAGCGGCCAGAGCCAGGCCGCCCCCCGCACGCCGGAGGAGTCCCCGTGGACGGCCTGTCGAATGGGCGTGTCGAACCCGTCGGCGAACACATGTGGCCCGATGGCGCTCGGCAGGCGCCCATAGAGTTCGCCCACATTGGACATGCCGCCGCCCAGCACGATCACGTCGGGATCGATCAGGTCGACCACGCCGGCCAGGGCCCGGCCCAGCCGGTCCACGTATCGGCCAAGGGCCCCTTGCGCCCCAGGCTCTCCCGCCCGCGCCGCCTCGACGATCTGTGGGGCCGTCAGGCCCGCCCCATGGTCGGCGGCCAGGGCGGGGCCGGAGATCCAGGTTTCCAGACAGCCCCGGCGTCCGCACCAGCAGGCCGGCCCGGGGTGCTCTTGGTCGGTGGGCCAGGGCAGGGGAGTGTGGCCCCATTCCCCGGCCACCCCGTTGCGCCCCTCGATCAGACGGCCGTCCACCACCAGCCCACCGCCGCAGCCGGTGCCAAGGATGGCGGCGAACACCACGCCCGCGCCCGCGCCCGCCCCATCGGCGGCCTCAGACAGAGCCAGGCAGTTGGCGTCGTTGGCCAGACGCACTGGGCGCGCCAGCACCGCCTCCAGATCCTGGCCGAACCGTTCGCCGTTCAGCCAGACGGAGTTGGCGTTGCGGATCAGGCCGGTGCGCGGGGAGATCGAGCCCGGCATGCCGACGCCGATCTTCCGGGCGGTTCCGCCAGCCTCCGCCTCCACCGTGGCCACCAGTTCGGCCACGACGGACAGGGAAGGTTTATAGGCGCCGGGATTGGGCCTGCGCCGGCGGGCGACGATGGCGCCGCTGGCGTCCAGGGCGGCGGCCTCGATCTTGGTGCCGCCGAAATCGACCCCGATGCGGATCATGGTCGTATCGGCGTCAGGAGATTGAGTCGGCTATGGCGATGCGCAGGGCGTCCCAGTCATCGATCCGAGTGTGGCGGTCTGGCGCGGCCGGCGCCAGGGGCCGCAGCCGCTCATCGGCCACATGCTGGAAGCGGGCCACCTTGGGCGCGGACTCGGCCACAGAGTCCAGATTAGGCAGCAGATCATCGATGAAGGCGGCCGGTCCCTTCACCTGTTTCGCCAAGGCCGCAGCCAGGGGCCCCTTGGGGCCCGTATTGAGCAGCAGGGGATAGTCCAGGCCGTTGCGGCCCAGCCAGCGGGCGCGGGCCAGACGGCCCTGGCCCGGCGCATTGGTCAGGATCACCACCCCGGCCTGTTCGGCCAGGCGGCGCAGGGCCTCGGCCGCCCCTTCCGCCACCCGCATCTCGCCAGACCCATAGCGGAAGAAGTCGTCATAGTGCCGGCGGCCTTCCTCGATCTCCAGGTGAACCTCCTCGCCAGGCCGGTAGATGTTCTGGAACAGGGCGAACCGCTCGACCCGGAATTCCAGCCCCCGAGTCGCGAGGAAGGCGCCGAAGCCCTCCATGAAATGCCCCAGCACCTCGTCCACATCGACGATCACCAGGGGGCGGGCGGAATCGAGCCCCAGGGCGTCGACCTGCGGCGTTCGAGCCATAGGCGCAGGCCCAGCGACCCGTGAGGTCGTCGCCGGGACGGGTGCGGATGGGATGGGGTGCGGCGTGTCGACCACTGGCTCTCTCGTGCGGCTAACGCCAGTTTAAGGATATCCGTGGGATCAAAGGAACCAAAGGTGGGGTCGGCGGAAGATTCGCCGTCCGAAAAGAGCATCGTCGGGATGACCATGGCCAAGAAGGTCCTCATCGTCGAGGATAACGAGCTGAACATGAAGCTCTTTCATGATCTGCTCGACGCCCAAGGGTACGAGACCCTGCAGACCCGCGAAGGCCTGCAAGCCCTCTCATTGGCCCGTGAGCACCGTCCCGACCTCATTCTCATGGATATCCAGCTGCCGGAGATTTCCGGGCTGGAGGTCACCAAGTGGCTCAAGGAAGACGACGAGCTGGCGGGAATTCCCGTGGTCGCCGTCACCGCCTTCGCCATGAAGGGCGATGAGGAGCGTATCCGCGAAGGCGGCTGCGAGGCCTACATCTCCAAACCGATTTCGGTGTCGCACTTCCTCGACACGATCCGTCGACTCCTGGGGTAGCCCGCCATGTCCGCACGCATCCTGGTCGTGGACGATATCGAGGCCAACGTCCGGCTGCTCGAAGCCAAGCTGAGCGCCGAATATTACGAGGTGCTGACGGCCTATGACGGCCCCACGGCGCTGGCCATGGCCGCAGCCGAACAACCCGACATCGTGCTGCTGGACGTGATGATGCCCGGCATGGACGGCTTCCAGGTCTGCCGCCGGCTGAAGGATGATCCTGAGACCCGCCATGTGCCGGTGGTGCTGGTCACCGCCCTGGACGGTCGCGCCGACCGGATCGCAGGCCTTGAGGCCGGCGCCGACGAGTTTCTGACCAAGCCCATCGACGACGTCATGCTGTTCGCCCGGGTGCGCAGCCTGACCCGCCTGAAGACCGTCATCGACGAGCTGCGGGTGCGGGAGGCCTCGGGCCGCCGCATCGGCGTCATCGCCGGCGCTGGCTCCCGCCAGGGCGGCACAGGCGGCCGGGTGCTGATCGTCGATGATCATGAGCGCCAGGCTCAGCGGGTCGCCGCCGAACTGTCCATCGAACACCGCCCGGTCATCGAGTCGGAGCCGGAAAAGGCCCTGCTGACGGCCCGCGGCCCTGTCGATCTGGTGATCGTCAATGTCACCGCCCGCAGCTTCGATGGCCTGCGCTTTTCCGCCCAGCTGCGCTCGGACGAGGCCACCCGCCACCTGCCCATCCTGGCCATTGTCGATTTTGATGAGCGGCCGCGGCTGATGAAGGCCCTGGACATCGGGGTCAACGACCTGCTGTCCAAGCCCATCGACCCCCAGGAGCTGTCCGCCCGGGCGCGCACCCAGATCCGCCGCAAGCGCTACACCGACTATCTGCGGGACAATCTCGACCATTCCCTGGAGCTGGCGGTCACCGACCAGCTCACCGGCCTGCACAACCGCCGCTACATGACCGGCCAGCTCGANNTCGACATCGACCACTTCAAGAAGATCAATGACGGCTACGGCCACGATGTGGGCGACGAGGTGCTGCGGGAATTCGCCGTGCGCCTGGCCTCCAACGTCCGGGCGGTGGACCTGCCTTGCCGCTATGGGGGAGAGGAGTTCGTGGTGGTCATGCCCGGCACCCGGATCGAGGACGCCGAACGCATCGCCGAACGCATCCGCCTGCATGTGGCCGGCTCCCCCTTCCGGGTGGCCCACGGCACCGAGCTGCTGACCGCCACCATCTCCATCGGCGTGGCCGCCACCCTCGGCCCCGACGACACCCCTGACACTCTGCTCAAGCGCGCCGACGAGGGCCTCTATGAGGCCAAGTCCTCTGGCCGCAACAAGGTCATATCCCGGGCGGCTTAAAACGATCTGGGACTTCTAGGGACGAAACGCAAAACGCCCGGCTGATCCAGCCGGGCGTTTCCTTGTTCGCTCGTGGCGAGGCGATCCTACTTGATCTTGCCTTCGCGGAATTCCACATGCTTGCGCACGACGGGGTCGTACTTCTTCATGACCAGCTTGTCGGTCTTGGTGCGGGCGTTCTTCTTGGTCACGTAGAAAAAGCCGGTGTCCGCCGAGGAGTTCAGGCGGATCTTGATGGAAGCTGGCTTCGCCATGGTCGGTCCTCGCGGGGCCGGGCAAGCGCGCTTCCCGGCAGTCATTTCGAATGAGCCGCGGACAATACGAATCCGCAGACCAAAGTCAATGCGGGAGGCGGCCTATCCGCTGATCGCCGCGTCTGGCTGTCCGGCCATCAGAGCATTGATCCAGGCCAGCGCCAGATCGCGGCTGCGATAGGCCCCCCATTTGGCCGTCTCCTCCCGCTCCACAATGGGGAAGGTGGAGTAGATGTAGCGGATGTCGTCGCGGCTCTGGGCCGGGTCGGCCGGGTCATAGACGCCATAGAGGATGAAGTAGAGCGCATCGAGCCGGGCGCGCAGGATCAGGCGTCGATCCTCGTCCCAGATGAAGGGCGGCAGGACCTCGCCAGCCTCGTCCACATGGCCCATGTCGCGGGCGAAGGGCGCCATGTCATGGGCGGTATAGGTGAGCTCCAGCACGCTCTCGCGAACGATCTGGCGGGCTGTCTTGGAGCCGAATGCGCGGTCGTAGGCGGCGGGTGGGACGACGGGGAGCTGTTCGACGATGAACCAGTTTAGGCTCGCAACCTGAACTTTAGATCGCGCGACATAGTCAAGTACAAGAGCGTTCAAGTTTGCGAGCAGTAGAGATGCATCTGGTGCAGATAGCGCATTGCCTCGCGACAGGATCAGTGGCGCCTTATTGCCGAATCCCACCTTGGGCGCAAAAGAAGCTATAAACGTCCGTGCATCTGTCGGACGGGCGATGTCACGGAACGCTATGACGCTATCCTGGCTGATGGCGTCGTTAACGCTGACGCTGGGCACCCAGAATTGTGGCTCTGGGGCAAAAGCAGGGTCAGCCTTCTGGTCCAACGTCACGGCTCCGCTCGTTGCCGCGTTATGCAAGTTTGCTGCATTCACTGTCACCGAGGCCGCTCGATGATCAAACTGATGGATCATCCGGCCCACATATAACGGCAACCACTCGCCAGAAGCAGAATGGAACCGATTTCCGCCGATGCTCCATGCGCCCTCGCGCTCTTCGAGTTCAGCGCGCGTACGAAAGAGGCGGCTATCATTCGTCATGTCAAACATACGAACATAACGCACAGGCCAAGCGGCGGTTGGATCGCTGTTCGTCCGATCGACAAGGACCGGTAGCCGTTTGTAGATCGCTGTGGTCAGCGCCATGTCGCGCCGCGAACGGAAGATCGGCGCCGTGCCGGTATTAGGATTCACGTCTGCGAAGTCTGCAGCGGTGATGGGGAAGGTGCGGTCAGGATCGCGGATTTCAGCCGCAGCCTGGAGAAAGAAGCCGCAGCGTGCGGCGGAAAATGTTCGCCCGGGGCTGGCCACCATCGAACAGAATTTGAACCGGCTGTCCACGTCCGGAAAGAACGGCGGCAGACCAAGGCGGGGCCGTCGGTTCTCAAAGTCATAGAGGGACTTCAACCGCCCCTCGGTGGCCACGCCGCGGAAGAAGGCGCTGGCCGAGAGGTCGGACGCGATGCCGCTGGGAGTCAGCAGGCCCACCATTCCGGTAGGCTTCACCAGGGCGTGGGCGCGTTCGACAAACAGGCTGTAGAGGTTGATGTCGCCACGGCTAAGAAGCGGATGCTGCCCCGAGGTGCGCGCCATGCGGGCCGCGTCCGCCGCCCGCCCGTCCGCCACTTCGTAGTCCCCGTAGAGCGGGTCCTCGTTCTTCTTCAGGGCCGCGATCATCTTCGCCCGATCTGACGCCCGCTGAGCCAGGGCGATCTCGGGGCGTCGGGCGGCGAACCATTCGACCTGCTGAAGCTTGATGCGGTCCCACGGCGGGTTGCCCACCACCGCGTCGAAGCCGCCGACGCGGTCCTTGGCGGCCCAGTCGTCCCAGACGCCGGGGAAACTGATCTGCCAGTTCAGGAAGCGCTCCTCGGCCATCAAGGTCCGCGCGCGCTCCCAGATGGCGGTGAAGGCCTTGACCTCTTCAGACTTGGCCGCCCCGCCCTTGGGCGGCTTGCGGCCCCGGGCGATGGGGATGGGGTCGCCGAACTGCCCGTCCAGCCACAGGCGGATCAGCGCCTTGTCGGCTCGGTTCAGGTTCAGCCAGTCCAGCGCGTGGATGAAGCTGACGAAGCTGTCGAGCGCGCCGACCTGGAACTCCACATCGGTCCACATCTGGGCCGACCGGTGGGCCTCGGCGATCTCGGCGTCTGTCGCCAGCTCGATGGTCTTCATCGCCAGGGCCTGGCGTTGGGCGTCGCTGAGCGCCTCGGCGTAAAACAGGCGGCCGCCCAGGGCCTCGGCCTTATCGATGGCGTCCCGCACCCAGAGCCCAAACAGGCTGTCGCCGGCCCGGAGGTGATGGTCGATGAAGGATAGGGGTGCGCCGACGGTGAAGGTGTGCAGCCACAGCGCAACCTTGGCCAATTCGACAGCCATGGGGTTCTTGTCCACCCCATAGACGCAACGCTTCAGCACCATCCGACGGACGATATGGCGGTCATCCAGCTGGCCTTCATCGATCAGCCAGTTGGCCGCCTTGGCGTTCCGCAAGATGGTCGCGCGGATATCCTCGATCTTGTCGGCGAGGGAGGAGACATAACCAATACCTGCGCCCAGAGCGGCGGCCTCGGCCATGGCGTCCAGAACATGGTCGGCCAGGGTGTCCACCAAACTGACCAGGAAGTGGCCCGACCCCATGGCCGGGTCACAGACCCGCAGCGACAGGATGGCCTCAGCGGGGTCGACCGGCTTCAGGGTCCAGCGCTGGGTTCGTTCCTCGTCATCCGTGGGCAGGTTTTCGAGCGCCGAGCGAAAGGCCTCACGGCGTTCGCTGATCAAGGGCTCGAGGGTCTCATCCAGGATCAGCCCGACCAGTTCGTCAGGGGTGTAGTAGCTGCCAGAGTTCTTGCGGGCGAAGAGGTTGGGCCGGACGGTCAGGTAACCAGCCTCGCCCACGGCGCCCTCGCGCACGATCTCGAACTCCAGCAGGCGCTCATAGATCGAACCCAGCTGCTGAACCGACAGGTCGCGATAGTTGATATAACGCCTTTGGCCGGTGGATCGCTCGTAGGACAGGGCGTCCAGGGCGGGGGCCATGACGCTGTCTGGAACCCGGGCGTTGGCCAGGACCGGCATGGCCTCTGTGGCGAACAGACCGCCATTGTACGGCGGCACCCCCACCGAACTGTCGCCCTGGTCGATCATGCGCGAGAGGTCGGAAATGTGGCCCCAGACCTTGGTCGCGGTGCTGGAGAAGGTGTCCCCACGGGACATCCTTTCGCCGATCTCAAGTCTCAAGGGGCGCAGGGCGTAGTCGTCATAGCGACTGTCGCTGACCGGCAGCAGGTCGCGGTCCTCGGCGTACAGCAGGAACAACAGCCGATAGAGCAGCACCAGCGCCGCATCCCGGATTTCGTCCAGCGACGCCTCGGGCGCAGACTCGGCCAGTGCGCGCGCAAGGTCAGGGAACACCTGGTTGAAGACCAGTTCCGACAGGCTGGCGGCGACCCGTTCCTCATAGAAGGCGGCCTCCGCCCTGGCGCGCTCATGGAAGGTCTGGCGGTCGGCGCCATCTTTCAGGAAAGCCGCGCGGCCGAACATGACGGCGAAGACGCGAAGCCAGTGATCGCGGGCCTCATCATCGGCGAAGAGATCAGCGCCGCCCTCCAGCGCCAGGACGCGGCCAAGATCAATCTCCAGGAACTCTTCGGAGATCGAGCGGGCGCCCGCCCAATAGAGTCGCCAGCGCAGTCCATTGGTGAGGATGCCCCAACGCAGCTTGCCTTCGGTCAGGTCGTCGATGCGCCGAAGGTAGCGGAGCATCTGGGTTGACGGCGCGGTGGTCTCGTCACGTCCCGAGGCCCGGTCCAACGGCCGACCCCATCGCTTGCTCTCCACCACCGCCAGACCATGGCCGTAGCGTCGCCACTGATCGTCCAGACCGTTGGCCGCCGCCTTGGCGGTCGCGTCGGCGAACAACAGGCCGTCAGGCACATCGTCGCGACCGGCGACGGTCAGATTTTGCTGGCGGAGAGACTCTGACCATCCCAGGGCCGCCAGCACCGGCCAGATGAAGTCGTCCTCGGTCTGGCTCTCGTTGGTCCGCTTGGTCTGAGGGAAGGCGGCCGCGACCGCCTCCAGCGTTTCGCGCAGGACGGCGACATCAACCGCGCCATAGGCGTCGGTCGCCTTAATCGCCTCAAGCAGATAGTCGCTGCTGAACAGCGCACCTGAACTGAAGAATGCTGAATCCGGCACCGGCGCCCCCTTGGTCAAAGAGGAATAGCCAGCGTCGTCAGATGTGGCAAAGGCCGATCGACTGCCGGCGATCAGCCGCCGACCTTCGCGATCCAGGCGGCGAACTTGTCGCCCCAGCCCTCGATGAAGGCCACGAACTTGGGATCGGAAAAGCCGCCGTCAGCCGTGTAGTGGTCGTCCCTGTGGGTGAAATAGATCTGCGGCATGCCCATCACCGCTACATTGATGGCGGTCAGCACATTGCGCAGGTCCACCTGGGCGGCCGCCGTGCCCACTGCGCCGGGCGTTGCGCCAGCGATGGCCGCAGGCTTGCCCGACCATACGCCCTGGCCTGGCGGCCGCGAGGCCCAGTCGATGGCGTTTTTCAGCACGCCGGGCATGGAGCGGTTGTATTCCGGGGTCACGAACAGCACGGCGTCGGCGGCCTTGATGGCGTCCTTGAAGGCGATGACCGCAGCTGGCGGATTGGCCTCGTGGTCCTGATTGTAGAGCGGCACATCGGCATAATCGACGATCTGCAGGTCGAGCCGGGGGGCGACAGTCTTGGCGATGGCCTGGGCCAGACGCCGGTTCACGGACTGGGCGCGAAGACTGCCGACGATGACGGCGACCTTGGGTCGATCGGACATGCGGACTCCTGGATGGTTTCTAGAGGTGGCCGAGCTTATGGCCCTTCACCCCGAAACGCATATAGGGGGACGGACGCTCCGGATCATCCAGGCGCAGCACCGCTTCCTTGATCATGGTTCGCGTGACCATGGGCAGCTCAAGGCCGAGCGCGTCGTCGAAATCGACCCAGGCGATCTCCTCGAGCTCTCCGCAGTCAGGCTGGCGATCCAGGCTGATCAGCCGCTCGGCGTCGGCCATCAGGAACCAGGTGTCGAACCGCTTGGCCAGCATGGGCGGGGTGACCGCCCGGGCGATGATCTCCATGGCCTCCAGATCGGCCATGGCGCCTTGCGCCAAAAACTCCCGCCAGGGACCGACGCCAAGCCTGGGCGGGGCGGGCTTGGCCAGCAGGAGGCCCGCCTCCTCGAAGGTCTCACGGATGGCCGCCATGGCCAGCGCCCGGCCACGGCCGGGCTTGATGTGCCGGTCGAACTTGGCCGCCACCTCAGGGCGCAGGTCGGTGGCGTGAGGGGCGCGGAAGTCGGCCCGGTCGATGCGCCCGCCTGGAAACACCCAGAGATTGGGCATGAAGTCATGGCCGCTGTTGCGCTTGCCCATCAGCACTCGCGGCTTGGCCGCGTCCCGGCGGACCAGGATAATGGTGGCCGCATCCCGCGGCTTCACGGCTCGGGCGCCCTCGGGGCGCATGCGGCCCCCCTCGGGGCGGCGGGGAATCTCTGCGTCGGTCATGAAACAACTGTATGACCGCCCGGGTACGCAGAGGAAGGGTGACGTTGGGGAAGGGGGCGGCGAGGACGGGCCAAAATCCCGTGCGTCTCTAATGGGCTCAAAGCGGCGGTTGGGGATGTCCGCTTCTCGGCAAGCTCCGGAGCCCCATCCAAAGCATCCGCATTCTGCGCCGCCCCCAGTTTTGTGGCAGAGTTGGCGCGGGCCGCTCGGAGTGAATTACACGTTCGGCGATACCTCAGCCGGGTCGCGTAGCTCCTCAAAGCCAGCTAGCGCCACGGGCGCCATGCCTGGCAGGCTGATACGAATCTCGACCGTGCCGCCCGCGGCCTCGACGAACCTACGAAGGGTTGAGACATAGAGGTCGGTTTGCTTCTCCATCTTCTGGACGGAAGGTTGTTTCTTACCCAGCGAAGCTGCGATTT
>DJWR01000009.1:5796-6087 GCA_002441055.1 Caulobacteraceae bacterium UBA6225 | reverse complement strand
GGTCAGTTCGCCGGCGTCCTGGGCCAGAGCCTGGCTGGCGGCGGTGGACTGTTCAACCATAGCGGCGTTCTGCTGGGTCATCTGGTCCATCTGATTGACCGCCGTATTGACCTCCTGCAGGCCGGTGGCCTGTTCCTGGGCGCTGGCGGCGATCTCAGTAACCAGACCCGTGATACGGCTCACCTGGCTGACGATCCGCTCCAGCGCGTCGCCGGTCTTTCCGACCAGGCCGACCCCTTGGGCCACCTGTTCGGTGGACGCGCTGATCAGGGCCTTGATCTCCTTGGCGGC
>DJWR01000009.1:0-5775 GCA_002441055.1 Caulobacteraceae bacterium UBA6225 | reverse complement strand
GCGATCTCGTCGATCACGCCGATGATCTGGCTGATCTGGTTGGCCGAGGCCTCAATCTGGCCCATGGCCGCGACGGCGTCCGCCACCACCTCGCCAGAGGCCTGGGCATCCGCCCGGGCGCCGCTAACGACATTCCGGGCCTCGATGGCGCCTTCCGAGGTTCGCTTTACGGTCGCCGTGAGCTGATCGAGGGCCGCCGCGGTTACCTCAAGGCTGGCCGCCTGCTGCTCTGTCCGGCCCGAAAGGTCGTGGGCGGCCCTGGCGATCTCGCCAGTAGCGCCGTCAATGCTGGCGGCCGCAGTCACAATCGCGTCCATGGCCTGCGCAAGGCTTTGGATCGCAGAATTGAAGTCGGTCTGCAGCCGTCCATAGGCCGCAGGGAAATCGCCATCCAGGCGGACTGTAAGATCCCCCTCGGCCACGGCGGCCAGAACGAGGCCGACACGGCGCATGGCCTCCTCCTGAAGAGACCGGGTCTCCTGCTCCTCCTGCAGACGGCGCTTGCGGTCCAGCTCGATCTCGGTGACGTCAGTGGCGAACTTGACGACTTTCAGCAGCTTTCCGTGTTCGTCGAAGATCGGGTTGTAGGTCGCCTGAATCCAGACTTCTCGTCCGCCCTTCCCGAGGCGCAGGTACTTGTTCGACAGAAACTCGCCGCGGTTTAGACTTCCCCAGAACGCCTGATAGTCCGCGCCGGCGGCTTCTTCAGGCAGGACGAACATCCGGTGATGACGTCCGATGATCTCGTCGGAGCGGTATCCCAGAGCATTGAGAAAGTTGTCATTGGCGCTGAGGATGACGCCATCAAGCGCGAACTCGATGACCGCCTGAGACCGGTTAAAGGCCGCAACCATCGACTCGGCCGCCGCGAGCCTCTGCTCACGACTGCGGCGTTCGGCCTTGGAGAGGAAGTTCATGGTTCACCAACCGGCTGGCTTAGATGGGAGCCTGCCTATATCCGCAGCAGGTGGGCGTAGACTTTAATAGGCCAACATTCGAAGCAAATTATTAACGGCCACGCTTTGCGATGAGATGTCGCTGGTATTGGCGCTCCGAAAAATAGTCTTAGACGTCAAAATTTGATCTTCATCAATTTTTGGAGTGGGAGCTCTCGCTCATAAAGCGGGTTTGTACAGTCCGCTCTCACTACCCCCCGTACGCATTCCGATAGATCTCGCCTTCTAACGGCCCCTTCACCGAAGTCTGCGAGGTTGGTCGGCCGAAAAAGGAGTAGCGTTTGTGTCGGCCCTGGCCTGTCTGCGTGTGGTGGTGCGATCTGACCAGTCCCACCATTCTGAGGAGCTGTTAGGCCAGCTGGTGGCCAAATTCACCACGGCCTTTCTGGAGGTGCGCTGGTCGTGGCCGAGGAAGTTTTCGGCGATAAACCCCTATGCCTTCCTGCTGAACGACCCCCGGGCCGCGGAGCTGGACACCGCCGAGCTCGGCCGCCTGTCGGCGGAACTGCACGCCCACCTGTTCGGTGAGGAGGATGCGGACGGATCGGACGTCACCGTCCTGCTGTTCGAGGGCGCCGAAGAGGCCATGGCGGCCTTCGCTGAACTGAGTGAGTCTCAGCTGGCCCAGGCCATGGTCGACCCTCTGGCCGCCCCGGCCGGCGGCCGCCTCAGCCGCATCACGCCCGATGGCCAACGGCTGCGGTTGCCCCCCAATGCGGGGGGAGGCGAAGCGGACGCCCCGGGGTCATCGCCGCAGACGTCCGGGCCCCATGCCCCGGACCGGGACCCCAATCTGGAGGCGGTCCAGGGCATCTATTACAGCGCCAGACAGATCTTCGTGGGCGATGTGGTCGCCAGCACGCCGGCCGAGGCGCGGACCCATTTCAGTCTGGTGGATGGGGACGACCATCTGCCCGCCGACCCAACGGCCTTTGACGCCGACTGCGTGATCGCCGCCTTCAGGTTCCTGGCCGAGAGCCCCTCGGACGCCCCCATCTATCTGCCGGTCTCTTTCTCCACCGTGCTTCGCCCCTCGCGGCGGGCGGCCTATGCCGAACTGTTGGCCATACTCCCGGCGTCTGACCGCCGCAGGCTGGCGGCGGCGGTGTATGACGTGCCCCGCGCGCCGTCCTTTCAAGCCCTGAAGCAGCTGCGGGACGCGCTCGACGCCCGGTTCAGCGCCATCGACCTGCGAACCCATGATCCGGCGTTTGAGATCGAGCAGCTCAGTCCCGAAGCGGTGACCAGCGTCACCCTGGTCCTGCCCCAGGCCGAGCCCGAGTTACGGCTGATCGTACTCAAACGCTTCATCGCCCGCCTGGAGGCCTACAAGCGGCGGCGGATCTGGCCAGGCGTCACCAACATCCGCAGCCCACGGGAGCTGGATGTAGCCCTCGAGGCGCGGGTCCCCTTCCTCACCGGGCCCGGCATCTGCCGCAGCCAGACCCGGCCTGTCGGGGGACGCCCCTGGCCGCTTGAGCAACTGCCTGTGCCCGCTAACTTCGCAGGCCAGCGGCCACAGCCAGCCTGACCCTCAGGCCTCGGCGCGGACCTTTCGCAGTCTCTGGCGGATATCATCGGCGGTTTCTCGCACGCACTCGTGCGGATCTGACCCCTCCAGGACGGCGTGAGCCGCCTTCGGCAGAGCCTGCCGCAACACCCCCAGAGCCCGGGGCGGCGCCATGATCACCAGGCTCTGGAACACCCCATCGCGCGCTGGCGCGGCCAGGCTCTCGGCCACCCGCTCCAGGAATCGGTCCTCAGCCTCATCGTGGGGCGCCCGCTCGCCCGCCCCGTGCTGTCCATGACCGGCGCGGTCATGCACCGTCGCGCCATGGGCGGCGGCCCTGGGATAGTCTCCCCCAGAACGACCCATCCGCCGGTCTTCGATCTCGCGCACGTCGCTCGCCCGCTGGCGCTCTTCAAAGACCCGCGCCTGATCGCCGTCGGCTACCAGAATCCAGGTGGTTCCCGTCACATCCATCGCCTTGTCCTCCGTCAGATGGCGCATAGGCGCGCCACCTCAGGCGACGCGCCCTGACGTAGATCAATCCAGATCGGAGTGGGGCCGGGACAACCTAAGGGATAACCCCGAGTTGGGCCGCCGCCGCAGCGGTCCTATCCTGGCGCTCATTGGGCCACGCCGCGCCCAGATCCCGCTGTTGAGGACACGCCATGTCTGAAATCTCCGCCAACACCTCCGCCCTGGGGGGCGTTCTGGTCCATGTCGAGCCGGGCGACGCCTCCCGAGGGCGGGTGCAGACGGCCGCCGCCCTGGCCAAGTCAATGGGCGCACGCCTGATCGGTCTGGGGGCGGAGATGATGCAGCCTCTGGTGGCCAGCCCCTATGGCGGGGTGAATACGGCCGATTGGGTCGTGGCTATGAACAAGCAGATTGAGGAAGATCTGGTGGCGGCGCAGACGGCCTTCAACCGCGACGCCGGCGGGCTCGACACCGAATGGCGCACCATGCGCGAGATGCCGGCCCGCGCTCTGGCCGCCGTGGCCAGGACCGCCGACGTCATCGTAGTGAGCGCCCATCCCCAGACCAACTATTACCGCGCCGCCGACCCCGCTGAGGTGGTGATGCGAAGCGGCCGCCCCGTCCTGGTGGCGCCGGACAAGGCCGAACCCCTGAAGGGCGAGGCGGTAGTGATCGCCTGGAAAGACACGCGAGAGGCGCGCCGGGCGTTGCAGGATAGCCTGCCCTTCCTCCATCGCGCCAAGCAGGTCCTCGTCCTGGCGGTCTGTAACGAAGATGAGGCCGGCGCTGTCCAGCACCAGGTGGATGATGTGGTCGCCTATCTGGGCCGGCGAGGGGTCGTCGCCACCTCTAAGGTGAGCATCGCCGCTGATGCGGGGGTTGTCGGTGAACTCAACGCCGCAGCCCAGGCCACGGGCGCCGACCTGATCGTCGCTGGCGCCTATGGCCAGAGCCGCCTGCGGGAGTGGGTGTTCGGCGGCGTCACCCGAACCCTGATGGATGAGCCAGGCCGCTATCTGCTGCTCAGCCACTGAGTCGAAGGCCTCCCAGACCCCAGGGGCGGCGCGCCCTGGGGTCAGTCCTCGAAGGCGCCTGTCGTCCCTTGGGAGAGGCGGGTCACCGCCTCGGTGCGGTTGCGGGCGCCGGCTGCGCCCAGCACCGCCTGCACATGCAGCTTCACTGTAGCGATGGAGATGCCCAGGGACTTGGCGATCTCCTTGTTGGTGCGGCCCACGCGCATCTCTTCAAGGACTTCGCGTTGGCGCTTTGACAGACGGTCGACCGGTCCAGGTCCGCCCGATCCCATGGGCGACTCGCCCTCATCAAAACAGGGGAAGTATTCCCCGCCGGCCAGGACCAGCTTGATGGCGGCGACCATCAGCGGCCCCTCATCCGTCTTCGGCAGAATGCCGGAATAGCCATGAGCGCGCGCCCGCCGCGCAAGACCCAGATCCCGTTCCGGCGCCATGAGAAGGCGCCGCTTCGCAGGGACCAAGGCCGCCTCGGCCAGCAGGTCGGCCAATTCCGACGAGGACGCAGGATCGACAATCAAAAGAGGAAGCTCTGGTTGTTCGGGAAGGTCGCCGAGGGATGAGGCCTCCATCACCGCACCCTCGCCAAGCTCATCGCTCAATAATGCGGCCAGCGCCGCCCGGCAGACGGGATGGCGACTTACAATCGCAACCTTGGATTCACTCACAGCCATTCACCCGTCATACGCGCGCCCGGACGCCTAAGTGATCAAACCTCACTTTGAGTAGGGATATCCTTGATCTGCGTCACCTGGCCGGTCGGCCAGGACCACTCGGCGGAAATCCTATCCACCAGGACGGGGCAGTCTCGAGGGCGGATAGTCATTCCGCCTGGCCTGGACCGACGGCTGAATCTTGGACGAACCGCCCTTGATCGAGCTCAAACCTGGTTGACGATATTGCCCTTGACCACCGCCTGGCCGTCTGGGGCCAGGTCAAGGCGGGTCTGGGGCAGCGCCAGAGGGCCGCGCAGGGTCTGGTTCACCTCGTCGATCCCCGCGGGCGATGGCCCCCGGGCGAGCAGGTAACGAAGGGATATGCGCTCGTGGTCGGCGGCGTCGGGCTGAGTGCCGTGCAGGGTGCAGGCGTGCCAGATGGCCGCGAAGCCGGCCGGCCCGGTGAGCAGCTTCTGGCGCACCGCCGTCTCTCCGCCGCGGCCGTCACGATAGGTCCAGGTCTCGGCGTCCTGGCGGGTCAGATCGTGGGGAAACACCGTCCCGCCCAGCTGATGCGAACCGGTGAGCAGGAACAGCGGCGCGTCCAGCCGACTGACCGGATGCAGATAGACATAGAGGGTGAGGAAATCGGCCGGCCGGTCGCGATAGTCGATCAGGTCCTGGTGGAAGTCGATCCCATAGAAGTAGGTCACGTCCCGATATTCCGGCCGGACATAGGCGCCGAGATTGTTCACCGGATTGCCCAGGATGCGGGCCCGTAGCCAGGGCGGCACGGAGGTCTGGGGCACGCCGCAAACCACCTTTCGGTTCAAGAGCTCATACCCCTCACCCAGCAAGGCCTGCAGGGCGCTGGTGATATGCGGCGCCTGCTCCACAAAGCCCAGCCGGTCCTCGAACCGCTCCAGCAGGTTCCGCCCCGGGCGGGGATTGACGCCCATATGCTGCGGATCGGCGTCGAACTCGGCCTCGCTCAGGAACAGCCGGTGGTCGAAGGGCCGGGTGGCGCGAATGTCGGCCAGCAGGGCGGCGGCGGCCTGAGGATCAATGAGCTCGTCGAAGACATGGGCGCCGTGGGCGATGAAGTCGGCGACGGCGGGGTGGAACGTGGCGGGCGCGGCGGCGCGGAC
>DJWR01000055.1:6472-8245 GCA_002441055.1 Caulobacteraceae bacterium UBA6225 | reverse complement strand
AGGTCTTCGCCAAGCTCAAGCACCTCATGCGAGGCGCTCAGCCCAGGACCGTCGAGGACACCTGGCGAAAGACTGGCCAACTGCTGAGCCTCTTCAGCCCCAGCGAGTGCGCCAACTACCTCGTCAACGCCGGATATGGTTCCGTCTAAAGGAGTCCCGCTCTATCACCCGTCGCCTTCGGGTTTGACCCGAGGGGCCACGAACACCTCGTCTGGCGTGGGGTTCGTGGATGGTCGGATCAAGTCCGACCCTGACGGGAGGGGGATCCTCGGAATCCCGCCCTAAACCGCGATGTCGATGATGGCGCCCTTGGCCTCGCCGGACTGGGCGGCGGCCTTGGCCTCCTGCTCGATGGCCTCGCGCAGGCGTTTGGCGACTTCTTCGGCGATGGCGGACTTCAGCGCCTGTGGGTCGCCACCGCGGGCGGCGAACTCGGTCTCCACCTGGGCGAGGACCATGGCCTCCAGCTTCTCGCGCTTCACCTTCTTCTGCCATTCATAGAAACCGCCGGCCTGGCCGATCTCGTTCCGCACGTTGGCGCCCTGGGAGTTGTCCGTGCGGGTGGATTCCCGGGCGAAGGGATTGGACGCCGCCAGGGCTGCGAAGGGGTTTGACGCGCCGATACTGGCGACCATGGGATGGCTCCGTGGCTGATGGCTCTGAGTGTTAAGCAAGAACCGCGCCACCCCACCCACAAACCTATGGGGTGCTCGACAGCTTCATCAGGATCAGTCCGCCCACGATCATGAGGGCGGCCACCACCCGCAACAGGCTGAGTTGCTCGCCCAGGACCGCCACGCCGATCACAAATGCGCCGACGGCCCCGATCCCGGTCCAGATCGTGTAGGCTGTCCCCAGGGGCAGGGTCTTCATCGACAGCGACAGCAAGCCAAAGCTCGCGCCCATGAAGGCCAGGGTTCCAACGCTCGGCCAAAGGCGCGTGAAGCCATGGGACTGTTTCATCAGAAACGCCCAGACCACCTCAAGGCAACCGGCGATAATCAGGAAAATCCAGGCCACAGGCGTCCTCCAGAATGTGACGCCGGGCCGTCCCGGACTTAGACCCATGTGGGGGAGGACGTGGCCTCGCGCGGCTGAGATAGGGGCCTGGCCGAGCAAGGTCAAATCCGCCCGTCTCTCCAGCGTGCTCGGGTCTGTGGGGTCTGTAATCCAACGAAAAGGCCCCGGCTCTTCTCGAACCGGGGCCTCGTCGTTTCGGTCAGTTCAGACCGCTAGCTCTTAGGAGCCGGCCTTGGCCGGGGCGGCGCCCTGGCTGGCGAGCGGCGGGCGCGAGAGCGGGAAGAACTTGTCGCTCATGGCCGGGACGGCTTCCGACAGGATGGTGTCGACGCTCCAGCCCTCTTCCTTGGTCTGGGTCGAGATCGGACGGGGCTGCGAGTAGAGGATGATGTTCTCCCCCGAGGCGCCGAAGATCTGGCCCGAGACGTGGGCGGCGGCCGGCGAGACGAGCGCCACTGACAGGCGGGCGGGCTGGTCCGGACGGATGGCGGCGGCCATGGCCTCGCGGCGCTTGGCGGCGGCTTCGTCCTTCACCGGGACCGACTGGGTCATGCGGGTCCAGGCGACGGGCGCCAGGCAGTTGGAACGGACGTTGTTGCGCTCACCTTCCATGGCGATGATCCGCGACAGGCCAGCGATCCCCATCTTGGCCGCGCCGTAATTGGCCTGGCCGACATTGCCCAACAGCCCCGAGGTCGAGGTGAAGAACATGTAGGCGCCGTCGTTCTGGTTGCGGAACAGCTCGATGGTGGC
>DJWR01000055.1:2514-6420 GCA_002441055.1 Caulobacteraceae bacterium UBA6225 | reverse complement strand
CGCTTCGCCGCCGGCGGCGCGGATTTCCTGGGCGACCTGCTCGGCCGGACCGGCGGAACCCTCGTCTTCGCCCTTCAGGCCGCCGCCCAGGTCGTTGACCAGGACCTTGGCGCCCTGTTGCGCCGCAATCAGCGCGCACTCACGTCCAATACCGTTGCCGCCGCCGGTGACGAGGACAACCTTGCCTTCCAATACGCCCATCGATCTATCTCCCTAAAAGAATATTGCGCGGATTGTTATTCGAGGCGGTCAGCCTTGCGCAAGTCGGGAAAGAGCTTGGCCCAAAGGCCGGTCACGATCAACGTGCCGACCCCGCCGACCACGGCGGCGGCCACCACCCCCATGAAGCGAGCGAAGACCCCGGCTCGGAATTCGCCCAGTTCGTTCGACGCGCCGATGAACAGGGTCGAGACCGCCGCCACCCGGCCGCGCATGTGGTCGGGAATGACCAGCTGGATCAGGGTCTGGCGTACATAGACGCTGAGCATGTCGGCTCCGCCCAGGATGGCGAGCGCCGCCACCGACAGCCACAGCGAGCGCGAGAGGCCAAAGACGATGGTGGCCAGGCCAAAGACGGCGACCCCGGCGAACATGGTCATGCCGGCGTTGGCGCGGATCGGGCGGGCGGCCAGGATCAAGGCGATGACCGTAGCGCCGGCGGCCGGCGCGGCGCGCAGCAGGCCAAAGCCCTCCTCGCCTACATGCAGGATGTCGCGGGCGAAGACCGGCAGCAGGGCCGTGGCGCCGCCCAGGAGGACGGCGAACAGGTCGAGGGAGATGGCGCCGAAGACGATCTTCTGGCGCCACACATAAACCAGCCCCTCCTTGATCAGGGCCAGGCGCGAGCCCGGCTGCAGATCAGGCTTGGTGCGCCCGTTGATGCAGAAGGTGAGGGTCGCGCCGGCGAGGTAGAGGCAGAAGGCCGTCTCATAGGCCAGCGCCGTGGAGCGGGCGAGCAGCAGGCCGCCGATGGCCGGGCCGATGATCGAGGCGGTCTGCCAGGCCAGGGAGTTCCAGGCGATGGCGCGGGGCAGCAGGCTGCGGGGCACCAGCATGGGCCCCAGCGCCGTCCCGGCCGGCGACATGAAGGCCCGGCCGGCCCCGAAGGCGGCGGCCACACACAGCAGCAACGGGACCGAGGCGAAGCCCTGCCAGGTAGCCACGGCCAGCACCCCGGCGCTGGACATCTCGACGACGTAGCAGATCAGCAGGATCTTGCGCCGGTCATAGCGGTCCACCGCCTCGCCGGCCGGCAGGGTCAAGAGGAAGACCGGAATGAAGGTGACCAGCCCCACCATGCCCACCACGAAGGCGGCCTCGGCCACGTTCATGGTCTGGCGGGCGAGCTCATAGATGTGCCAGCCCAGCGCCACGCTCTGGATCTGCACCGCGAGCGACCCGGCCCAGCGAGAGCCCCAGAACAACAGGTAGCTCCGCTGACCCAGCAGGGCGCGGGCGGAGGGAATGGGCTCTGAGTCGGGGACCTGGGACATGGGCGGCGAACTTGGCCCGCGGGGCGGCGGCCCGCAACGCCCGTTTCGGTTTCCATTGACCTTCTGGCGCTTGCGCCTTATCGGCGCGTTTTCGGCGACATGATCGTCGAGGCTGACCGGCGAGGGGCGTCCATGTGCGCGCTGCGACGAACCGGGCGCGTGATCCGCGCCCTCTAGAGCCCCCTGGCCCCGCGGCTTCGCGGGCCTGGGCCCGTCTGTCCCGCAGCCTGCAAAGTCCCGCCATGACCGCCGCCGTCGCCCCTGTTTCGGACTCCGTCGCGAGTCCGCCCCCGGACATCCGCCCCGAAACGCCGCAGGACGCCGGCGCCATCGAGTCCCTGGTGGCCCGCGCTTTCGGACCCGGCCGCTTCGCCAAGGCCTCGGAGCGGGTGCGGGAATTTGCGCCGCTCCGCCCGGACCTGTCCTTCTGCGCCTGGGAGGGTGAGCGGTTGGTGGGGGTGGTGCGTCAATCCGAGATCGCGGTCGGCGACCGCCGCCTGATCTTCCTTGGCCCCCTGGCGGTGGACGCCGCGGCCCGTCGGCACGGGGCCGGCGCCCGGCTGGTTGAGATCGCCTGCGCAGCGGCGTCCGCTGCGGGCTATGGCGAGGTCTTGCTGGTGGGCGATCCCCCCTTTTTCGGCCGCCTGGGCTTTTCGGCTGAGGCCACCGGCCAGATCATCATGCCTGGTCCCGTCGACCCCCGCCGTCTGCTGCTCAAGGTGCTGGGCCCGGCTGAGGGAACCGACCCGCTGCAGGGCGCCGTAACGGCGCCTTGAGGCGCCCGTCCCACGCGCCTACCTTCTGGGGATGACAGAGCTCGACGCCAAACCCGGCCTGGACGGGGTGATCGCTGCGGCAAAGCAGGCGCCCGGCCGTGGACTGCCCCCGGTCCACCTGTGGAACCCCGCCCATTCCGGTGAGATCGACATCGTCATCACCGCTGACGGCCGCTGGGTTCATGAGGGCGCGACCATCAACCGGGCGCCCCTGGTGCGCCTGTTCTCCACCGTCCTGCGCAGGGATCCGGACGGCTACTGGCTGGTGACGCCGGTGGAGAAGATGAAGATCACGGTGGAGGACGCCCCCTTCATCGCCACGGCCCTGGACGCCGGTGTGGACGCCAAGGGCCGCCCCCTCCTGCGCTTTTCCACCAATGTGGGGGATGAGGTGGAGGCCGGGCCTGACCACCTGATTCGCGTAGAGATCGATCCCGCCACCCAGGAGCCGCGGCCCTATCTGCACGTCCGTCGGGGCCTGGAGGCTCTGATCAGCCGGCCGGTCTTCTATGAATTGGTGGAGATGGCGGTTGAGCGGGACGGGACGCTGGGGGTCGAATCGGCCGGGGCCTGGTTTCCCATTGGCCCTGCGGAGGCGCCTGTCTCGTGAGTCCCAACTCGCCGGCTGCGGCGTTGCGCGAGTGGATCACCCAGCGCCTGGACCCTCTCGAGGATCGGGAGCCCGACCAGGGTCTGGTGGCGTCGGACTTTGGACCGCAATCCGCCGACCTCGCCCAGGAGCCCGCGCCCCTGACGCCGGCTGCGGTTCTGGTGGGGCTGGTGGAGCGCGAGCACGGCTACTCGGTACTGCTGACCCGCCGCGCCGACACCCTGCGTCGCCATACCGGACAGATCGCCTTTCCCGGCGGCCGTCGTGATCCGGGGGAAACCATCTGGGAGACGGCCCTGCGAGAGACCGAGGAAGAGGTGGGCATTTCCCGAAGTCTCGTCACCCTGGGTGGATTATCGACCCCCTATCGAACAGGCACCGGCTTTCTGGTCACCCCGGTGGTGGGCTTCATTGCGCCGGGGTTCAGCGTCACCCCCAACCCGGCGGAAGTGGCCGACGTGTTCGAGACCCCCTTCGGCTTCCTCATGGATCCCACCAACCATGAGGAACATGAGCGGGAATTCGCGGGCCAGCTGCGGCGCTTCTATGCCATGACCCACGAGAACAGGTTCATCTGGGGCGCCACGGCCGGCATGCTCCGGTCCCTCTATGACCGGCTGTATGGAGGCGCGGTTGCTTAGCATCATCCTGGTCCGCTCGATCCTGATCGCGCTGCCCTTCGTCATCTGGTTCGCCTGGGCCGATTGGGCCCGGCGCAAGGGTCGCCCCATGGGCGCTACCCCCTGGGCCTGGCTGGCCACAGGCTCAGCGGTGCTGTTTGGCCTTTCTCTGATGTTCATGGTCGTGTTCCAATCGGACAACCGCGGCGAGGTCTATGTGCCCGCGGAAGTCACAGAAGGCGGCCGGGTCGCACCAGGACGCTTCGAGGAAAAGGAAACCCCTGCCCCATGAGCGAGACCCTTGGACCCCGCCCCTGGTTGACCGCCCCGGCGACGATGGCGGTCTTCGACGCCCTGGAGGCCAAAGGAGGTCCAGGCTGCGCCCGGGTGGTCGGCGGCGCGGTGCG
>DJWR01000055.1:207-2407 GCA_002441055.1 Caulobacteraceae bacterium UBA6225 | reverse complement strand
GCGAAGACGCCCAGCGCCGGGACTTCACCCTCAACGCCCTCTATGCCGACCGCGACGGGACGCTGCACGATCCCCTGGGAACCGGCCTGGCCGACGCCCGGGCGCGGCGCGTGGTCTTTGTCGGCGAGGCCCGCACGCGGATCGCCGAGGACTATCTGCGTATCCTGCGCTTTTTCCGCTTCCAGGCCTGGTACGGCCGGGGTGAGGCCGACGCTGAGGCGTTGGCCGCCTGCGAGGCCCTGCGCGACACCCTGGCTGACCGGCCCGGCGAGCGGATCTCCAAGGAGTTGCTCAAGCTGCTGGCCGCCGATGATCCGCGATCGGCCGTCCGCCAGATGGCCAAGGCTGGCATCCTCGATGTGATCTTGCCGCCGGTGGGCGATCTCCACGACTTCGAGGCCCTGGTGGAGATCGAGAGCGAGATGCTCTTTGAGTGCGATCCCATCCTGCGTCTGGCCTGCCTGCTGCCAGCTGACCAGATCGGGGTCGCCCAGGCCGCTGAGCGCCTGCGTCTGTCCAACGTCGAGCGCGACCGGCTGACGGCGGCCAAGGGCCAGACCCCGCGCATCACCAGCTGGATGAGCCCGCGGGAGTCCCGCCGGGCGGTCTATGCGCTCACCGCGCCCACCTTCCACGACCGGATCAAGCTGGCCTGGGCCAAGTCCAACCGCTCGGCGACGGCCGCTCAATGGCGCGGGCTGCTGGCGCTTTGCGACAGCTGGACCCCCCCGGCCTTCCCCTTGAGCGGCGAAGAGGTGGTCCATGCGGGGGTGCCCAAGGGCCCCATGGTCGGCCAGGTGCTCCGCGAGGTGGAGGACTGGTGGATCGACCACGACTTCCTTGAGGACAAGTTCTCCGCCATCGAGAAGCTCAAGGCCGTGGCCCAGGGTCTGGCGTACTAACACCCCGATGAAGCTCGGCATCCTCAAGACCGGCGCGCCGCCGGCGCCGCTGGAGTTGCAGTTCGGCGGCTATCCGGACATGTTCCAGCGCCTGCTGGGCCAGGACGCCCACGACTATACGGTGTTCGACGTGGCGGCCGGCGCGCTGCCCGCCAGCCCGGAGGCGTGCGACGCCTATCTGGTCACGGGGTCTTCGGCCGGCGTCTATGACCCCGACCCTTGGATCGCAGAGCTCATCGGATTTCTGCAAGCGGCCAAAGGCCGGGCGGGTCTGGTTGGGGTCTGCTTTGGCCATCAGGCCATGGCCCAGGCCTTTGGCGGTCGGGTGATCAAGTCGCCCAAGGGGTGGGGCGTCGGTCTCCACGCCTATGAGGTCTATGAGGCCCAGGCGGGCTTGGGCGGACGGGCCGCCCTGGCCGCGCCGGCGTCGCACCAGGATCAGGTGGTCAGCCCGCCGTCGGGCGCCCGGGTGGTGGGGGGCAGCGCCTTCACCCCCTATGGCATGCTGGCCTATGGCGACCAGCCCGCCATCTCCATCCAGCTGCACCCGGAGTTCGAGCCGTCCTACGCCAAGGCCCTGATCGAGGCGCGGCGGGGCAGCCGTTATTCTGACGAACAGGCCGACCAGGCGGTGGCCAGCTACGGCGCGCCCGACGACCGAGCCGCTCTGGGCGCCTGGATTTCCGCATTTCTGGATACGCTTTCGGCCAGAGGCGAGGCGCGGAGGGCCGCCCCATGACGCCCGTCCGGCTGATGATCGTCGCGGCCAGCGCAGCCGCCGCCCTCATGGTGGCGAGCGTCGAAACTCAGGCGGCCAATCCAGCCCCCCTGTCGCCGGCGGTGTTTGTCGCCATGCTCGATGACCTGACCTGACCTGACCTGACGGGCGGTCAGACCGTCTCGGCGACCCATAGGAAGGCGATGAGCCGGGCGCTCGCCTGGAGCGTCTCCGCATCGGGAATCTGGTCGCCAGGCCCCGCAAAGCCCGGCAGGTCGAAGACGTAGCCAAGCCGCGGCGCCCCAGGCCGGTAGCAGATCAAGGTATGCGACAAATCGTCCTGACCGCGTCGGCAGTCTGAAGGCTCAAACTCCGAACTCTCCCAATCTGCGCCCAGTTCCTCCCCCAGGGGGCCGGTGACTGGGCCGCCCCGGCCGATGATCTGGCCGACCTTGCCGGGGTCTGCCCCCGGATGGAGGTCGAGGATCAACCCATCGGGTCGACGGACGGTGATGATCTGCGTCGCGGCCTCGCCATGGGTGGCCGTCTCGACCTTGGCGCCAGGGAACACATCGCTGAT
>DJWR01000055.1:0-145 GCA_002441055.1 Caulobacteraceae bacterium UBA6225 | reverse complement strand
AAGCCGGGTAAGGCAAATCGCCTAGGCGGCCTTCAGGGCCAGCTGACCATGGGGGGCATGGACGATAGAATCGAGGTGATGTTTCCGCCGGTCTTGAGGCCGAACATCGTCCCCCGGTCATAGAGCAGATTGAACTCCACATAGC
>DJWR01000002.1:7499-11284 GCA_002441055.1 Caulobacteraceae bacterium UBA6225 | reverse complement strand
TGGCGGCTCTTTTGAGCCTTCATCCGATAGGCGGAATTGGCCTGGGCCGCGTCCAGCTCTTCGCGGGTCAGCTGGCCATTGCCGATGGGGTCGGCGCCGCGGATGTCGCGCGCCACTTCGCCGTCCGCAATGCCACGCACCTCAAGGGGATGCAGGCCGCAGAAGTCGGCGATCTGTTCGAAGGTCAGCGACGTGTTGTCGACCAGCCAGACGGCGGTCGCCTTGGGCATCAGAATGTCGGTCATGGCCGTACTCCAGAAACGACGGCGCCCGGCCTTTCGGCCGGGCGGTTGTCAATATTCCGTATAGGCCCGTTCCACGGGAAAGGAAATGCCCGCCCGGGGCCTTTCCCGACACTGTGAGAAAAGGGGCGGCGGCTGATGTTGGCGAGCCGGCCGCCTCAAGGCCTCCTCAGGCGCTGGCGGCGGGCGCCAGGGGCGCTGGGGCCGGGGCGCCGGCGGGGCGGCCGATCCAGATCTGACCGCTCTTGGCCACCACCTCGCCGGCGGCGTCATAGAGGGCGACGCCTGCGAAGAACTTGCGGCCCTCAGACTCCCGCGCCCAGGCCACCACCACATAGGTCTCCCCAGCCTTGGGCGCCTTCAGCACCTCCCCGGCCATGGTGCCCAGGAGGCCCACCGGCGAGTCGGTCTTGATCCACCAGGCCATGGAGCCCGAGCAGTCCAGGGCGCCCCAGGTGATCTCATCGGGGATGGTCCCGTCGGGGCCGGCGAAATTGGCGTGGGGAACCCACAGGCCCGCGCAGACCCCAGGCTCCGCCCCAGGGATCTGGCCCACATGCACGCCCAGGCCCTCTCCCTGCTCGCGCTCAATGCAGCAGGAGAAGCAGCCCCGGTGCAGGGAGCGGGTGGCGAAGGGCGAGGCCGCCGCGGCCGCCCGGGCGACCTCGATCCCCGGAGACGGCGGCGGGGTGGGAATCTGATCGTCCCCACCCGGCCGCGCCACGCCCAGAACCTGACCCTCGCCATTCACCGCCGAGACCGCGCCATCCTCGGCGGTCACCAGCTCCACGGCGGTGTCCAGGGGCACGCCGGCCCGCAGCATGGCGCTGCCCTTGCCGCCGACCGCCTTGGTCAGAAGGCCGCAGATATAGCCGCCATTGGCGGTGACGGGGGGGCCGCGGAACTGCCGCGGGACAAGGATCTGGGTCATGGGATGGGCTCGGAAAAATGAGGCGGCTTGAAATGAAAATCGAGCGGCCGGGGGCCGTCGTTTGAGCGGTTGAGTCGGCTCGGCGTGAAAATCCACGTCGATACCGATCAGATTGGCGGAAAACAGGGGGGCTTGGCAATTCTGTCGCCACATGTGGCGACCGGCGCATCCAAAGCCCGGCCCTGGCGTTTGATCTGCCAGACGCCAGAAACGGGAGACACCCATGGCCAAGATCGACGCCATCAAGCTGCTGAAGGACGACCACCGCGAGGTCGAGGACCTGTTCGAGCAGTTCGAAAAGGCCACGTCCAAGGACCGCAAGGCCAAGCTCGTCCAGAAGATCTGCACCGAGCTGACCGTCCACACCCTCATCGAGGAGGAGATCTTCTACCCCACCTTCCGGGGCAAGATCGAAGACGACATGCTGGACGAGGGCTATGTGGAGCACGACGGCGCCAAGATGCTGATCGCCGAGCTGATGGCCGGCGACCCCGACGACCCCTTCTATGACGCCAAGGTCTCGGTCCTGTCCGAAGAGATCGAGCACCACGTCAAGGAGGAGGAGCGTCCCTCAGAGGGCATGTTCGCCCAGTGCCGCCGCACCGATGTGGACCTGGTGGCGCTCGCCGAAAAGATGCAGGCCCGCAAGGACGAGCTTAAGGCGCAGATCAAGGCCAATGGCCTGCCCGCCCCGGAAATCCGCTCCTTCAAGGGCGCCAAGGTCGTCTATGGCCAGCCGCCCGCCGCCCCCGCGGCGTGAGGCGGATCAGCCCAGGGGCTGGCGGCCGACGATCTTCAGGCCATAGCCCGCCGAACCCGGCAGCACGGTATCGGCGTTGCTGAGCAGGATGAGGTCGCGAACCCCCAGGTCCAGCAGGATCTGGGCGCCCACCCCGTAGTCGCGCAGGGTGTTGGCCGGGGCGCTCGCCGCGCCGTCCTGACCATAGCGCTCCGACAGCCAGGCGGGATTGGAGTCGCGGATGAATACGGCCACGCCGGCCCCGTCATGTTCGGCCAGGGCCTTGAGCGCCTGGGGGACATGGTCGCGGCGGGGGCCCACAGCGCCCAGCAGGTCGGCGGCGAAGTCCACCCGGTGCATCCGCACCAGGGTCGGCCGGTCCTGGGCGATCCGGCCCTTGGTCAGCACCACATGCTCGGTATGGTCGAGGATGTTGCGATAGATCACCATGCGGAAGGCGCCGTGGGCGCTTTCGAACGGCGTTTCCAGCACCCGCTCCACCTGTCGCTCGGTGCGGCGGCGATAGGCGATGAGGTCGGCGATGGTCCCGATCTTCAACCCGTGGCGGCGGGCGAACTCGATCAGGTCCGGCAGGCGGGCCATGGTCCCGTCATCACGCATGATCTCGCAGATGACGCCGGCGGGGTTGAGCCCGGCCAGGCGGGAAATGTCCACGGCCGCCTCGGTGTGGCCGGCGCGGACCAGAACGCCGCCCGGCCGGGCCACCAGGGGGAACACATGGCCAGGGGAGACGATATCGTCCGGCCCCTTGGTGGGATCGACAGCCACAGCGATCGTATGGGCCCGGTCATGGGCCGAGATGCCGGTGGTGACGCCCTCCTGGGCCTCGATGGAAATGGTGAAGGCGGTGCCGTGGCCCGATCCGTTGTCGGCGGTCATGGGCGGCAGGCGCAGGGTCCGGGCCCGCTCTGCGGTGATCGACAGGCAGATCAGGCCCCGGGCGTGCCGGGCCATGAAATTGATCTGAGCCGGGGTGGCGAACTGGGCGGGGATGATCACATCCCCCTCATTCTCCCGGTCCTCGGCGTCCACCAGGATATAGGGGCGGCCGTTGCGGGCCTCCTCGATGATCTCCTCGATGGGGCTGACCGCCCGTTCGGCGGCGTCGGCTTGGGTGTCCGGGGTCGTGGTCATCTGTGCTCTCATTGGCCCATGGGGGCCTCTGCTGGCCATTTAGGCGCCCCGAGGCCCAGCTCCAAGGCGTTCAGGCCTCCGCCTCGACGGCGAAGGCGGCTTTCAGCTCCGGTTTCATGATCTTGCCATTGGCGTTACGCGGCAAGGTCTCGGGCCAGAAGGCGACCTTCACAGGCACCTTGAAGCTGGCCAGCCGCGCGCGGACGAAGGCGCGCAGCTCGTCTTCCGTCGCCGTCCCGCCGGGCTTCAGGTGAACCACGGCGGCGGGCTCTTCGCCCAGCGTGCGGTGGGGCAGGCCGATCAGGGCGGCGTCCATCACGTCGGGATGGTCGTAGAGGACGTTCTCCACCTCCACGCAGTAGATGTTCTCGCCGCCGCGGATCAGCATGTCCTTGGCCCGGTCGACGATGAAGCAGAAACCCTCCTCGTCCAGGCGGGCGAGGTCGCCGGTGCGCACCCAGCCGTTCACGAAGGTCTCGGCCGTGGCCTCGGGTCGCTTCCAGTAGCCTTTGACGATGTTGGGGCCCTTGGCCCACAGCTCGCCCACCCGGCCCACGGGCAGTTCAGTGACCCCGTCGGCGGGATCGACGATCTTCAGCTCGCAAGGCGGCGGGGCGACGCCGCAGGAGTCGGGACGGTGCTCATAATCACGGCCGATATTGGTGGTGCAGGTGGCCGAGGTCTCGGTCATGCCCCAGCCGTTGGAGGGCGCCGAGCC
>DJWR01000002.1:0-7483 GCA_002441055.1 Caulobacteraceae bacterium UBA6225 | reverse complement strand
TTGGTCACCCGCTCGCGCTCGATCAGGCCCATGGCCTCCACCGGCTCCCACTTGCGCATCAGGACCAGCTTGGAGCCCGAATTGATGGCCGGCGACAGGGTCGCGTTGCAGCCGGTCACATGGAACATGGGCACCACCAGCAGATAGGCCCGCTGGGGCAGCTTGTGCGGATCCTGCTCGGGGATCGGCTCGCCCCGGCGCAGAAAGCCCCGGGCGGCGGCGCAGGCGCTGGCCATGATGTTGGCGGTCAGGTTGCGGTGGGTGCCCAGCGCCCCCTTGGGCTTCCCCGTGGTGCCGGAGGTGTAGAAGATGGTGGCCACATCGTCGGGCGCCAGCGCCACGTCGGGCAGAGCCTTGTCAGGCAGATCGCCCCAGCTGTTCACCGGCCCGATGACGTTCTCCAGCCGGGCGAGGCGCGGGTCGCCAGGCAGAACCTCGGCGCGGGTGACATAGATGCGGGCCAGGTCCGGGCAGGCGTCCAGATGCTCGAGGATCCGCTCCAGCCGCTCATCGTCCACCAGGGCGACCTTGGCGCCAGAATCGGCCAGGCCGAACTCCAGCTCAGGCCCGGTCCACCAGGCGTTCAGGGGCGTGACCACCGCGCCGACAATGGCGCCGGCGAAGAAGGCTACCGGCCATTCCGGCAGATTGCGCATGACCAACGCCACCCGGTCCCCGGGCTTCACCCCATCGGCCTGCAGCTGGTGGGCCAGCGTGATCACCGCCCGGGTGAAGGCCTCGAAGGTCGCCCGCTCGTCCTCGTGAACCAGGAATTCGCGGCTGCCGAAGGCCCGCCCATTGAGCAGCACGTCGCGCAGGGTCGGCGGGGCGTTCTTCCAGACCTTGGTGGGAACCCCGTCGATCACCGCCTCGTCCAGCTCGAAGCGCTGGCCTGGCGCGGTGAGCTGCGCATGGGCCTCTTCAATGGTCATGACGGGCCAGGGTTTGGCGGCGGTCTCGGTCATGGGGGTCCTGGTGTCCTCTGGGCTCTTGGCGTCTTCGCGCAACCTTGAGCCCCAGAAAGCCGAGTGGTGGCCGCGAGGCAAGGGTCGGCGCGTAGCGCCAAAAAGGCTCAACCACCAAGGACACAAAGAGCACGAAGAAGCCGCAGCCTCTTGGTGGTCTTCGTGCCCTTCGTGGTTTTCTATCTTCCCTGCGGCGCTTCATCCCCCTCAACCGTCATCCTGGGCCTTGTGCCCAGGATCCCTCGTGAAGCTTGCGCGCGCCCCTTAAGAGGGATGCTCGGCACAGGGCCGAGCATGACGGAGTTGGGTGGTTCCCAGCCGATCAGGCCGGGGCGTTTTCCCGTTCGGCCTTCAGCTTGGCGTAGCCTTCCTTCAGCTCTTCCAGCTCCTTGGCGTACTTCTCCTTGGCCTCATCACGCAGGCGCGGGATGTGGTAGCTGGGGAAGAGGTCGTTTTCGGGCCGGTAGTCCTTCAGGATCTGCTTGGCCAGCGTCACCTTGTGCACCTCGGTGGGGCCATCGGCGATGCCCATGACCAGGGACGAGGTCACCATGTGCATGAAGGGCATTTCGTTGGAGACGCCGAGCGCCCCATGCAGGTGGGCGGCCTTGGTGGCCACATCGTTATAGACCTTGGGCATGGCCACCTTGATGGCCGCGATGTCCTTGCGGACCTTGTTGTAGTCCTTGTGCTTGTCGATCAGCCAGGCGGTGCGCAGGACCAGCAGGCGGAACTGCTCGACGGCGATCCAGGAGTCGGCGATCTGCTCCTGCACCATCTGCAGGTCCGAAAGACGACCATCCCGGGTGGTGCGCGAGACGGCCCGCTTGCACATCAGATCCAGCGCGTGGCGGCAGGCGCCGACGGTGCGCATGGCGTGGTGGACCCGGCCGCCGCCCAGGCGGACCTGGGCGATGACGAAGGCCGCGCCCCGATCACCGAGCAGAGCCTCTGGCCCCACGCGGACGTTGTTGTAGCGGATATAGCCTTCGGAGCCGCCGCCGATCTCGCCGCCGCCGCCCACAGCCACGTTGCGGATGATCTCCACCCCCGGGGTGTCGGTGGGCACCAGGAAGATCGAGGTGCGCCGATAGGGGTCCTTGGCGTCCGGATCGGTGATCGCATAGACCACCAGCAGCTTGGAATAGTTGGCGTTGGTGGAGAACCACTTCTCGCCATTGATGATCCAGTCCTGACCATCCTGCACCGCCCGGGTGGTGAAGGTCAGGGGATCGGACCCGCCGGTGGGCTCGGACATGGAGAAGGCCGAGCGGATCTCGCCGTTCAGCAGCGGCCACAGCCACCGCTCCTTCTGCGCCTCGGTGCCATAGTGGGCGATGATTTCGGCGTTGCCGGTGTCAGGCGCCTGACAGCCGAAGACCGTCGGGGCCAGGGAATTGCGGCCCAGCTTCTCGTTCATCAGGCCAAGCTTCAGCTGACCAAAGCCCTGGCCGCCGAGCTCAGGCCCCAGGTGACAGGCCCACAGGCCCTGATCCTTCACCTTCTGCTGCAGGGGCTTGATGAACTTCTCGCGGCCGAGCGGCCCGTGGGCGGCCATGCCCAGGTGGCTGAGGGGTTCGACCTCCTCGCGCATGAAGTCTTCGATCCAGTCGAGCTTCTTCTGGAATTCCGGATCGGTTTCAAAGTCCCAGGCCATGTCGTCCTCCTTGACGCCCGGTTGACCGGGCAATTCGTAGATGTGGTATGTTTCGGGGCGAAGATCATACCGATTGTTCAAAAACTGTCGGCGCGCTCGGCGGGCCTGCAGCCATTATCAGACGCCAAACGGCGGGACGCAACCGGCCGCGTTCGAGCAAGATAGCTTATTGATTTATATCATGTTTGCGATTGACACCCGGAACACTTCGGCCCCGACCTCGCCATCGCTTGCCGGGTCCGCTCCGAGCGGTGGCGCCGGGCAAGGTTCTGACGGCGCTCGGGTTTCGTCACCCTAAAGCAGAGTCGTCTCCGGCGGCGGCAGACCTCATCCGTCAACCGCGTGCGCTGAAGGTCGGCCCGCGACCCGGCGGCGCCTTGCGGGCTTGCCGGCCAAAGGGCTAATTGCGCGACCATGATCCCCGCCCCGGCCTTCCTGTCCAATCCCGAACGGTTCATGGCCTTTTCCCGCTGGGCCGCGCCCATGTTCGGCGCCATCGCCGTGGTCCTGGCGATCGCGGGCCTGTGGCTGGGCTTCGCCGCGCCCGAGGACTACCAGCAGGGCGATACGGTGCGGATCATGTTCATCCATGTGCCCGCGGCCTGGATGAGCATGTTCGTCTATGCCTGCTTAGGGACAGCCAGCTTCCTCTCGCTCGTTTTCCGCCATGCCCTGGCCGACGCCGCCGCCCAGGCCGCCGCCCCCCTGGGTGCGGCCTTCACCGCGCTGGCCCTGATCACCGGGTCCCTGTGGGGCCGGCCCATGTGGGGCGCCTGGTGGGTGTGGGATGCGCGGATGACCTCGGTGCTGGTGCTGTTCCTGTTCTACGTCGCCTATATGGCGCTCCGCGCCGCCCTGGATGACGAGGCCAAGGCCGCCCGGGCCGGGGCGATCCTGGCGCTGGTGGGCGTGGTCAACCTGCCCATCGTCAAGTTCTCGGTGGACTGGTGGAACAGCCTGCACCAGGGCGCCTCGGTGTTCCGCGCCGATGGCCCCACCGTGGCCGAGGTCTTCCTCTATCCCCTGCTGCTCATGGCGCTGGCCTATATGTCGGCCTTCGGCTCGCTGTGGCTGGTGCGCATCCGCGGCGAGGTATGGCGCCGCCGGGCCGAGGCCCTGGCGCTGCGCGCGGCGAGGGCCTGAGGATGTTCGGCATGCTTGATCTCGACGCCAGCCCCTATGGCGCCTTTGTGTGGCCAGCCTTCGCCATCACAGCCCTGGTCTTTGCCGGCATGGTCGCCGGCGCCCTGGCCCACGCCCGCCACTGGCGGTCCCGCACCGAGTCCCTGCGCAAGACCGCCGAAGCCGCTGAGGCCGCCCGTCGCGGCGCCCCTGTCCAGGATGCCGCCCCATGAGCCGCTGGCTGGCGCTCATCCCCCTGGTGGTGCTCGTGGCGCTTGGCCTGCTGTTTGGCCTCTATTCCCTGAACCGCGACCCGCAGGTCCAGCCCCAGGCCATGGTCGGCAAGCCGGTCCCGGCGCTCAGCCTGCCCAACCTGGAAGACGGCCGCCCGGTGGCCCTGGCCCAGGCGTTGAACGGCCAACCGGCCCTGATCAACTTCTTCGCCTCCTGGTGCCCGCCCTGCGAGGTGGAGCATCCGGTGCTGGTGGACCTCGCCGCCCAGGGCGTGCCGATCATCGGCGTGGCCTATAAGGACGCCCCGCCCAACACCCAAGCCTTCCTGGCCCGCCTCGGCGACCCCTTCAACATTCACTTGGTGGACCGCGACGGCCGCGCCGGGGTGGAGTTCGGCGTCACCGGCGTGCCCGAGACCTACCTGGTGGGCGCGGACGGGACGATCCTCGCCAAACACGCAGGCCCCTTGAGCGCAGAAGACGCCGCGGCGCTTTGGGGGCAGCGGGAGTAGGGCGGCTCCCCCGCTTTATCTTCATTTTCTCCGGCACCCTCGGGCTTGACCCAAGGATCCATGCTCACAGCCCTTCGCCGGTGTTCATTGATGGTCGGGTCAAGCCCGACCAGACCGTCTGCACCAACGTGATGGAAGACTTCTTTGGGGTGTTCAAGCGCGGGCATGGAAGGCGTCTATCGGCGCTGCGGCTCGCAGCACCTGCAACGCCAATGTCCGAGTTCGACCTCCGTTATTCCAACTGCTCAGCCCATGGCGTGAACGACACCATGCGCACCGACGAACCCCTGCGCGGGATCGGCGGCAAGCGCCTAACCTATCGGCGGATTGGTGAATCCGCGCACGCTTAGGCAGAAGGCGCGCAAAATTCAGCGCAAGAGGCGCCTCGGTTTGTCGCGGGGCAAAGAGAACAAATAGGGTCCGCAGGAGCCCACGAATCGCGGGCCGCGTGGTAGAGCTGGGACCGCTACAGCCGAGTTTTCGACGGCGCGGCTGGCAGCGATCCCTAGCCCCCTGTGGGCGCTTTTTGAGGACTAACCCACTATGTCGCTTTTAAGCGAACTCTCTTGGACTGAACAGAAGAAGATCGCCGCCTGGACGGCTTGTCGCACGATCGAGGGCTTCCCGCCCTCCGACTACCGCGTCGATGCTTACGGGAACGTTATTCTCTGGTCGCACTACGGCTTGCAGACGGATTACGGCTGGGAGATCGACCACGCGCATCCGACCGCCCTCGGCGGTCCTGATGTGCTGGCCAATCTGCGCGCCCTCCAATGGCGGAAGAACCGTGAACTCGGCGGTCATGTCGGCAATGCCCTGAATGTCTATCGTGAGCAGGACAACGCGCTACGTCCCATGACGCAGCCGCGCGGTCTGTTCGGCTTAGGTCGCCGCTAAGTGGCCTTGGGGCCGCCCTTCGGGGCGGCCTCGTCTGTGGTGGGCTTGTGTGGCTTGTGTGGCGTGTTCCCCAGGTTGCCGAGGACGCGCTGAAACTCCGCGTCTGCGTCTTGCCGCTTGTCGTCTTCAGAGGGGTTATCGGTCATGGCGGAAGAATATCCCATTTACGACTTCAACCCTCAATCGTTGCCGCTTGAGCTGCTGCAAAACATCGGCTTCGTCGCCATGGCGGCGGCTCAGCTAGAGGCCGCCGTTCAAGATCTAATCGGGGCGCTTCTCGGAGCTGACGGCATCGAGACCAAGGCGTTGACCTTGCACATGGCGGCGCCGCTTAAAGATCAGGTTGTCCGCTCACTCGTCGGCATCAATGCCATGTCGGCCGAAACAATAGACGAGACCGACGAGCTGATGGACCGCGTGAAGGACGCCTTGGAGCGGCGAAACGTTGTCCTGCACAACAGCATCATCAAGCACCCAGACGGAACTCTCTGGAGCCTTAGAGAGCGGTCTCGCGGCGAACTACAGGTCGAACTCAGCCCAATCGACGTTGAGTCCATCAAGGAGGATGCTGCGCTGATCTACCATGTCAGCATCCAGGTCATCCAGTTCATGAACGCCTACGGGATCGCGCCCAAAAACAGGACGCGACCCCGGCACCCCATGATCAATCGAGGCAAGAAAGCGCGATCTGATCGCATTGACGCTCGCCGAAACGAGCGGATCAACAAGGACTGACGCAGCACACGCCTGGAACGCGCTCGAATCACAAGTCTGAGCGGAATGCTTCGTCAGGTATATAATGTCAGGTTCGCCTGACAAACACGGAGGCCGTCACCCATGTCCGCCACCCCTGCCGACCGGCGCTATATCCTGCGCACCACCGCCTTCATGGGCGGCTACGTGGCGGTCAATCTGGCCGCCATCACCGGGGCCTTTGACGATATCGGGGCCGTGGCGGCCTGGGTCCTGGCCCTGGCTGTGGCGGCGCCTGTGGCCGGACAGATCTGGGCGGTGCTGGCCTGGATGAAGGATAGCGACGAGTTCGTCCGGGCCCTGGCGGCCAAGCGGTTCATCATCGCCGCCGGCGCAGCCATCGCGGTGTTTTCGGCCTGGGGCTTTTCGGAATCCTATGCCGGCGGCCCGCACGCCCCAGGCTGGCTGATCTATCCCCTGTTCTGGGCGGCCTATGGTCTGGTCAGCCCCCTGGTGCGGACCAGCCGGGTTTGAGCGGGCGGCTGCGCGAGCTGCGCCAGCAGCAGGGCTGGACGCAGGCTGAGCTTGGCCAGCGGCTCGGGGTCTCGCGCCAGGCGGTCAACGCCCTGGAGAGCGGTAAGCACGACCCCTCCCTCGATCTCGCCTTTCGCATCGCCGCCCTGTTCAACCAGGCGGTGGAGGACGTGTTCGAAAACCCCCACCGGCGGTGAAGGAGGGCCTGCGCCGCAGGCTTTGAGAAGAGAAACCACAAAGGACACAAAGACCACGAAGAGGGCGCTGCGCCTTCGTGCCCTTTGTGGGCTTCGTGGTGAATCATGACGGCGCTATGCGCGAGGCCTTCGAGACGCCCCAGAGACCCCTGGCCTTCAGATCCCGTTAACCATAAATTCAGTGGCGAGCGGCCATTTTGGCCTCGATTTCCCGCTCCAGACCCCGGTTTTCGCCGTGACCGCCATTCGCCCGCCTTTCCCGACACCGACGCCGGCGGCTCCACAGGGGGTCCAGGGACAGGCGCGCAATGCGGCTCAGAAGGCGTTTTTCGAAGCCGCGCTCGGCCGGGCCGCCCCGCCCCCGGCGCCGACCCAGACGACCCGCACGGCCCAGACGGCTGAGGTTCAGGTCCGGGCGACGCCTGTGCGTGAGATTCCGCAGCCCACCCGCGCCGCATCGGACGAGGCGCCGCAGAAGATCCTGCGGCCGGGCTCCCTGCTGGATATCCGGGTCTAGAGCCCTTTCCGATCTGATCGCTTCAATCAGATCGGATAAAAAGGGCTCCAAATCATAAAGTTAGAGCATTTTTCGATCCGATAACCGCATCACACTTATCGGAAAATGCTCTCGAGCCTTGAGCCCGTTTCGTCCGATAACCAGTTTCCACTGATC
>DJWR01000058.1:3021-7796 GCA_002441055.1 Caulobacteraceae bacterium UBA6225 | reverse complement strand
ACCTTCCAGCAGGTGCAGAAGTATGAGCGCGCCGCCAACCGGGTCAGCGCCTCTAAGCTGTGGGAGATGGCCAAGGCGCTGAAAACCTCGGTGGCCTATTTCTACGAGGGCCTGGGCGACCCCGCCGCCACCCCGGGCGAGGGGGAAGAGGGCCGCGACGTCGTACATGATTTCCTGCTGACCCCTGAAGGCATGGAGCTGGCCGCCCTGTTCCCCCGGGTTCGCCGCGCGCGGGTGCGGCGCAGGCTGCTGGATCTGGTGCGGACCATGGCCGAGGAGTCGGAGCTGGAAGAGCGCGAGGGCGCCGCCCTGCAAGAAGTCTGAGCAGCCCGCTTGCGGGATATAAGGATTTCTTTATAGGATTGTCCGAGAGTTGCCGGCCCGCCGCGCGCGCGGCCGCCGTCGCCTGACCGGAGCCCCGATTTTGAGCCGTTCCTCCTATATCTTCACCAGCGAAAGCGTCTCTGAAGGCCACCCCGACAAGGTCGCCGATCGGATTTCCGACACGGTGGTGGACGCCTTCATCGCCGCCGAGCCCCAGGCGCGCGTCGCCTGCGAAACCCTGGTGACCACCAATCGGATCATCCTGGCCGGTGAAGTCCGCGCCGGGCGTCCAGGCGCCTCCAAGGCCGAAAACAAGGCCATGACCAAGGAGATCGTCAAAAGCCTGGAGCCCAAGGTCCGGCAGGCGGTCAAGGACATCGGCTACGAACAGAAGGGCTTCCACTGGGAGAAGGCGAAGTTCGCCTGCCATCTGCATCCCCAGTCCGAACACATCGCCCAGGGCGTCGACGCCAGCGACAAGAAGGACGAGGGCGCCGGCGATCAGGGCATCATGTTCGGCTATGCCTGCGACGAAACCCCCGAGCTGATGCCGGCGGCCCTGCAATATTCACACAACATCCTCAAGAAGCTGGCCGATGTGCGCCACTCCGGCGAGTGCCCGGTGCTGGAGCCCGACGCCAAGAGCCAGGTCACCCTGCGCTATGAGGACGGCAAGCCCGTCGAAGTGCTGAAGATCGTCGTCTCCACCCAGCACAAGAAGAAGATCGGTGCCCACTCAGCCACGCCCAAGCGGGTCCAGGAGCTGATCAAGCCCTATGTGGAAAGCGTGATCCCGGCGGGTCTGATCACCCGCAAGACCCAATGGCTGGTCAATCCCACCGGCAAGTTCGAGATCGGCGGCCCCGACGGCGACACCGGCCTCACCGGCCGCAAGATCATCGTCGACACCTATGGCGGCGCAGCCCCCCATGGCGGCGGCGCCTTCTCCGGGAAGGACCCCACCAAGGTGGACCGCTCGGCGGCCTATGCCTGCCGATACCTGGCCAAGAACGTGGTCGCCGCTGGCCTGGCCCGGCGCTGCACCATCCAGATCAGCTACGCCATCGGCGTGGCCCAGCCCCTGTCCTTCTATGTGGACCTGCACGGGGAATCCTCGGTGGACCCGGCCAAGCTGGAGGCCATCCTGCCTGAGCTGATCGGTGGGGCCACGCCTCGGGCGATCCGCGAACATCTGGGCCTCAACCGCCCCATCTACGCCCGCACCGCGGCCTATGGCCACTTTGGCCGCGCGCCCGACGCCGACGGCGGCTTCTCCTGGGAGAAGACCGACCTGGTCGACCAGCTGAAGAGCCTGGCCTAAAGACCTCGAGCCCGACGCGCCGCCCCGCGACAGGGCCGGTGCGTCGGGCTATGGCTTCGTCCCCATGACGTCAGATTCCCACCCCCCGATGCGCTCCTTCGGGCGCATCAAGTCGCGCCCGATCAAGCCGCGCCAGGCCGCCCTGATGGACAGCCTGCTGCCGGAAATGCGCTGCCCTGACCGCCCCTTTGATCCCCGCGACCTGAAGCCAGGCGCCGATCAGGTCTGGCTGGAGATCGGCTTTGGCGGCGGAGAACACATGGCCGCCCAGGCAGCCCGGGCGCCAGACACCCTGATCCTGGGCGCCGAGCCCTTCCAGAACGGCGTGGCCTCGGCCCTGCGTCATATCGATGAGCAGGGCCTAGCCAATGTTCGCCTGCATGACGGCGACGTCCGCGACCTGATGGCCCGCCTGCCTGAGGCCAGCCTGGACCGGGTCTTCATCCTGTTTCCAGATCCCTGGCCCAAGGCGAGGCACAACAAACGCCGACTGGTGCAGGCCGAGCTGATCGCGGATCTGGCCCGGCTGATGAAGCCTGGCGGGCGCCTGCGCTTCGCCACCGACTGGGCCGACTATGCCGACTGGACTCTGGAGCGGTTCCTGGCCAGTCCGCACTTCGACTGGCCCGCGGTCCGGGCCGATGACTGGCGGGTCCCGCCGGCCGATCACATCACCACCCGCTATGAGGAAAAGCGCCTGGGCGACTGCGCCCCGGTGTTCCTGGACCTCGTCCGCACCTGAGCCCCACGAAAAGGGGGCGGTCAGCACGCCGACCGCCCCCGTCAGTTTTCAGGCCGCCCTCGCCCCTCAGGACTTGGCGTTCTGCGCCCGCTCGATGCCGGCGCGGATCAGGGCGGCGGTCTCGTCGGGATCGGCCCAGCGGACGATGTCGACGCTCTTGCCCTTCTCCAGGTCCTTATAGTGCTTGAAGAAGTGGGCGATCTGTTCGGTCAGGATCGTGGGCAGACCCCGCCAGGACTCCACGCCCGTATAGAAGGGGTGCAGCTGGTCAACCGGCACGGCCAGGACCTTTTCATCGGCGCCGGCCTCGTCGACCATCATCAGGGTGCCCACGGGACGGCAGCGGATGATCGCGCCAGGAACCACGGGGGTGGGGCCCACGACCATCACGTCCATGGGGTCGCCGTCCTCCGACAGGGTGTGCGGAATGAAGCCGTAATTGCCCGGATAGAACATGGCGGTGTGCAGGAACCGGTCGACCATGAGCGCGCCCGACTCCTTGTCGAGCTCGTACTTCACTGGCTCGCCGCCCTGCGGGATCTCGATGATGGCGTTGACGTCATAAGGCGGGTTCACGCCGATGGCGATCTTGGAAAGGTCCATGTTCGAAATGACTCTTGTGATCTGTCTCGGGGAGGAGAAGCGCCTCCATAGGGCGAAAACCCCGCGGGGGGAACGGGTTTGGCGTCCGCCCCTTGGGAGGTTCCTCCGATCCTGAGCGGTCAGAGGGGCGGCGAAGAGGGGCCATGCGATCGGTCAACGGACCATTCCTGGGCGCCAGCCTGACACAGGAAGGATGACAAGCCGCTTCTTGCCGCTTATATTTGCCACAACATCGTCCGATAGCGCTGGATAGCGCTTTCGAGCGGCGGGCTCCGGCCCAGCCGCTTTTTTCTTTGCCTGAGGACGGCTGGAGTGATGCGCGGCAAGACCGCAGAAGACCTGAGACTGTTGGAGCTGCTCGACCCTGTGGCCGAAGCGGCGGGCTATGAGATCGTGCGCCTGCGGCTGATGGGCGGCGCCGAACAGCGGCGGCTGCAGATCATGGCTGAGACGCCTGAGGGCGTCATGAATGTCGAGGATTGCGCAGTGTTGTCGCGGGCGATCTCCGAGATCATGGACGCCGCCGACCCGATCACGGGCGAATATGTGCTGGAAGTCTCCTCGCCGGGCATCGACCGGCCCCTGACCCGGCTCAAGGACTTCGACGTCTATGAGGGCCATGAGGCCAAGCTTGAGCTCGACCGCATGGCTGAGGGCCGCAAACGCTTTCGGGGTGTCCTGGCCGGCACCGACGAAGGCCAGGTCTGCCTGGACCTGGAGGGCGAGGAGGAGACCGTGCTCGTTCCCTTCGACTGGATCGCCGAGGCCAAGCTGGTCCTCAGCGACGAACTGATGAAACGGGGAGCCGAACAGCGCGCCCAGCGCCTGGCTTCCGACGACCCTGCATCCCACCAAGAGGATTGAACCCATGAGCCTGACCGGCATCTCCGCCAACCGGCTGGAGCTTCTGCAGATCGCCGAGGCGGTGGCCCGCGAAAAGTCGATCGACAAGGAGATCGTCATCGAGGCGATCGAAGAGGCGATCCAGAAGGGCGCGCGCGCGCGCTACGGCGCCGAGCACGACATCCGGGTCAATATCGATCCCAAGACCGGCGAGACGGTGATCAAGCGCGTGGTGACCGTGGTCGCCGACGACGCGGCCTGGGACGAGGAAGCCGGCGAAGAGGCGCCTCCCGGGGTGATGCGGCTGGCCGAGGCCCTGCGCAACGACCCCAAGGCCCATGTGGGCCAGGTCTATGAAGAGGTCTTGCCGCCCTTCGAGTTTGGCCGGGTGCAGACCCAGATGGCCCGCCAGGTGGTCACCGGCAAGGTCCGCGAGGCCGAGCGCGAGCGCCAGTACGAGGAATTCAAGGACCGGGTCGGCGAGATCATCAGCGGCGCGGTCAAGCGGGTCGAATACGGCAATGTGGTCGTCGATCTGGGCCGCGGCGAAGGCATCATGCGCCGGGACCAGTCGATCCCCCGCGAGAACTTCAATATCGGCGACCGGGTCCGCTGCTACATCTATGACGTCCGCCGGGAGGCCAAGGGTCCGCAGATCCTGCTGAGCCGCGCCCACGGCGGCTTCATGGCCAAGCTGTTCGCTCAGGAAGTGCCTGAGGTCTATGACGGAGTGATCGAGATCCGGGCCGTGGCCCGCGATCCGGGTAGCCGCGCCAAGATGGCCGTGGTCTCTAACGACAGCTCCATCGACCCCGTCGGCGCCTGCGTCGGCATGCGCGGCAGTCGCGTGCAGGCCGTGGTCGCCGAGTTGCAGGGCGAGAAGATCGACATCATCCAGTGGAGCCCCGACGAGCCCACCTTCATCGTCAACGCGCTCGCCCC
>DJWR01000058.1:0-3011 GCA_002441055.1 Caulobacteraceae bacterium UBA6225 | reverse complement strand
ACCGGCTGGCAGATCGACATCATGACCGAAAGCCAGGAGAGCGAGCGCCGCCAGCGCGAGTTCGCCGAGCGCACCGCCCTGTTCCAGGAAGCCCTGGACGTGGACGAGGTCATCGCCCAGCTGCTGGTCACCGAAGGCTTCGCCACGGTCGAGGACGTGGCCTATGTGGAGACCGCCGAAGTGGCCTCCATCGAGGGCTTCGACGAGGACACCGCCGAAGAAATCCAGGCCCGCGCCCGGGACTTCCTGGACCGCGAAGCCGCCGAATACGACGCCAAGCGCAAGGCTCTGGGGGTCGAGGACGGCCTGTTGGAGATCGCGGGCGTCACCCTGCCCATCGCCGTGGCCCTGGGCGAAGGGGAGGTGAAGACTGTCGAAGACCTGGCGGATCTGACGCCGGACGACCTGCGCGGCTGGTACGAGAACCGTAATGGCGAGCGGGTGCGCGAAGCCGGCATCCTGGAGAGCTTTGGGCTGGAGCCCGCTGACGCCGAGGCCCTGATCGTTCGGGCCCGGGTGGCCATGGGCTGGATCGAAGCGCCGCCGGAGCCGGAGCCGGAGCTTGAGGACATCGCCCCTGAGCTCACCGAAGAGGAGATGGTGTTCGGTCGGGCTGGGGGCTCCAGCGCCCCGGCCGCCGAAGATGACGCCGAGCCGCAGGGCCAAGCGTCCGCCACGGACAAGGAAGACGAGAACTAGAACCCCGTGTCAGAGCCCGATCCGAACCCACAAGACCCGGAGCCGCAGGATTCCGCCGTCTCGTCACGGGTCGGGCCGGCCACCTTGGCGCAGGCCGCAAGGGCCCGGCGCGATGTGGTCACCGGGGAAACCCGGGAAGAGTCTGACCTGATCCGGTTCGTCATCGCCCCTGATGGGACGGTGACCCCGGACCTGGGGCGGAAACTGCCGGGTCGCGGGGTTTGGGTGGCGGCCGACCGGGCTTCGGTGGAGACCGCCGCGCGCAAGAACCTCTTCGCCCGCTCGGCCAAGACCCAGGCCAAGGCGCCGGCGGCTCTGGCTGATCAGGTGGAGGCGTTGCTTCGGCGACGGGTTCTCGACGGCCTGGGGCTTGCGCGTCGGAGTGGGTCGCTTATCTCAGGCTTCGAGAAGGTTTCGGCCGCCCTATCTTCAGGTCAGGCCGCCTGGCTGATCGAGGCCGCCGACGGCGCCGCCGATGGCCGCCGGAAGATTTTCGCCGCCCTGCGGCGCGCTCCACGCCCCGTGGGCCAGGTCGGCCTGTTCACCTCGGCGGAATTGGGTTTGGCCTTGGGCCTGGAGAATGTGATACACACCGCCTTCCTTGCGGGGCGTACCGCCGATCGCTGGGCGCTGGAAGTCCGGCGCCTGGCGGGGTTTCGCCCGCTCCTTCCAGAGAGTTGGCGCGAGGAGCCGTGACGAGGCGGGCGGAACTTTGCGGTTCCGCGCGTCATATCTGTTTGGACGATTAGAAGACGGCCGGCTCATCCGGCCGGCAAGTAAAGCGAGCGCATGAGCGACGACAAAGATAACGGCCGAGCCCCTGGCGGACGCCCGCCCCTGACCCTTAAGCCCCGCGGTGCGGGCTCGGTCAGCGCAGGGACGGTGAAGCAAAGGTTCAGCCATGGCCGCTCCAAGACAGTGGTCGTGGAGACCAAGCGTCCGCGCACGCACGCGCCGGCGCCCAGCAATCTGGCTGGGCCGTCATCCTCTGAGCGGCGCGGATCTGATTCCCGTCCGCAATCGCGCGCCTCGGGCGACGCCTCCGGCCTGTCGGCCGAAGAGGTCCGCGCCCGCCAGGCCGCGATCGATCGCGCCCGCGAGCAGGCCCTGCTGGCCGCCCAGGCGAAGGCCCGGGAAGAGCGCGAGCGCGCTGAGCGGGAAGCCGCGGCCAAGGCCGCTGAAGCCGCCCAGGCGAAGGCCGCCCAGGCCGCCAGCCAACCCTCGGCGGCCGAGGCTGAGAAGCCCGCAGCCCCCGCGCCCGCCCCCGAAGCCCCGGTCGTGGCCAAGGCCGAACCCGCGGCGCCCGCCGCCGCGGCTCCGCCCGCCGCAGCGCCTGCGGCGACGCCCCGGCCCGCGGCCCAGGCCCCCCGTGGAGAGTCGCCCGCCCGCGCCCCGACGGGCGGCGGCGGCCAGACCCGGTCCTACACCCCTTCGCCTGAGCGCCGGGACGACCGCGCCAGCACCACCACCTACCGGCCGCCGCGGCCGCGGTTCGACGCCACCAGCTTCAACCAGCGTGCGCCGCGTCCCGATCGGGATGGTCCGCGCAACACCGAAGCGCCGGCCGCTGATCGACCCCGCGAGGATCGCTCCACCCCTCGGGGAGAGCGTCCCGCCGCCGCCGGCGACACCGTCCGCTATTCGGCCCTGACGCCGCGCCCGGCCCCGCCGCGCGACGGCGCCCGTGGGGCTGGTCGTCCGGTGGCGCCTGGCGCCCCGCCGGCCACGCCGGAAGTTCAGCGCGCCGCCCGTCAGGCGCCGCGTCCCGGCGCCGCCAATCTCGATCGCCGTCCTGAGGAAGAGGACGACCGTCGCGGCAAGCCCGCAGCGCCGGGCAAGGCCCTCAGCCGTGGCAAGGGCGCGCCCCAACGCCGCGAAGGCCGCCTGACCATCCAGGCCCTGGCGGCCGGCGATGAAGGCGCGGTCGAACGCATGCGGTCCCTGGCCTCGGTGCGCCGGGCCCGTGAACGCGAGCGCGAAAAGCGTAAGGGCGGCGGCCAGGAAGCGGCCCGCGTGGCCCGCGAGGTCGTCATTCCCGACGTGATCACGGTGGGCGAACTGGCCAACCGCATGACCACCCGCGGGGTTGAGGTCATCAAGTTCCTGATGCGTCAGGGCGTGATGATGAAGATCAACGACGTCATCGACTCCGACACCGCCGAACTGGTGGCCGACGAGTACGGCATGACCGTCAAGCGGGTCTCCGAGAGCGATATCGAGGAGGGCTTCCTGGCCGAGGACGACGACGCCGACGCCACCGAGGCGCGCGCCCCGGTGGTGGCCATCATGGGCCACGTCGACCACGGCAAGAC
>DJWR01000010.1 GCA_002441055.1 Caulobacteraceae bacterium UBA6225 | reverse complement strand
CGCGGCTCTCACCGGATGGCTACGACCAGCAAGCATGGTGGGCAGGTGCTTCCGCAGCGCTATTAAATTTTGAGCGAGCTCGACACCTATCTCTGAACATATCTGCTCAATCTGTGTGTTCGCCTTTTGATACTTTTTTTCATCCTGGATGTCTTCGATGTCCGCCAGATCGAGTCTGCTCCACGGCTCGGGTAGAACGTAGGTCGTTATGCGATGTTCAAGTGAGCGCGGCTCCAACTTCGCGGCCAACTGCTCCATGAGAGCTGCGTCAGCCATCCGCTTCATCTTCTTGAGTTCTCGGGCAGCACCGCGAGCACCGGCCCAGCCTTGCGGCCAGCCGCCATCTGAGGCAAACCCTTCCGCAAGCGAGATCAGTTCCTCGGCGCGGTACATTTTGGTCGCCAGTCCCTTAAACTGGTTCGCCAGCATCATCCGTACGGGAGTGCGCAAATGCGGAATTTGGTCCAGCTCGGCACATAGCTTGAACACCGCGCAGTACCAGGCATGTGTGTCGGATCGCAGCCGCGGATTGAAGCCGTAGTCGCGCTTGCGAGTGCCGAATTCAAAGCCGTAGTACGAGCTGAAGTGGTGGCACTCCAGAAGTGCATCCAGCGCCGAGGTCACGAGGTGTGGGCTGTCTGGCAGTTCTCGCGCGATCCGCTTCACCAGAGCGACGCGTTGTTCGGCGTTCGCGTGCGTACCGGATAGCCATAGGTAAAAGAGGGACTTGTAGACGTTCACCGCGTCGGCGGTGTTGTTTGAAGACCCCTTAGAACGCGCCGCAAGAGCTATCAAGTGAACTGCCCGATCGAAAAGGGCTGGATCGTAAGCGAGAGAACGAAGGAGGCGGACGATCGGCGAATGATGTCGATGCGTCTCGCCCAGGATTTCCGGAGCCCGTGCGAAGGCCTTCTCGATGGCCTCAAGCGTCGCCTCTGGATTTACCGGGGCGACGTTGTCGAGAAGGGTAAGGCCGAGCTCGTTCAGTTCCTCGATCTTGCCAAGCCATCCGTCACCGCCAAGCCAACCTTGCACGATGTCCTGCGCTTCTTTCGAGTCGTGAAGGCAGCCGAGCCTGCGCGAGAACGACTTCAGCATTCGTTCGGAGGCGACTTCGATCAATTTGGTCTGGATGATTTCGTGAGGGATGTCTTGAAGTGCTTGTTTGGCAAGCCTGTGCGCCAAGGCGTGAGGCAGAAGCGCTCGCCAGATCGAGCGTTTTTGGACCAGCATTCGCCTCTGCAATTCGGCGACCCGGCCATGGAGGGCGGCGACGGTTTGCTCCGCAAGCGCCGCGAGTATGGGGAGTTCGGCCTTCTCGCCTTCAAGAGTTTCGCTGTCGAAGGAGTAGACGAGAGAGAGCACCTTGGCTGCTTGAAGAAGGCTCGGATCTGGGTCCTGCTTCTGGCGGAAGAGTCGCGTAAAGAGTTCGGTGTCCTTCAGATTGGCGAGCGATGTGCCATCCTTGGAAGTCTCCGCAAGCGCGAGGGCAATCCTGGAATTCCCTTCCGAGAACTCTGCGATTGAATTCACCTCGGGAAGCGTCAGCGCAGGATATTTGCGCTGGACGATCTTCTTGATCACTTCCTTGGTCGCCGGCTCCAGGCGGTACACGTCAGTGCCTTCCGGAGCCTCGTCGCTGATGTCGTACTCGATGGTGATTAGGCTGATTGGTGCGACACCTTCCTTGATCCGCGTGCCGAGCTTGCGGTGAAGCTCCATCCCGCAGTTGTCGATCACCAGCACGCAGCGATGGTTGAGGTGCTGAAGGCGGCTTAGTAGTTCCTGCGGAACGGGATCAGGTTCATCGGCAAGATCCGTGTAGACGACGAGACCCCTATCGAGGGCAGATTCACCGACACGCTCGTCGAAAAGGGCCTGGACCAGGCGGGTCTTGCCAACGCCCGAGAGACCAACCAACCGCACGGCGCCCTTAGGTTCGTGGAGAATCTTGCGAAGCCTGTTGAGACCATCTGCTCCCGTAAGGCCGGATTGGTCGTTGGCCTTTGCAGCGATCAGGCGTGTGCCGTTGTCGAGAACGTATTCTTCGTCGATAGCACTTGGCGAACTCGACCAATCGGTGAAAGCTTGCCAGCCAGACAGCGGATTGCCGGACCGGCTTCTCACCCAAGGGATCAAGCCCGGGTGTTGGTTTACCCAGGTTGCGATGCGCCTCCTGTCGTAGAAATCCAAGTGGAGTGCAGCGGCGCAGGGCTCACTGGCGATAGCTGCCGCCATCGCGTTTCGGCGCTCTGTGAGAGCGGTGTTCGACAGCGAGCCCTTTGAGCTCACGATGATGTATGCGCCTTTGGCTTCGCCAAGCTCTCGAATTGCGTCACGAAGCTTAGATTTCGGGGCCATCTCCTTCAGGATGGCAGCGCGCGGCATGTCCTCGGCCTTTACTTGGAAGCCGGTCCTCGCGCGCGGCACATAGCCTTTCGTAGCCGCCGCATTCAGATCAACGTTTACGTCGATCCCGCCGTCTTTGGCGTTCTGATGCCCACCATAGGTGACAGCCGCGGCAGAGTGGCCCTGTGAGCGAACTTCCTGTTCGGCAAGGTAGCCAACGAGCGTGCGGAGGTCGGTATCGGACAAGGCCGCGACCTGGTCGGGCGTGACTTCGAAAATCATTCCACCAGCTTTTCTGTGTATGCTGGGCATCCACCTCAATGCACGTGCCGCCGTCAAGGCGATGCTGGAAGAGGTGTCTATCTTCTGCTGCCAGCTAGCAGCGCACTGCGGCAAGTCCAGCGAGAGACCGGTCTTCGCCCCAACCCCAATCGCCGCTTGTGGCGCCGAGCCGCCCCGCCCCTAAACCCCCTCCGCCTCCAGCCGCGCGCGCCAGAGCGCCGCGCGTTTGGTCAGTTCGTCCTTGCGGCGGAGGTCGGAGTAGGTCTCCGGCAGGCGGTCGAGGATTTCGAAGCGGAAGGCGTCTGGGCCGTGGGTGGTCCAGGCGGCCTGGAGGGTGCGGTGGGGGCTGGAGCCCTGGCGCAGGGCGAACCACATCCCGTTCTGATGGGTGTCGATGTGGCGGCTCTGGCCGACCCAGGCCTGGCCCGTGGCGTTGCAGATGACGGCGAAGACCCCGGCGATGGTCGGGCGCTCCTTATAGGCGGCGATCAGCGCCTTGCGGGGGGATGAGGTCATGACAGCTCCTATTTACCCGGGTATATATGGCGGGTGTTTTTATCCGGGTAAATAGATGACCGATCACGCGAGCGAATTTCCATCCGGCCTCGTCCTGTTTCAGGGGGCGCGGAAGATCGCCCAGGGGCCGCTGGGCGAGGTGCAGGCCAAGGCCCTGGAAGCGCGCAGCGCAGCGCCCGAGGCGCCCCTGCTGGCCTTTGATCTGGCCACCGGGCGGCTGACAGACCTGGAGGGGCGGGTTGAGGCGGAGGCGGCTGAGCCTGAGCCCGCGCGGCGGGGGCGGCCGAAGCTGGGGGTAGTGGCCCGGGAGGTCACCCTTCTGCCCAGGCACTGGGACTGGCTGGCGCAGCAGCCGGGCGGCGCCTCGGTCACCCTGCGAAAGCTGGTGGAGCAGGCGCGCAAAGCCGATGCGGGGGCCGATGAGCAGCGCGCGCGGCGCGAGGGCGCCTATCGCTTCATGTCGGCCATGGCCGGCGACGCCGCCGGTTTCGAGGAGGCCAGCCGCGCCCTGTTCGCCGGCGACCGGGGACGGCTGGCGTCCCTGATGGCGCCCTGGCCGGCCGACATTGTCGCGACGGTCGAGACGTTGCTGGGGCCTGAGGGCGAGGCCTGAGCTTTGAAGGCGCTGGGGCGCACGCGGGATGCGCCTCAGGCGGCCTTCTGCAGCTCCTGCTTGACCCGTTCGGCCAGGGTCTTGATGTCGATGGGCTTGGGCAGGAAGGAGATGTTGGTCTCCCCCTCCAGCAGGTTGGAGAACTCGGCCTCGGCATAGCCAGAGATGAACATGACCGGGGCGCCGGCCAGGTACTGGCGGGCCTGTTTCAGCAGGTCTGGCCCCTGCATGCCGGGCATGACCACGTCGGAGATCATCAGGTCGATCTGGCCGGCGTGCAGCTCGGCCAGCTCCAGGGCCTCTTCGCCGGACGCGGCCTCGATCACCTCATAGCCCCGGGCGCGCAGCAGGCGGGCGGCGACGCCGCGCACAGCGTCCTCGTCCTCCACGAACAGGATGCGGCCGGCGCCCGACAGGTCGCGGGCCACAGTCTTGGGCTTGACCACGGGGGCCGGCGCCGGGACGCCGATGGCCGGCTGATAGACCGGCAGGAAGATGCGGAAGGCCGAGCCCTCGCCGGGCTTCGACGCCACGGCGATCCAGCCGTCGGACTGCTTGACGATGCCATAGACGGTGGCGAGGCCGAGACCCGTCCCCTCGCCTACCGGCTTGGTGGTGAAGAAGGGGTCGAAGATCTTGTCCATCACCTCCGGCGCGATGCCGGGGCCGTCGTCGGAGACCTCGATCAGGGCCTGGTCGCCCTTGGCGCCGGCATAGCCCAGGGCTGCGGCCTCAGCCTCTGCGACCCGGGCGGTGCGGATGCGCACGGTGGTTCCGCCATAGGCGCGCACGGCGTCCCGGGCGTTGACCGCCAGGTTCATGACCGCGGTTTCCAGCTGGCCCCGGTCGACGCGGACATGGGGCAGGTCGCGGCCATATTCGGTGTCGACGGTGACGTCCTCGCTCAGCACCCGGCGCAGCAGCACCTCGAACTCGCTGATCAGTTCGCCCAGCTCCAGGATCTCCCGCTGGACGGTCTGCTTGCGGGAGAAGGCCAGCAGCTTGCGCACCAGGTCGGCGGCGCGGTTGGAGGTCTGGCGGATCTCGTTCAGCCCCTCATAGGAGGGGTCGCCCACCGGGTGCCGGGCCGCCAGGCTGTCCAGCTGCATCAGGATGGCGGTGAGCAGGTTGTTGAAGTCGTGGGCCACGCCCCCGGCCAGCTGGCCGATGGCCTGCATCTTCTGGCTCTGGGCCAGCTGCAGCTCCATCTGCTTCTGGTCGGACACGTCCACCAGATAGGCGACCCAGCGGCCGCCGGTGCGCGACAGATAGAGGTGGGCGATCTTGGTCGGGTCGCGGGACAGGCGGACCTCAAGGGCGCCCTCGGCCCCCTGCGCCATGCGCTGGGCGGCGTCCTGGCGGGAGTTGGTCTCGACCAGGTCGCCAAAGGCCTGGCCCCGCTGGAAGGGACCGGCCATGCCGGCGAGCGCCGGATTGGCCTCGATGATAACGGCGTTGAAGGGGTCTTCCCCCTCCAGCAGGGCCGCGCCGAAGGGCGAGGCCGCAGCGAAGGCGTCCAGCACCTTGGGCGGCGGGGCCTTGGCGCCGACGGCCGCGGTCAGCACCTCCAGCGCCGCGGCCGGCAGGGCCAGGCGCTCGGGCGCCGCAGGGCGCAAGCGGATCAGGAAGCGGCGGGCCGCCCCCGGCGCGCCGACGGGGGCGATCTCGGCGGTGTGGTCGGCGCCGGCGGCGCGCAGGGTGGCGTGGGCGGTCTCCCCCCGGCGGGCGGCGCCCAGGGCTGAAAACAGGCTGGCGGCGGAGGATCCACCCTTGGGCAGGCGCGGCGCGTCGCCCAGCACGTCGCGCCAGGCGCTGTTGCAGGCATGGATGCGGCCATCGGCGCCGGCGAGCGCCGCAGGCTCGGCCAGGGCCTCCACCAGACGCTCGGCGCCCGGCTCGGCGTCGGTGGGGGTCTCCAGGGTGGAGCGCAGGACGAACAGGCCCAGACACGCCACGCCAGCCAGGCCGACCAGCAGCATCAGGCCAGCCAAAGTGGCCGGCCCGGCGTTGATCGCGGGCGCGGCGGCGAAGGCTACAGCCATGAGGAAGAACACCACCGCGATGGCGGTGAGCGGGTCAAACCGGCGCGCCGGTTCAGGGCCTTGCGGGGTCTCTGCCATGGCGGACCTGCGGCTTGCCTCTGGACGTGGGGCCGTTCGCCCCACCGAATCATCGAGCATCATACTGCACAAGGCCACCTGAGACCCTTACGAGACCTTTCTGTGGCAGGAAGGTTTTAACCAAACCCTCCCGCGCTGGTCTTTGAGGGCTCGCCAAACGCGGGGCGGGCCACCACATTGGCGACGAGGCGCCGGCCAAGGCGCGCGGCTGACAACGCCCGTCCGGGAGAGAATTGATGAGCGACACCACCGACTACGTCCCCCCCAAGGTCTGGACCTGGAACAAGGAGAGCGGCGGCCGCTTCGCCAATATCAACCGCCCGATCGCTGGCCCGACCCACGACAAGGACCTGCCGGTGGGCCGCCATCCGATGCAGCTCTACTCCCTGGGCACGCCCAATGGGGTCAAGGTGACCATCATGCTGGAGGAGCTGCTGGCGCTGGGCCACGCCGGCGCGGAGTACGACGCCTGGCTGATCAATATCGGGGCCGGCGACCAGTTCAGCTCGGGCTTTGTGGACGCCAACCCGAACTCCAAGATCCCGGCGCTCGTAGACCGGAGCGGGCCTGAGCCGGTCCGGGTGTTTGAGTCCGGCGCCATCCTGATCCATCTGGCCGAGAAGTTCGGCGCCTTCCTGCCCACCGATCCGGCCAAGCGCGCCGAGTGCCTGTCCTGGCTGTTCTGGCAGGTAGGCAGCGCGCCCTATCTGGGCGGCGGCCTTGGCCACTTCTACGCCTATGCGCCGATCAAGATCGAATACGCCATCGACCGGTTCGCCATGGAGGTGAAACGCCAGATGGACGTTCTGGACCGCCGCCTGGCCGAGGCCGCCTATCTGGGCGGGGATGACTACACCATCGCCGACATGGCCGTCTGGCCCTGGTACGGCGGCATGGCCAAGGGTCTGTTGTACGAGGCCGGCGAGTTCCTGCAGGTGCACGAGTACAAGAACGTCATCCGCTGGGCCGACCAGATCGGCGAGCGGGCGGCGGTGAAGCGCGGCCGCATGGTCAACCGCACCTATGGCGAACCGGCCAGCCAGCTGCGCGAGCGCCACGAGGCCAGCGACTTCGAGACCAAGACCCAGGACAAGGTCGAGGCGGCCAAGGCCGCCGGCTGAGGCTGCGCCGGTGACCTGCCGTTTCGACGCGGCCTTCCGCCAGGAGCTTTCAGGCCGCCTGCAGACCTTCCCGCGGATCGTCCATCCGCAGGCGGGCCTGAAGGCGGCCGCCGTGGCCATCACCCTGGTGGCGGCTGACGACGGCTCGGGCCAGGCGGCCTTCCTGCTGACGAGGCGGGCCTCCACCCTGCGCGCCCATGCCGGCCAATGGGCCCTGCCCGGCGGCCGCTGCGATCCGGGCGAGACCCTGGAGATCGCCGCCCTGCGCGAGCTGGAGGAGGAGTTGGGGCTCACCCTGCCGCCGGAGAACATCCTGGGCGTGCTGGACGACTATCCGACGCGGTCGGGCTATGCGATCGCCCCGGTGGTCGCCTGGCTGGACGATCCTGGCCAGATCCGGCCCAATCCCGACGAGGTGGCCTCGGTCCACCACATCCGCCTGGACGGGCTGATGGGCGACCATGTGGTGGACTTCGAGACCATTCCAGAGAGCCCGCGCCAGGTCATCCGCCTGTTGATCGGCGACCAGCACATCCATGCGCCGACCGCGGCCCTGATCTATCAGCTGCGCGAACTCGTGGCCGGCCGGATCACCCGGGTGGCCGAACTCGATCAGCCGGTCTTCGCCTGGCGGTAGGAGACAGGCTCAGGCTTCGGAGGCCGGGCCGAAATCCTCCCGGAAACGGGCGATCTGGTGCATGCGCTCGTGGAGCACGGTGACGATCCCCACCTCGCCGTCAGCCAATTCGCGCCAGTAGATCATGTGGCGTTCGTAGCGAGAGACATAGCCTTTGACGCCAAACTCGGCAGGCACGGGCCGCCAGAACACTCGGCGCGCCGCAATAGCCTCGAACTGCGCAAAGATCCCGCGGATGTAGCGCTCGGCCTGAGCCTCACCCCATTGTTCCAAGGTATGACGGTGGATGTCTTCCAGCCGGACAAGGGCTGCGGCCTGAATACGAAATCCGCTCATCCCGCGGACTTCGGTCTGACCTTCTTGAGAAACGCATCAACGTCAGTGCGGACGAAGCTCTCGTCCGCATGGCTGAAGGCTTGCTGCAGCTCAGCCCGGAGACGTGCGAAGTTCTCCGCCTCCCGCTCGACCATATCGCGGCGGATCAGATCCCGCACGTATTCGCTGACATTCTCGTAGGCGCCGCTGTCCCCCACGTTGGCCGCGACGAAGTCGCTAAGCGGCCCGGTGACGCGGACATTCAAGGTCATGGGCTTCGACATGAGCACTCCTGGCGTCCACATCATAAGGGAATATCAGGACGGACGCCACTCTGGCGCGCTCTAGCGCATGGGTCTCGCCCGGGGCGGCGGGGCGGCGCGGGCGCCCATGATGAAGCCGATGATCTTGGCCACCGCTTCGAAGTGGGCCGGCGGAATGGTCTGGTCGATCTCGACGGCCGCATAAAGGGCGCGGGCCAGCGGGGGATCTTCGATCACTGGCACGCCGGCCTCTTCGGCCGTGGCGCGGATGCGCAGCGCCACAGCGTCCAGGCCCTTGGCCACGCATTCGGGGGCGCCGGCGCTGCCGGCCTCGTACTTCAGCGCCACGGCGTAGTGGGTCGGGTTCATCACCACCACGGTGGCGGTGGGCACCGCGGCCATCATGCGCCGGCGGGCGCGGTCATGGCGCATCTGGCGCAGCTTGGCCTTGATCAGCGGGTCGCCGTCGGTCTGCTTGTACTCTTCCTTGATCTCGTGGCGGCTCATCATCTGCTTCTTGAGGAAGCGCTGCTTCTGCCAGAGCCAGTCGGCGCCGGTGATCACCAGCATCAGGGCGATGACCGCAAAGACCAGCTGACGCAGCACCTCGGCGCTGAAGGGCAGCATGGCGGCCGGATCGAGGGCCGAGAGGGTGCGGAACTCGTGGAAGTGGGGCTCCAGCGTCCAGTAGGAGACGCCCGCGACAGCCAGAATCTTGGCGATGGACTTGACGAACTGGGCCAGGCCGTCGGGGCCGAAGATCCGCTGGAAACCCGAAAGCGGCGAGACCTTCTTGAAGTCCGGCTTGGCCTTGTCGGGCGTGAACAGGAAGCCGTGCTGCACCAGGTTGCCGGCCATGCCGCCAATGGCCGCCGTGGCCAGGACGGCGGCGAGCGCAGGCGCGGCGGCCATCATCGCCATGCGCGCCACATTGACCCCGCCCCCGCCCTCCAGCTGGATCTGCTCGGGATGGGCGATGAAGGGCAGCAGCGCCGCGGCCATGGACTTGGCCAGCCAGCCGCCGAAGATCGCGATGGCCCCGGCGGAAAAGGCGAGCGCCATCAGGGGGGCCAGGTCCGGGGTCTTGGCCACATCCCCCTTTTCCCGCGACTGTTCGAGTTTTCGCGGGGTGGCTTCTTCTGTTTTCGATGACTGGTCGGTGTCAGACATCGATCACAGGAAGTTCGCCAGAAGCGCCCGGTAGCGGTCGACCCAGACCATGCCCAGCACGCCGAGGCTGAGCGCGAAGATCGACAGGGACGAGAGCACCAGGAGCGGGGTGGCCACGAAGAAGATCTGGAAGGCCGGCATCACCCGGCCCACCAGGCCCGCGGCGATGTTGAAGATCAGCGAAAACACCACCACCGGCGCGGACAGCTGAAGCCCAAGCGCAAAGGCCTCGGCCGTGGTCTGCACCGCCAGCTGGGCGGCGTCGCCGACCGGCAC
>DJWR01000185.1:24776-33908 GCA_002441055.1 Caulobacteraceae bacterium UBA6225 | reverse complement strand
CCGGCAATGTGCGTCAGCTGGAAAATGCGGTCTATCGAGCCATCGTCCTGTCGGACTCCCCCTATCTCCAGCCCTTCGACTTCCCGGCCATTTCCGGGATCGTGGCGCCGCCGCCCGCCGAGGCCGCCCCCGCGCCGCTGGCGACGGCGGCCATCTCCCCGGAGGCGGCCCGCGAACTCATGGCCGAACTGCCCAAGGACGCCCCGGTGCGGATCCTCGATGAGCGCGGCCATCTGCGCACGCTGGAGGATATCGAGCGCGACCTGATCCAGCTGGCCATCGAAATCTATGCCGGCCACATGAGCGAGGTCGCCCGACGCCTCGGCATCGGCCGCTCCACCCTCTACCGCAAGGTCCGAGAACAGGGCCTGGACGGGGTGATCGGTGGGTCCGAGGACGGCGAGACCGAGGCCGCCTGAGGGCGCTCTGCCCTTCGCGCGTCAGCGCAAGAAAAAAAGGGGACACGAAGGGCACGAAGAAGGCGCGAAGGGCACGAAGACGCCCTTGTGTCCTTCGCTTCCTTTGTGTCCTTCGTGTCCCATCTTTAGCTGCGCCTGCGGCGCCTAAGACCTCGGACTCTAGTCGTCAGTCTCGCGCGGTTTGCGGCCGAAACCGCGGCGGGTCATCGGCTTCTTCTCGCCCTTGGCCTTGGCCGAGATTTCCTTGAGCTTACGGTGCTGCAGGGCCGAGAGCGCCTGGCCCGGCGCACCCTTTTCGGGGTCGCCGAAGGCCCTCCCATAGGTCTTCACCCGATCTTCCACCGAGCCGAGGAATTCGCCCTCCCATTCGGAGAGCTCCACGCCTGTGCGCGCGGCCTCACGCCGGGCGCGTTTGAGCGCGTTCAGCGCGGCCCGCTTGGCCTGGGCCCTGGGATCTGGGGGAGCCTTGCGCTTCAAATCTCTCCAAGCGCCGAGAGATAGAGGTCGAGGATGGCCTCTTCCTCCTGCCGCTTGGCGCGGTCCTGTTTGCGCAGGCGGACCACCTTGCGCAGCACCTTGACGTCAAAGCCGTTGCCCTTGGCCTCGGCGAAGACTTCCTTGATCTGCTCGGCCACCTCGGCCTTTTCCAGCTCCAGGCGCTCGATACGCTCGATGATGCTCTTCAGCTGCCCCTGGGCGGTGGTGTTGAGAATGTCGAGGTGGGCGCTGTCGTCAGCCATGGGAAAAGCGTCTTCCGAGTCGAGGGTGGTTTGAAGCGGCGGACCCTACCGCGCATCCGCGCCGAACGAAATCCGTCAGAGGAGTCCGTGGGCTTCCAGCGCAGGGGCCAAGGCGTCCGGATCGGTGAAGTGGTGGGTCTGTAGGCCAAAGGCCTTGGCCGCGGCGATGTTGGCGGCGCTGTCGTCCACGAACAGGATGTCGCCCGCCGCGTGGCCAAACCGCTCACAGGCGATGGCGTAGATCCGCGGATCAGGCTTGATCAGCTTCTCTTCAGCCGAGACCACAAAGCCCTCCAGGCGCGCAAAGGCCGGGCTCATGGCGATAACCCCGTCAAAGACCTCGTGGGACATGTTGGTCAGGCCAAACTGCGGCACGCCGGCCGCGTGCAGGGCCTCAATCGCGGCCTCAGTCTGCGGGATGGTTCCGGAGAACATCTCCCACCACCGGCTCTCCCAGGCGCGGATTTCAGCCTCGTACTCGGGGAAGCGCTCGACGAGGCCTTTGCGGTTTTCTTCGAAGGTGACGCCAAGGTCGTGGTTCACATGCCAGACCATGGTGCAGACATGCGAAAGGAACCGGTCCAGTTCGGCCGGCTCCTTGAAAATCTTCGCATAGAGCGTGCGTGGGTCCCAGCGGACCACGACATTGCCGATATCCCAGAGAACCGCCTTGGGCATCTCCGGGCGGCGGCCGCGCTTAGCCCTGCTTGGCTTTGAAGCGCGGGTCCGTCTTGTTGATGACGTAGACCACGCCCTTGCGGCGAACGAGCTTGCAGTCGCGGTGACGCGTCTTCAGCGACTTCAGCGAGCTTCTGACCTTCATGAGCTTGTCTTCGCGCGTCGCCGCGCGCCGTCCTTCAGAGGGTTACCAACAGAGCGGGCGCATATACGGGGCGGGCCGTACGGAGTCAACGGGGCCTGGGCTTCGCCGCTCGTCTGGCTTGCAGGACGGGGGCAAAGGCGCGAGGCTTCCACCCATAAGAATTAAGTCATGGGAGGATCATTCATTATGTCAGCGTCCATAAATCCGAACGGAACCCTGAAGGGTAAGGTGGCCCTGGTCACCGGCGCCAGCCGCGGCATCGGTGAGGCCATCGCCGCACGCCTGGCCATGGAAGGCGCCAAGGTCGTCGTTTCGGCCCGCACGGCCCAGGAGGGGGAGAGCCGCCTGCCTGGGACCCTCGCCCACACGGTGGAGCGCCTGAAGGCGGCCGGCGCCGAAGCTGTCCTGGTCAAGGCTGATCTGGCCCAAGCGTCTGAGCGCGAGCGGCTGGTGGAGGAGGCCGAGGCCGCATTCGGCCCAATCGACATCCTGATCAACAACGCCGCCATCACCTATTTCATGCCGGTGCAGGATTTCACCGAGAAGCGCTTCAAGCTGATGATGGAGGTGCAGGTCTATGCGCCCTTCCACCTAGCCCAACTGGTCATGCCCGGCATGCGCGCGAAGGGCTGGGGCTCTATCGTCAACATATCGTCCCCGGCCGGCATCCATCCCAAGCAGCCTTATTCCGGCGGCCGCGGCGGTACGGTCTATGGCCTGTGCAAGGCCGCGCTTGAGCGGTTCACCACCGGCCTGGCGTCCGAGGTCCAAAGCGACGGGATCGCAGTCAATGTGGTCTCGCCGGGCCTGGTGGACACCCCTGGCGTCGCGGTCCACGGTCTGATCAACGAACAGACCAAGGACCGGGTGCAGCCCATCGAGTTCATCGCCGAGGCGGTCTATCAGCTGGCCAAGGCCGACCCGAAGACCATGACCGGCCGGGTGGACTATGCCGAACCCCTGCTCAAGGAGCTGGGGATCAAGCCGTCCGAACTGGTCTAGCGCGACCTAGTCCTCGAGAAGGGCCTGGAAGGCCGGCGAGAGCCGCTCCTCCAGGCCCTTTTTCGTGTGGATGAGGAAGCGGGCGGGGATGTCGTGGGCCGCGCAGAGCGCCAGGCCCTCTTCAGCGCCTGCCACCGACAGCAGGGTGCACCAGGCGTCGGCGACCATGGCCTGGCCGTGCAGCACGCTGACGCAGGCCACGCCGCTCTCGCTGGGCCGGCCGGTGCGGGGATCGAGCGTATGGGCGAGCCTGCGCCCCTCATGGATCATGTAGCGGCGGTAGTCGCCCGACGTGGCCACCGACCGACCACAGAGAGCCAGGAGGATTGGCGTCTGGCTTTCGACCTCCCCTTCCAGCCGCTCCAGGGCCACCCACCAGGGCTGGCCGTCGGGTTTGAGCCCCTCGCCGCGCAGCTCGCCGCCGACCTCCAGCAGGAAGTCGCGCACACCAAGCCGCAGCAGCGCACGGGCGGCCTCATCGACCCCGAACCCCTTGGCGACGCCCGAGAGGTCCAGGCTAAGGCCCCCCGGCTGGCGCAGGCGGCGACCGACGGGATCGAAGTCCAACCTGTCCCAGCCGGCCTGCGCGCGGGCCTCGGCGATCATCTGCGCCGTCGGCGGCGCAGCGATCGGTCCTGGCGGGCCAAACCCCCAGAGGTCCGTTAGACGGCCGATCGTGGGGTCGAACGCCCCTTGGCCCAGGGCCGCCATATCCAGGGCGCAGGCCATCACCTGGGCGAAGCCCTCCGGCAGGTCCTGCCAGGCGCCGGCCGGGGCGCGGTTGAAGGCGCTGATTTGGGAGGCCGGCTCCCAGGGGCTCATCTGCGCCACCACCGCGTCCAGGCGATCCTGCACCGTGCGGGCCAGGACCTGGGCGCCAAGACCCGGCAGGGTGATCGCCTTGAGCGTCCAGGTGACGCCCATGGCCGCGCCGGAGGCGTCCACCTCCAGGCCGCCTGCCTGAGGCGCCAGGTCCTCAGGCAGGGTCAGGGGCACGGCGACCCGGTGTTCCGACAGGGGGGACGCCGATACGGGAGAATGCGGAGCCAAGCGCCTATTCCGGCAGGACTTCCAGGGTGCCCACATAGACCGCCATGCGTTCGGCGCCCTCGATGGAGCTCTTGCCGCCGCGGACCTCGGCCTCCATCCAGTACATGCCGGGCTCCTCCCAGTTGATTTCCAGAAGACCATCGGCGGCGGTGGTGAGCTTCATCTCGCCCGGATCGTCGCGATAACGGCCAGCGCCCCGGATCACGGTGACCTCGACGCCCGCGGCCGGCTGGCCATCCAGCAGCAGGCGGAATTGCGCGGTCTCGCCGGCGAACAGATCGTTGGGATGGGTGACGGCCGCCAGCTCCAGGCCCTTGCCGGTGGGGGCCAGGGCTTCGGTGGTGGGCTCCCCCACCGTGGCGAAGGTTTCGATGCGCCGCTGGGAGTGGACGATCCTGACGTCGGTGGCCCCAGCCGGGACGGCCGTGGCGAGGTCGGCGGCCGCCCCGCGCCAGCGCTTCTGTTCGCCGGCCAGCTTGTAGGAGGCCATGACGCCGTCGCCGACGCTGGCGATGCGATAGGTGCCGGGCTTGGAAAGCTGCACGTCGAAGGTCGAGCGATACTTGCCGGTGGCCGCGTTCTGGTGAGCCACAGCCGCGCCATCGGGGCCGGTGATGACCAGGCCGTCCAGGCGCATCGGCACATGCTCGAAGACGAAGAGGTCATTGGACACCGCCGCATCGACCGTGACCCAGGGGTCATTGCCAGACAGCACGGTCATGGAGGGCAGCATCCACTGCCGGTGGGCCTGGGCGGCCATGGGGGCGGCCAGCATGGCGGTGAGCGCCGCAGCGGCGCAGAGGGGACGAAGCAGGGTCTTCATGGCGCGTCTCTCCGGTGTGTTCTGTTGAAGGCTGGAATCAGGGCTTGAGGCTGAGGCTGACGGCGCCGAGCTCGGTCTCGCCCTTGGCCTGGCCGGTTGCGGCGGCCTTGGGCGGCCACTGGAAGGGGATGCGGACCATTTCGCGGCCGCCGACCTCGCGGGCGGCCTCCACCACCAGATTGTACTGGCCGGCCGGCAGGGTCCCGAGCGGCGCCTTGCCGCCGACGAACTTCACCTGATGGCGACCGGGCGCCTTGGTGGCGCCGCTGATCCCGTCGGCGGGCAGATCCATGGCGCGACCGGCCCGGCGCCACCACTGCCGCATGTCCTTCAGCCAGGTCTCGCCTTCCTGGTTTTTCAGCTTGATGTCGTACCAGACCGCCAGCGTTTTCACCGCCGTCTGGTCGGGCTTCTCCACCCAGATGGCCACATAGGGATTGTGGTACTCGGCCACCGACAGGCGGGGAATTTGCACACTGAGATTGAGCTCGGCGGCCGTAGCCGGGGCGGCCATCAGGCCTGTGAGCATGGCGGCGGAAACGAGGCGGCGCATGGGTGCGATCCGTTCAGTGAATGAAGAGCAGGGCGAACAGCAGGGGGATGATCAGACCAGCCCCCACCAGCGGCCAAGTGGACCGTCGGGCGTGCGAATGCAGCTGCAGCAGGATCAGACCTGTGATGCAGAANNTTGTGCAGGTCGTTGAGGTAGGCGACCACGCCCCGGTCGGTGCGCTCGTAGATGACTTCGCCGACCTCTGTGTCGAGGCTGAGCCAGGCGTCGCCGCCGGGCCGCGGCAGGGCGAGATAGGCCTCGCCTGGCGACCATTCGGGGGCTGCGTCAGCCGGCAGGCTCACCTTCAGTTCCTCGCCGATCCAGGCGCGCACCGGATCGGGCAGAGGCGCTTCCTGCGCCTCGGCGGCCTGCGCCAGAGCCAGGAGGTCAGCGGGCAGCTCGGCCGTCTGCTCGCTTACCCGCGGTGTCGCTGGAATCGAGCCCGCATGGTTCAGCGTGATGCCGGTGACGGCGAACAGCAGCATGCCGATCAGGCAGATGGCCGCGCTGATCCAGTGCCAGCGCAGAACCTGACGCAGGAAACCCGCGCGACGCTGGGCCTTGCGTTTCGCTCGCGCCAGGGCCTCGGCGGCATCATGCCCCGCCGCCGAAGCCCTCAGCTGTTCAGAAGCCGACATTCACCGACACCCACAGGCGCCGAGGCTCCTGGTTGATCGCGTACTCGCCTGCATAGGCTGTCGTCCCCCGGCTGGGATAGGGCAGGTAGGAGACGAAATCCTTGTCGAACAGATTGTAGATAGTGGCGTTGATACGGACGTTCTCAGCCACTTGATAGCTGCCCCCCAGGTGGAACAGGCTGTAGCCCTTGTAGTCGCCCAGCGCGTTCTGGGCGTCCCCGGCGCCGCGATAACGCTCAGAGCGGATTTCGGTCCGCACCCAGGCGTTCAGCTTGTCGGCGGCCCGCCAGCGGATGCTGCCGTTCAGCATGTGCTCGGGCGTGTTGACCAGAGGCTCGCCGGCTGACGGACCGCTCTTCTGCTCGCTGTCGGTGTAGGTGTAGTTGCCCGAGACCGTCCAGTCGGGGCTGAAGGCGTATCGGGCCGCGACCTCGGCGCCGCGGGTCACCGCCTCGTCGATATTCACCGTCTGGCCATAGAGGTCGACCCTGGGAAAGTTCCCATAGTTTACGCAACCCGGGCGGTTCGGGCTTCCTGCGAAGGAGCAGTTGGGCAGGCCAGGGCCCGAGGCGATCTTGTCCTCGAACTCACTGTGGAACACCGTGAGGTTGGCGTTGAAGCCGGCGCCGCTGTCGAAATAGACGCCGACTTCCGCCGTCGTGCTGGTTTCCGGCTGCAGGGTCGGAGTGCCGATCAGCGGGATTGTGCCCTGACCGCCAAAGCCGGTGATGCCCGAGGCGATCTGATCCAGGCGCGGGGTCTTGAACCCGCGGCTGACACCGCCCTTCACGGTCCAGGCCTCATTGGCCGTCCAGACGAGGTAGGCCCGCGGGCTGGTCTGGCCGCCGAACTTGGAATGGTCGTCGTGCCGAACGCCGAGGGTGAGGGCGAGGTTGTCCAGCAGTCGCCATTCGTCCTCGGCGAACACCGCCCACTGGGTGTGTTCGTAGGTATCTGTGGCCACGCCGTCGACCATCTCAGCCTCCCACCACTGGGCGCCCACGGTGAAGGCGTGCGCCCCCATCTCCGTGGCCAGGCGGGTGTTGAAGATGGTGTTGGTGGCCTCCAGTGTGCGGGCATCACCGGCGGTCTTGCCGAGCGTGCCCGGCGGGATGGTCCGCCCGAAGGTGGTGGTGGTGTTGCGCACCACGTCAGAGGTGATCAGGCCGATGGGCGAGCGCCAGTCATGGGCCAAGCCGAACTGCTCACGCTCGAACCGCAGTTCTGGGCCATAGCCCCCCTGGACCGTGCCTGTGCCCAACTGGCTCTCGGCGTTATCGTAGGCCTGCTCGGCGAAATCGATGTCCAGCCAGAGGTCGTGATCGACGCTGGGGGTGAAGCTCAGTCGCCCCCCCAGGGTCCAGATGTCGGCCTCCACAGGGCTTGGGCCCCGCTTGGACACCTCGATCGGTCGGCCGTTGGCGTCCACATAGGAGAGGTCCGAGGCCTCACGCTTGAAGACGCTGCCGCGAAGCGCCAGACCCAGCCTGTCTGGCACAAGGGGGCCGTCCACATAGGCCTCAGCCCCATAGCTGGCGCCGAACTGATCGTCAGTCTGCAGGGTCCCCTGCACCGTCGTGGCCGCGCGCCAGCGCTCGCCGACCCGGCGGGTAATGATATTGACCACGCCGCCCATGGCGTCGGACCCATACAGGGTCGACATAGGACCGCGGACCACCTCGATCCGTTCGATGGCCGAGGTGGGCGGCATGAAACTGGTGGAGGTTTCCCCAAAGCCGTTGGGTGTCACATTCCCCGCCGCGTTCTGTCGGCGGCCATCGACCAGGACCAGGGTGTAGTCGCTGGGCATGCCCCGGATCGAGATGTTCAGCCCCCCGGTCTTGCCCACGCCATCGCCCACATCGACGCCTTCCACATCGGCCAGGGCCTCGGCGAGGCTGGAAAAGCGCTTCGTCTGCAGGGCTTCGCGGGAAATCACGCTCACAGAGGCCGGGGCGTCGACGATCTTCCGCTCAAAGGCTGAGGCGGTGACCACCACCTGATCGACCTCCACCACGTCGCTGGCCTGATCGACCGCATTGGGCGCCTGGGCCGCCGCGGCGCCCCCCAGAACGAGGCTGAGGCCAAGTGCGCTAGCGAAAAGGCTGTAGCTGCGAGCCCCGAACGGCAGGCGGTTGGACATGGTAGAAGGACCCCCAAACTTGCGATTAGCTCGCACTAGCAAGGGACCTCTGGCGGCGCAACATAATTGCGACTGATTCTTATTCGGAGATTCTCGTTCTTTATTTCGGAGGCCTGGAACCGGCGGCGCTGCGAGGCATTCCACCTTCGCCGGTCAGGTCGTGATCCCCCCCCACCGCCCTGGCCACGGCGCCTAGAGCCCCGGACCTTCAGAGGTCTGGGGCTTTTCATTCGCCGCAGCGCCGCATGGCGATTGAGGCCGAGGGGCAGGAGCCGTATGGTTCAATGATGGATCGACGCTCATTTCTCGTACTGCTCACGGCGGGTTGCGCTGACCCTGCGACCGGGCTGACGCCTCAGCTGGCTCTGGGTCCCGCCGCGCCGACGCCGCATAATCCTGAGCCGGTGGTCGATCTTACCCCTTCAGGCAGCCCGTCCTTCGACGCCTGGCTTAGGAGCTTCTACATCAAGGCGGTTCGCGCCGGTCTGCCGTCCGACCTGCTGGATCGCGAACTGGCGGGCCTGACCCCGAATGATCGCATCTCCGCCCTGGATTCCCGGCAGCCCGAATTCTCCAGGCCGGTCAGCGACTATATCCGTGGCGTGGTCTCCGACGACCGCGTCGCCATAGGTCGCCGGCGCCGCGACGCCTTGCCGGCGCTCAGTCAGATCGAAGCCCGTCACGGCGTGCCTCAGAACATTCTGGTCGCCATCTGGGGCCTGGAGTCAGGCTTTGGCGCCATCCTGGGTGATTTTGACGTCATCCGGTCCATGGCCACCCTGGCGGCCGACGGCCGGCGACGGGAGTTCGCCGAAGATCAGCTTATGGCCGCCCTGAAGATCATCGGATCGGGGGAATTTCCCCGGTCGCGTCTGATCGGGTCCTGGGCCGGCGCCATGGGTCAGACCCAGTTCATTCCCACCACCTTCCTGGCGACAGCC
>DJWR01000185.1:0-24760 GCA_002441055.1 Caulobacteraceae bacterium UBA6225 | reverse complement strand
GAGGTGATCGCCCCTGAGGGCTTCGACTACGCCCTGACCGAGGGCCCGCGGGAAATTCCCGGCTGGTGGGCCGAGCGCGGGATCCGCGCCGCCGACGGACGCCCCTTTTCGACGGCCGACCAGCAGGCGCCGGCCGAGCTGATCGCCCCGTCGGGCGCCGCCGGGCCGCTGTTCCTGGCCTTCCACAACCACTTCATGATCCGGCGCTATAATAACTCCACCGCCTATGCGCTCGGCGTCGGGCTGCTGGCCCAGCGCCTGGCCGGAGAGGGGCAGCTGGTTCGGGACTGGCCGCAGGAAACACCCCTGGCCCTCACCGACCGCAGCGACGCCCAGCGCGCCCTGGCCCAGCTGGGTTTTGATCCCGGCGCGCCAGACGGCATCGTTGGCGTCAACACCCGCAAGGCCCTGCGAGCCTATCAGGCCAGCCGAGGCCTGGTGGCTGACGGCTATCTGTCCCTGGAGATGGTGCGCCGACTGCGGGGCGAGGCGGCGGGCCAGCCCTGAGCGGCCGGCCTACTGGCCGGACTCGTCGCGACGATCCAACGTCGCCATGGCCGCGTCGGCGCGGGTCGCCGGCTTGGGGTCGGCGTTGCGCAGCTGCGGATTGCGGAAGGCGTAATAGAGCAGACCGACCATGATCGCAGCGTTCAGGGCGAACGGCGCCCAGGCGATCAGCTGGTAGAGCCAGACAAAGAACGGGGCCAGCACCACATTGACCCCATTGACCGCGGCGATGGCCCCGGCCACCCGGGCCTGCTCGCCCATATTCACCGCCAGCGACGAGCCCGCCGTAAAGCCCGGCCGGGCGAAGCCGAAGCCCAGGCTGGCGATGGCATAACCCATCACAACGGCCCAGTAGTTGGGCGAAAGCGCCACGATCACATTGCCCACGGCCGCCACGCCGACCCCCCAGCGCAGCAGCTGGCGCGGGGTCATCTCGAACATGCGGATAATGCCCCACTGGGCCAGCAGGCCGGCCATGGCCCCGAACATCATGGCGATGGCGATGAAGCCCTGGGCGGCGGCCGGCGACAGGGCCAGCTTGTCGATGATCAGGAAGCCGAGGGTCTGCCCCTGAGCCGTCTGACAGGCCGCCACCAGGAAGCCATAGACGAGGAAGGGCGTGATCCGCGGGTCGCGCCACATGGGCGTTTCCTTGACCCCGGGATTGGCCTTGCGGACTTCGGCCTCGGCGTCGGTGCGGGCCCTTGTCTGGCCGGCGAACGGGCTCTCAGGCAGATAGCGATAGACGATGAACAGCATGACGGCCGCGATCATGGCGAAGCCGAACAGCGGTCCCGAAAGCCCGAGGAACGGCAGAATCAACAGCGGCGCCAGGAAGGGACCGATCACAGTGCCAAGGCCGAAGGCGCCGGCCAGGCTGGACATGGACTGGGTCCGCTTCTCAGGCGCGGTATGCTCGGCCACATAGGCCTGGGTCGCCGGGTTCGAGGCTGCGCCGAACAGGCCAAACAAGGCTCGGGCGAACAGGAAGAAGACGAAGATCACCAGGGGCGGCGCCCAGTGCCGCAAGCCGGCGTTCACCACCAGGCCGCAGCAGATCATCGAGACCATGAAGCCGGTCAGGCCCACCAGCATCAGCGGCTTGCGGCCATAGCGGTCCGAAGCCTTGGCCCAGAAGGGCGAGGAGAAGGCCCATAGCAGGGCCGAAAGCGAAAAGACCGCCGCCACCAGGGGATCGGGAATGCCGATTGATCGCCCGATGGCCGGCAGCACCGAGATCAGCCCGGTATTGCCCATGGCCGTGGCCAAAGAGACCCCGAAGATGATCGCGAACGATCGCTTGGGAAGCACCACGGGGAGAGCGGGGGATCCTGACATGTGACCGCTGTTAATGCGGCGCGCCACCGCAGGCAATTGCGATTACCGCTCACGGGCCATTAAGCATTAACCCCGATGCTCCGGCAGGATTAGCCGGGGGCCAAACGTCGTCATGTTTCAGATCATCGGGATCGTTCTGCTGTTCGCCATGGTGTTCGGCAGCTACATCATGGCCGGCGGCAATATGGGGATCATCCTCCACGCTCTGCCCCACGAGATGATGGCCATCGGCGGCGCGGCCGTGGCCGCCTTCCTGATCAGCCACTCGATGACGGTGCTGAAGGGCGTCGGCGGCGGCCTGGCCAAGGCCTTCGCCGGTCCCAAGTGGAAGGCCTCGGACTATCGCGACCTCCTGTCCCTGCTGTTCCTGCTGACCAAGACCATGAAGTCCAAGGGCGTCATCGCCCTGGAAAGCCATATTGAGAACCCGGGCGAGAGCACCATCTTCTCGCGCTACCCCAAGATCACCAAGGACCACTTCGCCGTGGACTTCATCTGCGACACTCTGCGGATGATGACCATGAACCTGGAGGATCCCCACCAGGTCGAAGACGCCATGGAAAAGCAGCTCGAAAAGCACCACCACGAAGCCCTGGCGCCCGCCCACGCCCTGCAGAATACCGCCGACGCCCTGCCCGCCCTCGGCATCGTCGCCGCCGTGCTCGGCGTGGTGAAGACCATGGGCTCGATCTCCGAACCGCCAGAAGTGCTCGGCGGCATGATCGGCGGCGCCCTGGTCGGCACCTTCCTCGGCGTGTTCCTGGCCTATGGCCTGGTGGGGCCGCTGTCGTCGCGACTCAGCGCCGTGGTCGAGGAGGAGGCCTCCTTCTACAAGATCATCCAGGCCGTCCTGGTGGCCCATCTGCACGGCAACGCCGCCCAGATCTCCGTCGAGATCGGCCGCGGTCATGTGCCCAGCGGCGCCCAGCCGAGCTTCCTGGAGCTGGAAGAGGCGCTTTCGGCCATCCCCGCGGAGGCCTGATCGGCCCAGCCTGCATAGGAAAAACGGGGGGCTGGGCAGCCTCGGCGAAAAAAGTGATCACAGCCGCGTGATTTAACCCCTTGCCCCCGGACCAAACACCGGCATATTCCTGCACTGCGCAGCGATGCTGAAGCTTCCGGCCCCCGGGCCTGTGGCGACAGTCGCGCCAGGCGCAATTAACTCCATTCCAGGGGACCAGGGACATGACCTCCGAGATTCTTCGCAAGCTGCTCGTGGCCGGCGCCGCCGTCGCCGCCCTCTCCGTCGCCGCCTGCGGCCAGCCCGCCGAAACCGCCGACGAAGCTGCCGCTGAAGCCACCACCGAAGCCGCGACCGCCGAAGCCGCCGCCGACACGGCCGTTGACGCCGCCGCGACCGCCGACGCCGCTGCTGACGCCGCTGGTGAAGCCGCTGCCGACGCCATGGCTCCGGCCGCTGACGCCGCCGCCGCTGACGCCGCTGCTCCTGCTGAAGCTCCGGCTCACTAAGCCATTCGCGAACGCTTCGGCGTTTTCGATGAAGGGCCGCCCTCCGGGGCGGCCCTTTTGCTTTGCGCCCTGTTGCCAGGGCCACGCCAGGCGCGCCAATGGTCCTGATGACCCCGCCGTCTGATCCCCCAGCCGACCATACCGGGCCCCAATCGCCCATGATCCTGGACGCACAGGGACAACCGCGCTCGCGCCTCTATGGCGACATCTATTTCTCTACCGAGGATGGCCTCGCCGAATCACGGGCGGTCTTCCTGCAAGGCTGTGGCCTGCCACAGGCCTGGGCGGGGCGACGACGCTTTACGGTGGCCGAGCTGGGCTTTGGCACAGGGCTGAACATCCTGGCCCTGTTGGACCTGTGGCGACAGGGTCGCCCGCCTGGCGCGCGACTGCACATCTTCACGGTGGAGGCCCACCCGCTGGACGCCGCGGCTGCGGCCCAGGTGCTCGCCAGCTGGCCCGAAATCGCCGATCTGGCCGATCTGCTGGTCCGTCGTTGGCCAGGACAGGCGCCGGGCTTCCATCGGGTGGATTTTCCAGAGCTGGACGCCGTCCTGGACGTGGCGGTGATGGAGGCCGAGGCGGCCCTGCACGCCTGGACCGGCCAAGCCGACGCCTGGTTCCTTGATGGCTTCTCGCCAGCGCTCAATCCGCAGATGTGGAGGGACGATGTCCTGGAGGCCGTGGCGGCGCGTACAGCCCCCGGCGGCCGCCTGGCCACATTCACCGTCGCCGGAAGCGTTCGCCGGGCCCTAGAGGCCCAAGGCTTTGTGGTGGCCAAGCGCCCGGGTCATGGCCGCAAGCGCGAGCGTCTTGAGGCGTGGCGAGCCGATGATCCTGCTCATTCGCCCGTAGATCCTCCTCGGGTGGCGGTGATTGGGGCAGGCATCGCCGGCGCCGCCATGGCGCGGGCTTTGCGGAGCGAGGGCGCCGAGATTCGGGTGTTTGATCCCGCCGGGCCAGGACAGGGCGCCTCTGGCAATCCAGCCGCCCTGGTCACCCCCCGCCTTGACGCCGGCCTTGGTCCGTTGGCCTCGCTCTTTGCCCAGGCCCTGGGACGGGCCCGCCGGCTCTATTCCGAGGTGGCTGGCGCCGTGCTCAGCCAGGGGGTGTTGCAGCTGGCCCGGCAATCCCGGGACGAGGCTAGATTTGCTCGGATCGCGGAGTCTGACCTCTTCGAGCCGGGCGACATGTCGGTGGCGAAGTCAGAGGCGGCGCAGCAGTGGACGGGCGAGGCCGCTGGCTCGGGTCTGGCCCAGCATGGGGCCCTGGTGGTTCAGCCATCAGCGATCCTCTCAGCCTGGCTTGGGGAGGTCGAGCATCAGGGCGTGTCAGACCTGCTCCATGACGCCGGGGGCTGGGCGCTCCTCGACCCAGAGGGCCGGGAAATGTGGCGTGGAGAGGCCGTGGTTCTTTGCGCCGGATGCGATGTGGCGCGCCTGGTCCCTGAGATTCAGCTGCAGCCGGTGCGAGGTCAGGTCTCCATCGCACCTGGCCTGGAGGCCCGCGCGGTCGCATGGGGCGGCTACGTCGCTCCATCGCCAGAGGGGCTCGTCTTTGGCGCCACCCATGACCGGGACGAGACGGGAACCGAGGTCAGGCTGACAGATCACCAGCGAAATCTCGCGACCCTGGCCGAGGCCCTGCCGGATCTGGCCCAAGGCGTCAGCCTTGCATCCCTGTCGGGGCGCGCATCTGTGCGCGCCGTGACCCCAGATCGGCTTCCCGTCGCCGGGATGGTTCCGGGCAGGCCAGGGGGGCTCCATGTCCTGACGGGGCTGGGCTCCAGGGGCTTTTGCCTGGCCCCCCTGCTGGCTGAACATGTGGCCGCCCAGATCCTGGGCGCCGCCTCACCCCTGCCGGTGGATCTCAGTGCGTTGGTTGATCCTGATCGGTTTCGGCGGCGGGCTGAGCGGCGGGCCGGTCGGACGCCTGAATGAAACCATCTTCGGGCGATAACCATTGAGGTCTTGGATCAAGGCTGACCTTAAGGCCCAATCAGAGGAGGCCACATGCGCACCCGCGCCCTCGCCTTCGCCGCGCTCGTCCTGAGCGCCTGCGCCCCGACGTCCGCCCCCGGGGACCTGGCCACGTCATCGACGGCGCCCCAGGGCCGGGAGTGCTTCTTCACCCGCAGCGTCAGCGGGTTCAGCGCGCCCAGCGACGAGATCCTCTATGTGCGGGTCGGCGTCCGTGACGTCTATGAGATGCAGATGTTCGGACCCTGCCTCAACATGGACTGGGTCCAGGAACTGGCCGTCGTCTCCAGATCAGGTTCCAGCATCTGTCGCGGGACCGACGCCACCATCATCTCCTCCGGTCCTTTGGGGGAACAGCGCTGCGACGTGCGTGCCGTACGCAAGCTCACCTCTGCCGAGGTCGAGGCGCTGCCCCCAGGCCGTCGTCCCTAGAGCCCTTTCCGATCTGATTGCGTCAATCAGATCNNGTTAGAGCATTTTTCGATCCGATAACCGCGTCACACTTATCGGAAAATGCTCTAGAGCGCGCTCCGATAAGTAGGGACCGGTGATCGGAGCCAAACGCGCTCAAGTCTTTGAGCGCAGAGTCCAAAGAAAATCGGCGCCGCCCGGGGGGCGACGCCGATGAGGCTTGCGAACCCGGCGGACAGGCCGCCGGGCTGCTGAAAGCGTCTTAGAAGCGCTGCTTGATGCCGATCTTGAAGGTCCGGCCCAGCGGGTTACCGTTGGTGTAGTCGTAGTTGTACATGGACTGCACGAAGGGCGGATCGGTATCCAGGATGTTCTGGATGCCGGCGCTGACCGTCGTGTTCCAGGGCAGTTCGATCTGACCGGTCAGGTCGTGCTGCCAGAAGTCATCGGTCTTACCCACGTTGATGAAGGTGGCCGAGGCGCGATCATAACGGCAGGCGGCGCTGGCGCCGCTGGCCGGGCAGGGATCGCCGATGATCTCGGTGCCCTCACGATACTGCAGCTGGTAGCGAACGTTCCAGTTTCCGCCATTGACGTTGACGAAGCCGGTGGCCCGCAGACGGGGGTAGGAATAGAACTCCGCGACCAGTTCATGGCGGCCGACCCGGTCCTGCGCTGGCTCGATGACCACACCGTTCGCCCCGAGGAGGGTGAAATCGCTGCGATCGTAGGTCAGCAGGTAGGTGCCGTCGACGCCCATGGAGACCCGGGCGTCGAGCATATCGGTGCCGAAGAAGTCGTCGAAGTCGTACTGCGCCTTGAAGTCGAGGCCCGAGGTCTTGGTGGACGGACCGTTGACGATGAAGCGGCTGACCCCGATCACATTGGCCGGCGAGCAGGCGCCGTCAAAGATGAAGCGGGCGACGATCGCGGCGTTCGAGCAGTTCAGCGAGGCATAGAGCGCCGTGGTGGGCTCGAGCACCAGTTCCTTCTCGAAGTCGAACTTGAAGTAGTCCACAGAGGCCTTGAAGGCGCCGACGTCGAGCAGGACGCCGAAGTTGTAGGTCTTGGCGGTTTCCGGTTCCAGGCCCGGATTATTGTTGGTCACCACCGCGCGGTAGCTGCCGCCGATGTTGGACACGCCCTTGCTGCTGCCCGGCGAGATCTGGGTCTGGCCAGGGGCGCGGAAGGTGGTGCCCGCCGAACCGCGGAAGGCCAGCCAGTCAGTGGCCTGCCAGCGGGCGGAGATCTTCGGGTTGGTGGTGGAGCCCACCTGACCGCCGAACTCCTCGTGACGGATCGCAGCGCTGACTTCGAAGTCCGGGGTGAAGGGCATACGGACTTCGGCGAACAGGGCCTCGACGTCCCGGTCGACATCATAGTCTTCCTGGGCGCCGAAGAAGATGAAGGGACCAACCGGATCCGAGCAGATCGGAATGCCGTCGTCGATGGAGTCGACGCAAGGCGTGGCCCGGACGTCGCCGAGGTTCTCCCAGTCATCCCGCGAACGGCTGTAGCGATACTGGCCGCCGGCCGCCCAGGCGATGTTGCCGCCGCCCAGTTCGATCCCGGTTTCACCGTTGAACACCAGGTCCGCGACCAGGATGTTGTTGGTGCCGACATTGGTGTAGGTGCCGTACAGCCACTCAACCAGGGCCGGGTTGTTGATCACGGCCGGGTTGGCCGCGCCGCGATAATAGGGGTTTGTCGCACCGTTCACCGCGCTGACCGCGACGCTGTTGGTGAAGGGATTGAAGTACTGGCAGGGGCCGACGCCGGGGGTGCCGGTGGCCGGATTACAGCCCGGACCGCCGAGACCGTTGAGCGCATGCTGGATGCGGTTCACCAGCAGGTCGTTGGTCGTGATGGTGGACTCGGTCTCCATATAGGTCAGAGCCGCATCCCAGCCGATGCCGTTCTCGAACTCACCCTTGAAGCCGCCGGACACCCGGAACGAGGTGTTCTGGATATCCTGATGGTCGGCGCCGTCCGGATTGGTCGGATGGCCGGCATGGGCGATGGCGCGCCAGAAGGCCTTGTTCATCGTCACGCCGCCAGCCATCAGGGCGCACTGCCCCGCGGTCAGAGGCGCCGCGCACTGGGTGCGCAGGTCGATCAGACCCGGATGGGTCGCCGGGACGAAGTAGGGCACCTGGCCGTTGAAGCCCGGAACCGCCGTCGAGCCCGAGGTGCCGCCCGCCGAGGTCGGCGTCGGGAACTGGGTCGTCAGGTTGGCGGGCGAAATGCGCTGGTCAGGAACGTCGCTGCGCTTCCAGGCCACTTCGCCGTGGAAGGTGATGGTGTCGGTGACGTCGAAGTTCAGCTCGCCGTAGAGCTGGTAGTGGTTCTCTTCGTTCACCAGGTCGTTGAAGGCCGAGAACTGGAAGCGGCAGACGCTGCCCGTGGCTGTATTGTTGGTCGGCACCACGCCGGCGGTCAGCTGACCTCCGAGCTCATTACAGCCGTTGTCCCGGAAGAAGGTCGTGCCGCCAGGGGTGCCGTAATAGCCGGGGTTGGAGGAACCGGACCAGCCGCCGTAGTAGACGGCGTCCATGGGCGTGCGGGCCCAGTCGCGCTCGTTGATGTCCAGGCGCGAACGGTGGCGATAGCCTGCGGTCAGCAGCACATTGCCGCGGTCGAACTGGCTGCCCCAGGCGAGGTCGACGGTGTAGTCGCCGTCAGAGCCGTCAATGAGCGTGTAGTCGGCGTCGATCTCGAAGCCGTCCAGGTCCTTGCGGGTGATGAAGTTGACCACGCCGCCGACGGCGTCGGAGCCGTAGGTCGCCGCCGCGCCGTCCTTCAGGATTTCAACCCGACCGGTCGCGGCCGTGGGGATGAAGCCAAGGTCCTGACCACCGCCCTGGAAGGCGGCCTGGGTGGAGTCGGCCAGACGACGGCCGTTCATCAGCACCAGGGTGCGCGAGGCGCCAAGGCCGCGAAGGTTGATGGTCGCGGTGCCCGCGCCGCCATTATAGCGGTTGCTTTCACCCAGCGCCGACTGCGAGGCGCTGATGGTCTTGACCAGCTGAACGACGCTGGGCGAGCCCTGGCGTTCCAACTCCGCTGCGCCCAGGACGTCCACCGGCAGGGCGGCGTCTTCCGGCGTGCCGGCGATGAATGAGCCGGTGACGACGACTTCTTCAACCACCGTAGGCTGGGCTTGGGCCGCGGCCGATCCGGCGGCTCCCATAGCCAGAGCGACGGCCATGACCGAGCCGCCGCAGAAATAGGTACGTTTCAACATTGGTTTCCTTCCCCCTCTTGGCGCCGATCCCCTTATGGCGTGGGGATTTTGACCCGTGAGCAAAAATGATTATCCGGCGCCTTTTGCAAAAGCGCCAGAATTTTTTCAACGGGGAGACACAACCAGACTATTTGACTGTCATGCAAGTTTTGACATTCAACCCCTTGCGTACCAAGGGGTTGAGAGCATACCTCGCCTTCTACAACCGCCAATGTAACCGCCCCGCGGGTTACATCACCCGTCGGAACTGCATGGCGGTTCCGTAAGGGAAGTCCGAATTGGCGGTGGTAACGCACCGCAACCCCGAGCGTTTTTGACAGTACCGTCTTTTCTATAAGCCCCTGATCGCCTCGGAACCGACGCCGGGCCCTCAGCCGAACCCGGGCTCAGGACGGCGCAGACGAATCAGGCGTTGTGGGCTGAATCACCTCGGCGCTGGGCCCATTCTTCCGCCAGCAGGGCGTAGACATAGGTGTCGCGCCAGACGCCGCGAATGCGCCGATCCTTAAGAAGGACGCCCTCGCGTCGCATGCCGAGCTTCTCCATCACCCGGTAGGAGCCCACATTCCGCACGTCGCAGGTCGCATAGATGCGATGCAGGCCAAGGCTGAAACCCAAGGCCATCATCGCCTCAGCCGCCTCGCTGACCAGGCCCTGCCCCCACAGGTCCCGACGCAGGACATAGCCCATCTCCACCGTGGCGTTGGGAATGTCCCGCAGGTGCAGGGCGATGGAGCCGACGACCTGCCGTTCGCCTTTCAGCTCAACGGCGAGGCCGAGATCCAGCCGGGGCCAGGTCGCCTGCTGCTCCAGGACCCGGGCCATGAAGGCCGCCGTGTCCTGCGGGCTGTTAGGACCCCAGGGCATATATTGGACGACTTCTGGGTCAGACCCATAGGCGTGCACCGCCTCGGTATCCTCCGGCCGAAAGTCCCGCAGGATCAGGCGGTCGGTCTCAATCTGCTCGGGGCGAACTTGAGTCGGTGGATCAGCGGGACGGGGCACGTCGCCACCTCCGGGTGGCCTGAACCGGCAGACCAGTGGTCGAGACCAGACTTGGCTGCGGAGACGATTTTTTGGAAAGGGATGGTGGACGCGACAGGGATTGAACCTGTGACCCCCTCGATGTCAACGAGGTGCTCTCCCGCTGAGCTACGCGTCCATAAGGGCGGCCCCCTTAGGGGACGGGAAGGGCGGCGGTATAACGGGCGGCCGGCCCCTGTGCAAGGGCTGAAAGCCGCCCGCGAGGCGCTAGCCTCAGGCCGCCATCATTCGCTCCACCTCGGCGACGATCTCGCGCAGGTGGATAGGTTTGGACAGGACCTTGGCGCCGGCAGGCGCGGAGTCGCCGGCGGCCAGGGCCACGGCGGCGAAGCCAGTGATGAACATGATGCGCAGGGCCGGATTGCGCGCGGCGGCCAGGCGGGCCACCTCGATTCCGTCCATGCCGGGCATGACGATGTCGGTGAGCAGCAGGTCCCAATCCTGATCCAGGACCGCGGCGGCCTCCTCCCCATCGGCGCAGGCGCGCACCTCGAAGCCGGCGCGCTCCAGGGCGCGGGCCAGGAAGCCGCGCAGGGAGTCGTCGTCCTCAGCGAGAAGAATACGGGGCATGGGCGCTTCCAGGGCGTCGTCTTTCATAGGGCGACCATAGGGCCAGCTTTGTAAATCCCCGATGAACCGCCCCATCCTTTGACCCCAGGTCCGTTCGCCCCCGATCCGTTTGACCCTGCGCCCGGCGCATCGTCATATGCGCGCCATGTCCGCGGTCGAGCCCCTTGATGTCTCAGAGCCGGCCGCCCCGGCGCTGGCGAGCTTTGACCTGCGCCTGGCCGCAGAACCCGGGGCCCCGCCGCCAACGCCGGTGATCTTCGCCTCACCCCATTCCGGACGGGTCTATCCCGACGACATGATGTCGGCCGCGCGTCTGGACGCTCAGGCCATCCGTCGGTCGGAAGACGCCTTTGTGGACCAGTTGGTGGAGGGCGCGCCGGAAGCCGGGGCGGCGCTGATCACCGCCAACTATGCGCGCGCGTATATAGATGTGAACCGCGACGCCTTCGAACTCGACCCGGGCATGTTCGCTGACGCCCTGCCGGACTTCGCCCGCAGCCGCACCGCCCGGGTGGCGGCTGGTCTCGGCGCCATCGCCAAGGTGGTCTCCGAAGGCCAGGAGATCTACGCCCGCAAACTGACCTTCGCCGAAGCGCAAGGCCGGATCGAGGGGGCGCACCGGCCCTATCACGCCGCCCTCAGCGGACTGATCGCCCAGGCCCAGGCCGCCCATGGGGTCGCGGTGTTGCTGGACTGGCATTCCATGCCCTCGGCCGCCGCCAGGGCGGCGGGCGTCAGGGGATGCGACATCGTCCTCGGAGACCGTTTCGGCTCGGCCTGCGCCAATGGGCTCACCCGCCTGGTCGAGGTGGTGCTGGAGACCCGCGGCTACCGGGTGGTGCGCAATACGCCCTACGCGGGCGGCTACACTACCGAACACTATGGCCGTCCCGCTCGCCGGGTGCACGCCCTGCAGATCGAGCTGAACCGGGCGCTCTATCTGGATGAAGACACCCTGTCGCCCACCCCAGGCTTCGCCCGCCTGAAGGCCGACATCGCCGCCCTGACCCTCGCCCTGACCACGCACGACTGGGCTGGACGTCTCTGAGCGGCGCTTACCCGGCAGCCAAAAAAAGGCCGCGCTCGAAAGCGCGGCCAGTTCATTAGGGAGGAAACGCCCAGGAAGGGCAGAGGCATCCGGAGACGCCTCACGGTGAAAATCTACGGTGCGGCGCACAAAAGAACAAGGGATAAATTGTCGCAATTGCGAACAGGGCCTTAATTTGAGACATTTCTCGTTATTATTCAGTGATTTGACCAAGCTGAATCACGAGGAATTTCATGTTGCAACGCACAAGTTGAAGGTGGTCGCTTCGAAGTCTGTCACCAGTTCGCGCTAGCCGCGGGGCGTCTTGTCCCCTAAAAGCCGCCGCTTCCGGAAAAGGTTTCCCATGTCGCTGCGCAACATCGCCATCATCGCCCACGTTGACCACGGTAAGACGACCCTCGTCGACCAGCTTCTCGCCCAGTCGGGCGTGTTCCGAGCCAATGAGGCGACCGTCGAACGCGCTATGGACTCCAATGACCAGGAGCGCGAGCGCGGGATCACCATCCTGGCCAAGTGCACCAGCGTGCTCTGGAACGGCAAGGCCGGCGAGACGCGGATCAACATCATCGACACCCCTGGCCACGCCGACTTCGGCGGCGAGGTGGAACGGATCCTCGGCATGGTGGACGGCTGCGTCCTGCTGGTGGACGCCGAAGAGGGCGTCATGCCCCAGACCAAGTTCGTCCTGGGCAAGGCCCTGAAAATGGGCCTGAAGCCCATCCTCTGCCTGAACAAGGTTGACCGGCCGCACGCCGATCCCGACCGCATTCTGAACGACGCCTTTGACCTGTTCGCCGCCATGGGCGCCACTGACGAGCAGCTGGACTTCCCGCACATCTACGCCAGCGGCAAGAACGGCTGGGCGACCCTGGACATGGCCCAGCCCAATGACAATCTGGCGCCGCTGTTCGACATGATCGTTGAGCACGTGCCCGAGCCCAAGGCCGCCGCCCGCAAGGATGAGCCCTTCCAGATCCTGTCGGTGCTGATCGAAAGCGATCCCTTCCTGGGCCGCCTGCTGACCGGCCGTATCGAGTCGGGCAAGGCCGTGCCGGGTCTGGCGATCAAGGCCCTGTCGCGGGACGGCAAGGAGATCGAGCGCGGCCGTATCACCAAGGTCCTCGCCTTCCGTGGCCTGAAGCGCCAGCCGATCGACGACGCCGAAGCCGGCGACATCGTCGCCATCGCCGGCCTGTCCAAGGCCACCGTGGCCGACACCCTCTGCGCCATGGACGTCACCGAGGCCCTGCCGGCCCAGCCCATCGATCCGCCGACCATCTCCATGACCGTCTCGGTCAATGACAGCCCGCTGGCTGGCCGCGAAGGCGACAAGGTGCAGAGCCGCGTGATCGCCGCGCGCCTGCTGAAGGAAGCCGAATCCAACGTCGCCATCCGGGTCACCGAGACCAGCGAAAAGGACGCCTATGAAGTCGCCGGCCGTGGCGAGCTTCAGCTGGGCGTGCTGATCGAAGGCATGCGCCGGGAAGGCTTTGAAGTCTCCATCAGCCGCCCCCGCGTGGTCTTCCAGACCGACCCGGAAACCGGCGAACGCCTGGAGCCCATCGAGGACGTGATGATCGACGTCGATGACGAGTTCTCCGGAATCGTCATCGAGAAGTTGTCGGCCCGCAAGGCCGAGCTCAAGGACATGGGGCCCTCTGGCGCGGGCAAGACCCGCATCAGCCTGATGGCCCCGTCCCGCTCGCTGATCGGCTATCAGGGCGAGTTCCTCACCGACACCCGCGGCTCGGGCGTGCTGAACCGGGTGTTCAGCCACTATGAGCCCTACAAGGGCGCCATCGACGCCGGCCGTAAGGGCGTTCTGGTCTCCAATTCCGACGGCGAAACGGCGGCCTACGCCCTGTGGAACCTGGAAGAGCGCGGCACCATGTTCGTGGGCGCCGGCGAGAAGACCTATCAGGGCATGATCATCGGCGAAAACTCCCGGTCCGACGACCTGGACGTCAACCCGATGAAGGCCAAGCAGCTGACCAACGTCCGGGCCTCGGGCAAGGATGAGAGCATCCGCCTGACTCCGCCCCGCCGCCTGACCCTCGAACAGGCCATCGCCTATATCGAGGAAGACGAGCTGGTCGAGGTGACGCCCAAGAACATCCGCCTGCGCAAGAAGGTCCTGAACCCGAGCTTCCGCAAGAAGCGCGTCAAGGAAGACTAAGGCTTCGACCCTAGGCCCAGGGACAGACAGGGCATGGAGAGGCGGCTAGGATCGTCCCATGCCTGACGCCACCTTTTCCGCCCTGCCGACCACCATCTTCGAAGAGATGAGCGGGCTGGCGCGGGCGCATGGGGCGATCAATCTCGGCCAGGGATTCCCCGACGATCCAGGGCCCGAAGCCCTGCGGCGCCGCGCCGCCGAGGCGGTGCTGGACGGCTACAACCAGTATCCGCCCATGGCCGGCCTGCCCGATCTGCGGGCCGCGGTCGCCGGCCACTATCGCCGCACCCAGGGGCTTGAGCTCGATCCCACGTCGGAGGTGGTCATCACCTCGGGCGCGACAGAAGCCCTGGCCGCGACCTTTCTGGCCCTGATCGAGCCGGGCGACGAGGTCATCGTTTTTCAGCCGCTCTATGACGCCTATCTGCCGCTGATCCGGCGGGCGGGCGGCGTGGCGAGGCTGATCTCGCTAGCGCCGCCGCACTGGCGTTTCACCGCCGCCATGCTGGAGGCGGCGATCACGCCGAAGACCCGGTTCGTGGTGCTGAACAACCCGGTCAATCCCACGGGCGTCGTGGTTCCAGACGAGGACCTGGCCCTGCTGGCGGAAATCTGCGTGGCCCACGACCTGATCGCCATCTGCGATGAGGTTTGGGAGCAGGTGGTCTTCGCGCCTGCCATCCACCGGCCGCTGATGGCCTATCCCGGCATGACCGGGCGCTGCGTGAAGATCGGCTCGGCGGGCAAGATGTTCGGGCTGACCGGCTGGAAGGTGGGTTTTCTCTGCGCGGCTTCGCCCTTGGCCCGTCACCTGGCCAAGGCTCACCAGTTCTTGACCTTCACTACCCCGCCCAATTTGCAGGTGGCCGTGGCCTTTGGCCTGGAGACCCTCGGCGACTGGCTGGCGGAGATGCCCGCAGGCCTGGCCGCCAGCCAGGCTCGGCTGGCCGAGGCCCTGAGCAGAGATGGTTTTGCGGTCCTGCCGTCACAGGGGACCTATTTCCTGAATGTCGACCTGGCCGCCTCCGGCGTCGCCATGAACGACCGGGACTTCGCGCTGATGGCCGTTCGTGAAGCCGGCGTAGCCTCCATCCCGGTTTCGGCCCTCTATGAAGCCGAGCCGGTCACCACAATCCTGCGTCTGTGCTTCGCCAAGGCCGACGCGACGCTCGACGAGGGCGCCCGGCGGCTCGCCCGGGCCAGGGATCTGGTCACCTAAACCCTCGCAGGCCGCTGCATATAGACATCGAGGTCGTCATGGCCGGTGACGACAAAGCCCCGCCGGTCATAAAGACGCTGGGCGTCGCTCTGGCGCAGCACCGTCAGGATCACCCGCGCGCCTGCGGCGTCGGCCTCGGCCAGCAGATCGTCCAGAATGGCCGTGCCCAGGCCCCGCCCCTGCCAGCGGGGATCGAGATAGAAGTGCTCAAGCTTCAGGACGCCGGGCTCGACCTCGTAGAAGGCGACGCAGCCCACCGTCTCGCCCTCGACCTGGATCAGCCGGGTGGTCTCGGGGCGGTAGGTTTCCGCAAACCACACCCGCGCCCGTTCGGGATTGAAGCGGCCGATGCGGTTGAAGCTTTCGGCCATGACCGTCAGGCGCAGCTCGGTCAGGGCCGAAAGGTCACCGGCCTTCGCCGGGGCGAATGCGAAGGCCGGGACGCTCATGATCAGCAGGTGGCGCCGCCGTCGACGACGATGGCCTGGCCGGTCATCCAGCCGCCGGCCTTGGACGCCAGGAAGACGGCCGCCCCGGCGATGTCGTCGGGCTCGCCCAGGCGGCGCAGGGGATTGTTGGCGCTGGAGCGCTTCTCGGCTTCCGGCGTGTCCCAGAGCGCCTTGGCGAAGTCGGTCTTCACCAGGCCCGGCGCGATGCAGTTGACGCGGATATTGTCGGGGCCGAGCTCGACAGCCAGGTTGCGGGCCAGCTGGAAGTCGGCGGCCTTGGAGATGTTGTAGGCGCCGATGCCGGTGGAGCCGCGCAGGCCGCCGATGGAGGAGATGATGATCACCGCCCCATCCTTGCGCTCGCGCATCTGCGGCGCGGCCATCTGGATCAGCCAGTTATTGGCGATGATGTTGTTGTCCAGGATCTTGCGGAAGGCGTCGTCCTCAATCTTCGACATCGGGCCGAAGAAGGGATTGGTGGCGGCGTTGCAGACGACGATGTCGATCTTGCCAAAGGCCTTGTTGGTCTCGTCCACCAGCCGCTGCAGATCTTCCTTCGAGGAGATCGAGGCCGGCACGGCGATGGCCGCGCCTGGGTGCTTCTCATTGATGGCCGCGGCCACTTCGTCGCAGGGTCCGGCCTTGCGCGAGGAGATGACCACCTTGGCGCCATGGTCAGCCATGCGCTCGGCGATGGCCTTGCCGATGCCCCGCGAGGATCCGGTGATCACGGCGACCTTGCCGGTGAGATCGAACAGTTCCATGGCGCGTCTTCCCTGAATTGAAATGCTTGTTTGAATGGCCGCCATTTGCGGCGCCCCCGGACGCTGGGTCAAGCCGGGCCGACACCATCAGGCGCAGTGGGGACGGCCGCCCATGTCCAGGTGAAAATGGTCCAGATGGGCGTCGTTATAGTCCGGCGACAGCGTGGTCAGGAACACCTTGCAGGCCCCGTCCCGGACCTGTCGCAGGAAGACGCCCTTGGGCCCCGGGTCATCCCAATGGTCCTTGAGCCGCACCACCTGACCGTCCGCCAAGCGGAAACCTGAGACATCCAGGGCGTTGGCGCTGGCGTGCTCGCTGGGGGGACCGGCCTGCTGGTTGTAAATCCGCCGGCAGGAGAAGGAGCCGAAATGCTCCACCGCCACCACCGCCTGTCCCAGGGTCTCAAAGGCGGCGGTCTGCACCACCTGTCGTTCCCAGATGGCCACAGCCAGGGCCTGCTTGCAGGTCATCACCGCATCGGTCGGCGCCAGCGGGGCCATGCCGCCGGTGAATTGAATGGCGTCCTTCACCGAACAGAAGCCGTCCTCAGTCTCTGGCGCGATTTCGTAGGTCAGCCCGCCCTTGGCCAGCACGGCGCGGCAGGCCGCCACATCCTGGCCGGTGCGAGCGGCCTTGGCCTTGGTGGCCGCGCCGACGGGATCGATGACGCTGAGCGGCTTCCACGGCAGGTGTTCATCAGGAATGGCCCGTTCCGCCACCAGGATCAACGCCGCCACCAGCACCCAGAGTATGGCCAGACCCACCAGCCGGGCCGCCAGGGTCTGGCGCCGCGCCAGATGCTCGACCTGCGGATGACGGGGTGCGCGATAGCCGGCCATGAACCTTCGTGGGAGACGCCTGGGACAAGGCCGATCTTAGCCGCCGCGCCGGCCCAAGGCGACCCGCAGGCGGCTTAAGAAGCGCGACGCCCTAACGACAGAGGCCAAACCGCCCAAAATCCAGGTGCAGGTGGTCGGCGTGAGCGGCGTTGTAGTCAGGGCTCAGCACGGCGCGGAAGTAATCGCAGGCGCCGGTGCGCGCCGCCCGCAGCAGGGTTCCGCCCTCGTCCTCGCCCTCGAAGTCACCGATAATGCTCAGGCGCTGACCGTCCTCCAGCACAATGGCCGACACATCCAGCGCATTGGCGCTGGCGTGCTCGCTCCGCCGGCCTTCGCTTCGGCCATAGACGTTTCGGCAGGCGAAGACGCCATAGTGCTCCACCCGGGCGACCTGGCTCTCCATCACCGCCTGGGCGGCAGGGTTCAGCACATGCCGGTCCCAGAAGGCGTAGGAGAGCGCCACCGGGCAGGTCATGACCGGGGCCGCAGGCGCTAGCGGCGTCACCCCGCCCCTCAGACGCAGGATGTTGGTGAGCGGACAGTCCCCACCCGGCCGGTCTGGTTCATCAGCGAAGTCCACCCCGCCGGCCGCCAGCACCTCGCGGCACAGGTCCGGATCAGCGGCCGCTCGTTGGAACTTCACCGCCGTAGCCAGACCTGGGGGATCGTCCAGCCGCAGGGGCTTCCACGGCAGGTCCTGGGGTGGGGCGTAGGCGTCGATGGCGAAGGTCAGGACGATCCCCACCAGGGCCGCATCGAGCAGGAACGCCCAGAGGCCGCCGAAGGCCAGGGCCTCGGCCGAGGCCGGCTTGAGCTGCAAAAGCCAGGGGGGATAGGTCACGAATTGAGCAACGGCCAGGAATGGCTCAGGTTCAAGGTGTGGCGGGAAATCTGCGCCCAAGCCGCGCGGGTCCGGCTATGGTCTGGTCAAACCAAAGGGGACGGGGATGGGACTTCTGAGCAAGGCGGCGCTGGGCGCTGGGGTCGCCCTTGGGGCGCTTATAGCTGTGGTGGCGGTGCGCACCGCCCTCTATGAACCCCCAGTTCCCGGCGTAGCGGCGGACTTGCAGCTCGCCGCAGCCCCAGAGTTCGACGTCCAGGCCGCCGCCGGACGCCTGGCTGAGGCCATCGCCTTTCAGACCGTCAGCCATCAGAATGCCACTGATAACCAGCTGGAGCATTGGGACGCCCTGCACGCCTGGCTGCAGGCCACCTATCCCCGCGCCCACGGCGTCATGCGCCGAGATGTCGTGGCCGGCCACACCTTGGTCTACACCTGGGAAGGCTCAGAGCCCGCCCTGGACCCCATCGTGCTGATGGCCCACCAGGACGTGGTGCCCGCCGACGCGGCTGATGGTTGGACCCATCCGCCCTTTGAAGGCGTCATCGCCGATGGGGCGGTATGGGGTCGCGGGGCGGTTGACGACAAGGGCTCGCTGATCGGCCTGTTCGAGGCGGTGGAGGCCCTGACAGCGGCCGGGTTGCAGCCCCGCCGAACGGTGATACTCGTTAGCGGCCATGACGAGGAGGTGGGCGGCGGCGGCGCGGCGGCGGCTAATGACCTGCTGAAATCCCGGGGCCTCTCGGCCCAGTTCGTCCTTGATGAGGGCCTGCTGGTGGTCGCCGATAATCCCCTGACCGGCGGCCCGGCGGCCCTGATCGGCGTGGCGGAAAAGGGCTATGCGACCCTGGTGGTGACCGCATCGTCTGAGGGCGGACATTCGTCAGCCCCGCCGCCACAGACCGGCGTCTCCACCCTGGCCCGGGCGGTCACCGAAATTACCGACAACCCCTTCCCCATGCGCCTCCAGGGGCCAGGAGCCGACATGCTTCACGTGTTGGGCGCGGAGTCGGGCCTGCCCATGCGCGCGGCGCTGGCCAACACCTGGGCGACCAGCCCCCTGATCGTCGGTCAGATGGCCGCTACGCCAGCGGGCGCGGCCCTGCTGCACACCACGATCGCGCCGACAATGCTGCAGGGCAGCCCCAAGGAAAATGTCCTGCCTCGGGACGCTAAGGCCTGGATCAACTACCGCATCGCGCCAGGTGACACGTCTGAGGATGTTCTGGAACGGGCCAAGACCTCTGTTGGCGACCTGCCGGTGACCTTCGCCTGGGCGCGACCGCCACAGGAGCCTTCGGCGGTGTCCTCTACCGATTCAGAGGGCTGGAAGGTGATTTCGGCCCTGGCCGCCGATGTCACCGGCGCGCCTGTGGCGCCGGGCCTGGTGACGGCGGGCACCGATAGCCGATTCCTCGCCGAGGTGGCGCAGGACACCTATCGCTTCCAGCCGATTACCCTCAGCATGGCCGAGACCGCCATGATCCACGGGGTTGATGAGCGCATGACGCTCACCAATCTGGAACGAATGGTGCAGTTCTATGCCCGGCTGATCGCGACCGCGGCGCGCTGACCCCTTGCGGCGAGGCGCGGCAAGTCGCACGTTCCGCCCCACTGATGAATCTAGGAGAGCGTAATGGGTTTCCGTCTCGAAGATGATGACGACGACAAGGGCCGCCTTCCCGACATGCCGATGAGCGCCGGGCCGGTGCAGAACGCCCTGTTCAAGTCGCGCACCGTCCTCATCTTCGGCGAGATCGACATGCGGCTGGCCGAGCGCGTCTCGGCGCAGTTGCTGGCGCTGTCGGGCGAAAGCGACGAGGACATCAAGGTCTTCGTCAATTCCCCCGGCGGCCACGTGGAAAGCGGCGACACCGTCCACGACATGATCCGCTACTGCGGGCCCAAGGTGAAGGTGATCGGCACCGGCTGGGTGGCCAGCGCCGGCGCGCACATCTTCCTGGGGGCCACCAAGGAAAACCGCTTCTGCCTGCCCAACACCCGGTTCCTGCTGCACCAGCCCATGGGCGGCGTGCGGGGCCAGGCCTCGGACATTCAGATCGAGGCTGAGGAGATCGTGAAGATGCGTGAGCGGGTCAACCGCATCATCGCCCGCGAAACCGGCCAGCCCTACGACAAGGTGGTCAAGGACACCGAGCGGAACTTCTGGATGAACGCCGAGAAGGCCGTGGAGTACGGTCTGGTCTCGAAGATCATCGAGAACGCGACGGCGGTCTGACATGGGCCCCTGGTGGAAGGGGGCGGTGGTCTACCACATCTACGTCCGCAGCTTCTTTGACAGCGACGGCGATGGCCATGGCGACCTTGCGGGCGTCATGGCCAAGCTGGACTATCTGAAGAGTCTCGGCGTCGATGCGATCTGGCTCTCCCCCATCCACCCCTCGCCCAATCGCGACTGGGGCTATGACGTCTCCGACTATGACGACGTCCACCCCGACTATGGCTCGGTGGCCGACTTCCAGGCCCTGACGGAGGCCGCTCACGCCCGCGGCCTGAAGGTTCTGCTGGACGAGGTGCTGTCACACACCTCCGACGAGCATCCCTGGTTCGCCGCAAGCCGCGATGAGGGGCCAGAGGGTGACAAGGCCGACTGGTACATCTGGGCCGATCCCGCCGAGGACGGGACTGCGCCGAACAACTGGCTGAGCGTCTTCGGCGGCCCTGCCTGGGCCTATCAGCCGGCCCGGCGTCAGCACTATCACCACAAGTTTCTGCGCCAGCAGCCCAAGCTGAACTGGCGCGCGCCCGCGGCGCGGGAAGCGGCTCTGAGGGTGCTCGACACCTGGTTGGCCCGGGGCGCCGACGGCTTCCGCCTGGATGTGGCCAACGCCTTCCTCCATGACGGCGCCTTGAGGAACAATCCGGCAGTTCCGCCCGCCGAGCGCACCAAGGCCGACTGGGCGCATGCCAGCGACATGCAGCGGCACCTTTTCGACTCCAACCTGCCGGAGAACATCCCCCTGCTGGACGAGGTCCGCCGCCGGGTGGAGGCGCACGGTCCCGATCGCTTTGTCTTCGGTGAGTTTTCGGAGGAAGAGGAGCGCTGCGGCGCCTATTGCGCCTCTGATGAGGGGCTGCATTCGGCCTACACCTTCGTCCTGCTCAAGGCCAAGCGGATGGCCGCCCAGGTGTTCAAGGATCACTACCAGACCCTGGCCGCCCATCCCGGCCATTGGCCGACCATCTCCTTCTGCAACCACGATGTGGCCCGCACGGTGACGCGGTTCGGCGGGGCGGACGCCGGCGCGCCGGTGGCCAAGCTGATGCTGGCCCTGCTCATGGCCCTGCGCGGCACGATCCTTCTGTATCAGGGCGAAGAGCTCGGTCTGCCGGAGGCGGAGCTGTCTCGCGGCGAACTTCGCGATCCGGTGGGCGACCTCTACTGGCCCATCGCCAAGGGCCGCGACGGCGCGCGCACCCCCATGCCCTGGCAGGCAGAGGCGGCTCATCTGGGCTTCTCCAATGGGGCGGCCTGGCTTCCGGCCGCCGAGGCCCATGCCCCCCTGGCCGTGGACCGGCAGGAGCTCGACCCCAAATCCACCCTGGCCTTCGCCCGCCAGATGATCACCCTGCGCAAGGCCTCCCGCGCCCTGACCCACGGCGAGATCGAGTTCCTCGACACCCCAGAGCCCGTCCTGGCCTTCCTGCGACGCCATGAGGGTCAGACAGTGGCCTGCGTGTTCAATATGAGCGGCCGGACCGCCCGGGCCGAGCATGCGCGCCTGACGGGCGGCGAGATGCTGCCGGTGGCGTCGGGGGTCTGCGAGCCCCTGCCCGGCGGACTGGCCCTGGGCCCCTATGCCTGCCGGTTCCTCAAACACCCTTCATGACAGGTGCGGGCCTTCAAAAGCCCCGTTAGAAGACGCCATGATCGACGGCGACAGCAAAACCCCCACCACGAAAGGCCCACGCTTTGGCGAGGGCTTCCTGACCGACATCTGGTATTTCGCCGCCCTGTCGTCGGACCTGAAGCCCGGCAAGCTGCAGCGCTTTGAGGTCCTGGGGGAGCCGATCCTGATCGGCCGCGGCCGCAAGGGCGAGGCCTATGCCGTACGCGACATCTGCCCCCACAGGGCCGCGCCCCTGTCGGCGGGTAAGCTGACCGCCGAGGCCGACGGGCGAGAGAGCGTCGAGTGCCCCTATCACGGCTGGCGTTTTGGCCTGGACGGCGCCTGCACGGCCATTCCGTCCCTGGTGGCCGACCAGGCCATGGACGTCAGCAAGATCAAGGTGCGGCGGTTCCCGGTGCGCGAGAGCCAGGGCCTGGTCTTCATCTGGATCAGCGCCGATCCGCGCTTTGACGGCGAGCCCGACATCGCGCCGCCGGTGTTCCCGGGCGTGGTGGGGGGCAAGCCCAAGCTGGTCGACCGCATGACGTTCGACGCCCATATCGACCACGCGGTGGTGGGCCTGATGGACCCCGCCCATGGCCCCTATGTCCACCAGCAGTGGTGGTGGCGATCGGCCAAGAGCCAGCACGAAAAGTCCAAGCCTTTTGAGCCCAGGGACGCCGGCTTCGCCATGGTGCGGCACGAGCCGTCCAAGAACAGCCGCGCCTACGCCATTCTCGGCGGCCAGCCGCTGACGGAGATCACATTCAAGATCCCGGGCCTGCGGTGGGAGCATGTGACGGTGGGCAAGCGTCAGGTCCTGTCGCTGACCTGCCTGACCCCGCTCAACGCCAGCCAGACGAAAATCACCCAGATCGTCTGGTCCGACCACCCGGCCTTCTGGCTGTTGCAGCCGCTCATCGCTGCGGGCGCCCGGGCCTTCCTGCGCCAGGACGGCGACATGGTGAACTTGCAGAACGAAGGCCTGCGCTATGATGCGGGCCTGCTGTGGATCGACGACGCCGACCGCCAGGCCAAATGGTACCAGCAGCTGAAACGCGAATGGGCGCAAAGCCGGCGGGAGGGCCGCCCCTTCGTCAATCCGGTGGAACCCACACGCCTGCGCTGGCGCAGCTGAGCCACAAGCCGCCCGTCAGGCGGCTTCGGCTGGTTGACCCGCCAGTTCGATGGGGGCGAAGCCGCCCTGGATCGTCCAGCTGATCCGGGCGCCAAGCTGGGCCGCCAGGCTCATGGGATCAGCCCGTTCGAAGGGCGCGGTGCTCGCCTGGGCATGAGTCAGGGTCAGCTGCAGGATCGGATGGCGCTCGAACAGCCCCGTCTTGGGATCGCGCAGATCCCCGTGCACAACCACCTCGACGGCGTCCAGGGGCAGGAAGCCCAGCATCTCCACGGCGAACCTCAGGGCCGCAGCGCAGACATTGGCGCCCTGCATCTGGTGGCGGCGTCCGATGGGCGCCTTGCGGAACACGGCCCGCCCCTGGGGCAGGCGTTCAGCCTCCTCGGCGGGCATCTCCGACAGGTCCAGCGCCTCGATCTGGATCTGGAAGCGGCCCTTGGCGGGCGAGCAGAACCGGAAGCGCTGAACCGCGCCATAGACCTCGGAAAGCTTGGTGTGCTCGGCCAGAGATTCGTTGATCGTCCGCATGTCCAGCTCAGCCAGCTTGCAGGCGAAATCGATCACCACATTGTGGGCCTGGGCTTCGCGCCAGGCCGCCCGATAGGCCTGCTCGTCCTCGCTGGCCGCCTCGGCCACCCGGGCAGCCAGTTGCCGACGCTGGTCGCGGTCTGAGCCGAACAGCTGGGCGAGCCAGCCCGGCCGATAGTTGTGCAGCGCCTGACGGGCCTCAGCCTCTCGCTCATGGGTGCGGACAATATTGATCCGGGGGCGCGCGGCCACCGTCGCCCAGTCCCGCGGTCGGTAGGGAACGCGGTGGCACTGCACCAGACTGGCCACCCGAGCGGCGAGCGCGTCGGCTTCCGCGGCCGGCCCCAGCCGACCCTCGATCGCATCGCCGAAGCGCGCCTGCTCAGCCTTGGCCTGCGCGGCGCGCTTTGCCTCGCGTTCGATCCGGTCCATGGTGAATTCGATCGACTGATCGGGACGCATTTCGTCCATACCATCCTCCTGCCATCATCCGCTCTCCGGCGGCTTTCGCGCCATAGTCGAATAACTGCGTTATTGAGCCATTAATGCCATCATTCCGAAACTCCGGCATCGAGATCGCCTTTGACGATCTCCTCCCCCAGGGCGAGGTCGCCCGGACCATGATTCTGGTCCACGGCTTCGCCTCCAACCGCAAGGAAGGCTGGCGGCGCACCGGCTGGTACGCCGCCCTGGAGCGCCGCGGGACCCGCTGCATCGCCCTGGATCAGCGCGGCCATGGGGAGAGTGAGAAGCTCTACGATCCTCAGGCCTACGGACGTGAGGCCTTGGCGAGCGACGTCGTCGCCCTGATCGACCATCTGGGGCTCGGGCGGGTGGATGTGTTCGGCTATTCAATGGGGGCCAGGACCGCCCTGGCGACCGCCCTGGCCGCCCCAGATAAGATCGACCACCTGATCCTTGGGGGCGTGGGCGAGCGTTTGCTGGAGCCCCGGGTCGAGGGCGCGCCCACGGACGCCATGAGCCAGGCCATGCTGGCCGAGGATCCCGACACCATCAGCCACCCGATGCTGCGCAGCTTCCGCCACTTCGCCGACGAGCAGGGGGAAGACCGCCGCGCTCTGGCGGCCTTTGTTCAGGCCAAGAACCCACCCCTGGATGTCGAGGCCATGGGTCGGCTGAAGGCCCCGGTTCTCGTGGTGGCCGGCCAGAGGGACGATGGGGCCGGCGACCCGGATGGTCTGGCCCGGGCCTTCCCCAACGGACGAGGGATCACCGTCGTGGGCTGCGACCACTTCTCGGCCATCCCGCACGCCCTGACCAAGGCCGCCACCTTCGACTTTCTGGACGGAATGCTCGACGATCCCTTCGGCGACCGATTCTAG
>DJWR01000152.1 GCA_002441055.1 Caulobacteraceae bacterium UBA6225 | reverse complement strand
CGTTATCGCTACTCCAGCTTCAGCGCCGATGGTCTGCGTGAGAACATCGACAACAACGGCAAGTCGCTCTGGGCCATCCAGGTCGGCCTGCGCTACGAATTCTGATCTGACTTTCGATCAGGACGAGATGAGGGGGCGGCTTTCGGGCCGCCCCCTTTTTCGTGGGCGCGGCTTCCAAGGCGCCGCTTGACCTTGGGCGGGCGTGCGCCCATCTGCGCCGGTTCTGTCTGATCGGCCCGGCGGGCTGAAAATGGGAAAGCAAAGATGAGCCTTGTCGTTCCTGCCGAATGGGCGCCGCACCGGGCCATGTGGCTGGGCTTCCCCAGCCATGAAGATCTGTGGGGCGAGGACTACGCCCAGGCCCAGGCCGAGGTGGCCGCCCTGGCCCGCGCCCTGGCTGGCCCCGGCCAGGAGACCGTTCGCCTGATGACCGGTTCCCCGGACGGCGAGGCCGCGGCCCGGCGGATGCTCGGCAATGTGGCGGGGATTGAGATCGTCGCCGGCGCCTTTGGCGACATCTGGCTGCGCGACACCGGCCCGATCTTCGCCCGCGATGGGGACGGCTGGAGCGCCCGAGGTTTCCGGTTCAACGGCTGGGGGGGCAAGTATGTCTATCCCTACGACGAGACCGTCGCCGCCCAGATCGCGGGTCACGCTGGTGCCCCCCTGGCGGCCAACGATTTCATCCTGGAAGGGGGCGCGCTGGACCATGACGGCTTCGGTACGGTGCTCACCACCGGCCAGTGCCTGCTCAACGCCAACCGCAATCCCGGCTGGAGCGCAGAGGCCGCCGAGGCCGCGCTGGCTGAGGCGCTGGGGGTCCGCAAGACCCTGTGGCTGGGGGATGGCCTGCAGAACGACCACACCGACGGCCATGTGGACAACCTCGCCCGCTTCGTGGCCCCTGGCGTGGTGGTCTGCCCCGTCGCCTTCGGGCGCGGCGATCCGAACATGGACGCCTATGACGACGCCGCCCGGCGCTTGGCCGGGATGGCTGATGCGCGGGGGGAGCGGCTGAAGGTGGTGCGCATTCCCTCGCCGGGCTGGATCGAGAATGCGGATGGCGACTATGTGCCGGCCTCGCACATGAACTTCATCATCGCCAATGGGGCGGTGATCGTGCCCACCTATGCGCAGCGCCCCGGAGAGATGGCCATCCAGGCGCTGGAGACTGTCTTCCCCGACCGCAAGATCATCGGCCTGCCGTCGACCGCCATCCTGACGGGCGGCGGTTCGTTCCACTGCATCACCCAGCAGGAGCCCGCCTGATGGCCCGCAACATCAAGGTCGCCGCCATCCAGACCGCCTATGGCCTGGATCTCGACGCCAACATCAAGAAGACCGCCGACTTCATCCGCCAGGCCGCCGGCCAGGGCGCCCAGGTGGTCCTGCCCTCGGAACTGTTCCAGGGCCCCTATTTCTGCGTGACCCAGGAGGAGCACTGGTTCGCCACCGCCCATCCCTGGCGCGAGCACCCCTGCGTCACCGCGCTGGCGCCCCTGGCGGCCGAGCTTGGCATCGTGCTGCCGATCTCGATCTATGAGCGGGAAGGCCCGCACTATTTCAACAGCGTGGTGATGATCGACGCCGATGGCTCGCCCATGGGCGTCTATCGCAAGAGCCATATCCCCGACGGGCCCGGCTATCAGGAGAAGTACTATTTCCGCCCCGGCGACACCGGCTTCCGCGTCTGGGACACCCGGTTCGGCAAGGTCGGCGTCGGCATCTGCTGGGACCAGTGGTATCCGGAGGCCGCCCGGGCCATGGCGCTCATGGGCGCCGAGGTGCTGTTCTATCCCACCGCCATAGGGTCTGAACCCCATGACGAGACCCTGGACACCGCCGCTCCTTGGCGCCGGGCCATGCAGGGCCACGCCGTCTCCAACGTGATCCCGGTGGTGGGCGCCAACCGCACGGGATTTGAGCCCTGGGAGAACTATCCCGGCGGCGGTCAGCGGTTCTACGGCTCGTCCTTCATCGCCGACCATCGGGGCGACTTGGTGGCCGAGTTCGGCGCCGACGAAGAAGGCGTGCTGACCGCTGATTTCGACCTGGATTTCCTGACCACCCACCGGGCGGCCTGGGGCTTTTTCCGCGACCGGCGCACCGATCTGTACGGCGCCCTGAGCGGCCCTCGCCCAGCCTGAGCCCTGGCGCGAGCCTGCCCCGCGTGGGTCTGGTTGGCGACCCCTTAGGCTCCGCAACCCGAGGGCGGAGCCTTGAGCCGGGCGACTTCGCGGCGCGCCTTCTCCATGTCAGCGCGGAATTCTGGATTAGCGCGCATGCGGGCGACCATGGCGGCGGCCAGATCGCGGCCGGCCTCCACGTCGCTCGGATAGTGCATGCCGCAGATGACCCGTGATTCCCCCATCTCCTTGCCGGCCTCCAGCAGCGGCCCGGACTGCTTCGGCGCCAGCTCCACCAGGATGAGCGCCCAGGCCCAGCCCGTCATGGAGTGGCCGGAGGGATAGGAGGCGTTGATCTCCATCCAGGGCGCCCGGGGCACGCAGATGGGCTTGTCATTGCCGATGAGGGGCCGAAGACGAGCATAGTGGTCCTTGGCCGGCGTGCTGACCGTGCGGACATCCTGCTCGGCTCGCTCCAGGATGTGGGCGGTGACCGGGGTCGTCTGTGGGCTGATGTCCAGGCCTGAGGCGCAGGCATAGCCCTTCAGCGCCTTGCCGCCCCAGAGGTCAGCGTCGGCGGCGGCCTTGGCCCAGCGGTCGGTTCCTTCCAGGGATCTTGTCTCTTCGAAGCGTTGGGCGTCGGCGCGGCCCCGGGGGCTGTCAGGCGCCGGAGGCGGGCCCAGCAGAGCCACGCCGTCCAGGTCGCCGGCCGTCAGATAGCCCTCAATCTCCGGGGGGACAAAATCGCCGCTTTCGGTATTGGCGAGGGGCGTGGGGGCCCGGGCCGGCGCCCCCGCGCAGGCGGAAAGGCTGGCGGCCAGGACGAGGGCCGCGAAGGCGCTATGCATACGGATCATCCCCCCTCTCTAGAACGGCTCCCCTCGAGGGGGAACCGTTCCGAGCAGGGTTTTGCCTAGCGCAGGACAGCCAGCCCGTTTTTGATCACGGTGGCGTTGCGTTCCTTCACCCGCGCCTCAAAGCTGATCTCCTTGCCGTCCTTCCAGATGTCCACCGTGATGGTGTCGCCAGGGAAGACGGGCGCCGAGAAGCGGGCCTGGTGGCTCTTGATCTGGTCGGGATCGAAGTCGGTCACCGCCTGCAGGATGGCCCGGCAGGTGATGCCATAGGTGCACAGGCCATGTAGGATCGGCCGCGGGAAGCCCGAGCGCTTGGCCGAATCGGGGTCCGAATGCAGCGGGTTGCGGTCGCCGTTCAGGCGATAGAGCAGGGCCTGGTCCTCACGGGTGGTGAAGTCCACCGACATGTCCGGCGCGCGCTCAGGCACCTTGTGGGGTTCCGGTGCACCTTCAGCGGGACCGCCAAAGCCGCCGTCGCCGCGGGCGAAGGTCGACGAGGTCAGGGTGGCGACCTTCTCGCCGTTCTCGTCGGTCCAGACCGATTCGTTGATGACGACCGCGCCCTTGTCCTTGCCCTTGTCATAGGCGCCGACCGTGCGGCCCTCGACGGTGAAGGTCCCCTTGGTCGGCAGGGGCTTGTGCAACTCCACCTTCTGCTCGCCATGGACGACCATCAGGAAATTGATCTGGCTGGGACGGTGGCCCTCGGGCATCTGCGGGGCGGGGCCGGCATTGGCGGAGGCCCGGGCGCCTGCGGCCAGAACGGTGGCCGCGGTGGGAATGACCTTCAGGTTCTTCTCATAGACGAAGGGAAGCTCCGTCTCGTTCATGGGGTCCTGGCCCATGCCTACGCCCAGGGCGTAGAGCATCACGTCCTTGTCGCCATAGGTGAAGGTTCGGGCCGGCGTACGCTGGTCGAGAATGTCGGGATAAAAGATAGGCATGTTGAAATGTTCCTCCGGAGCCCGTTCAAGGATGGGGCTGCTCTTCTATGGGGATGATTGAACCGGCAGAGCGCCCGAGACGCAAGCATCCCTCCTGGTATTTGCCGCCCTTGCCCTGATCGGCTAGAAGCGCCCGACCGCTCCGCGCGTGGGCCTTTCGGGCCCCGTCGGGCCCCCGAATTCTTGAAGGTTTCTGATGACCGAGACGACCCCATCGGCCCCGGGCCAACTGACTGGCAATGTTCTCTATTACAACCAGCCCGAGCCGCTGAATCCGACCACCCATAAGGGTATGGGCGTCAAGCGCATCGACGGGCCCTTCAACTTCGCCGCCAAGCACAATCTGGTGCCCCTGACGGCGTCAGAGTTCCAGCTGGCCGTGCTCAACGGTCCGATCATCTTCGTGGGCGAGGAAAAGACCCCCCTGCAGGTGATGGGCCTGAACCACGACGAAAACATCTTCGTCCTGCCCAATGGCGTGTTCGACGCCGGGGTCTATGTGCCGGCCTATGTCCGTCGCTACCCCTTCGTCTTCGCCAATGACTCCAAGGCTGGCCAGTCGATCCTCTGCGTCGACCGCTCGGCGGCCTTCTTCGCCGAATCCGACCCGGAGCTGCCCTTCTTTGACGAAAAGGGCGAGCCCACCGAGTACACCCAGAACTGCCTGAAGTTCTGCAACGACTACGAGATGGAGCGCCAGAAGACTCAGAGCTTCGTCCAGCTGCTCAAGGCTCTGGACCTGTTCGAGGCCAAGGAGGCCTTCTACACGCCGGTGAATGAGGACGGCACCCCGGCTGAACCTCAGAAACTGGCCGATTATTTCGGTGTCTCCGAGGAGCGCCTGCGCGCCCTGCCGACGGACAAGTTCATGGACCTGCGTCAGTCGGGCGCCCTGAACCTGATCTACGCCCACCTGATCTCGCTGGCTCAGTGGGACCGTCTGGTCGCCCTGTCGATGAACCGCCAGATGCAGCTGCAGAACCAGGCGCCCGAAGCCGCGAACGCCTAGTTCGACCTTAGGTCTCTCCCGGTGGGCGCCCCGTGGCGCCTATCGGGAGAAGATGCTGCGGGTCAGGCAGGAAAAGACCAGCCGTCCCGCTTCGTCCAGCAGGTCATGCTGGGCGATGATGATGCCCTTGCCCTCGCCCACCGGATCCTTGCCCATGATGGTCATCCGGGCGCGCAGCAACTCGCCGGGCGGTGGATTGCGCACCCAGCGCAGGGCGTCGACCCCCAGCCGCTTGGTCTGCGGCCAGCCCACGGCGGCCTGACCATCCAGCCGCGCCCAGATGGCGAACACCATGGCGTCGGGCGCCCCCCGATCGGCGCTCCAGCCTGGGGTGAAGGCGGTGATGAAGGCCTCCAGCGCCCGGGCGTCCACCGCCGCGGCGCCCAGCGCCACCACCTGTCCGATTTCGATATCGTCGAATGACCCCGGCATGGCCGCCCCTCTGCTGACCCGCGATGAAACCATCCAGCCCCAAACCCCGTAAAGGCGAAAGGGACGGGGCTCGCGAATCGCAGGTTTGCGGGCCGCGCCCATCTGGCCCCATATTGCGCCGACCCCAAACAGGCACGGACCCTCTGATGAACCTACGCTTCGCCGGTCTGCTCCTTGCGCTCGTGGCCCTTGTCGCGCCTGCGGCCCAGGCCGCGCCGGTGGACACCGGCCATCTGAAGGCCGAACTGATCGCCCAGACGCAGGCCATCGCACCGGGTCAGACGATCCAGGTCGCCCTGCGCCAGGAGATCGACAAGGGCTGGCACACCTACTGGCGCAATCCAGGCGACTCTGGGGAGGCGACCAAGATCGCCTGGACCCTGCCTGCGGGCTGGAGCGCCGGAGACTTCGTCTGGCAGCCGCCCGAGCCCCAGCCCGCCGGCCCCCTGGTGAACTACGGCTATTCGGGCGAGGTGATCCTGCCCATGACGCTCACCGCGCCGGCCAACGCCCCGGTGGGCCAGACCGTGACGCTGAAGGCCGCCGCCGCCTTCCTGGTCTGCGAAGAGATCTGCATTCCCGAAGACGCCCTACTGGAGCTGACCCTGACGGTGCAGGCGCAGGCCGCCCAGCCCTCGGGCCGCTGGGCCGCCCCCATCGCCCGGGCTCTGGAGGCCGCGCCGCGCAAGGCCGACCTCACCGCGACCTTCGAGAACAACGACCAGGGCCTCCGGTTGGCGGTGACCGGCGCGCCGCTCACAGACGCCGACCTGGCCGGCAGCTACTTCTTCCCCTTCGACGGGGCGGTCATCGACCATGCCGCGCCCCAGGCGATCGAGCGCGGGCCGCAGGGCCTGACGCTTGGCCTGACCCCCAGCTACGCCTTCCAGGGCCCCGAGCCGCCCCAGGTGATGGCCGGAGTGCTGAAGGCGGGAGACGCCTATTACGAGATCGAGGCCCAGGCCGGTCCGCTCTCGCCGGAGGCGTCCGGTCTCGGTCCCCCGGCCGCCCGGTCCGGCGGCCTGTCTGCGGCGGGGCTCGGCCTGCCGCTCGCCCTGGCCTTCGCCGTCCTGGGCGGGCTGATCCTCAACCTGATGCCCTGCGTCTTCCCCATCCTGGCCATGAAGGCCGCCAGCCTCGCCGGTCACGCCCATGAGGCCCAGGGCGCCAGACGCCAGGGCCTGGCCTTCCTGGCCGGCGTCCTGGTCACCTTCTTGGCGCTGGCCGGCGCGCTGATCGCCGCCCAGGCGGCCGGCGCGGCGGTGGGCTGGGGCTTCCAGCTCCAGTCGCCGCCAGTGGTGGCCGCCCTTTGCCTGCTGATGCTGGCCGTGGCGCTGAACCTGTCTGGCGTGTTCGAGATCGGGACCTCCCTGCAAGGGGTCGGCTCGGGCTTGGCCTCCCGGGGCGGTCTGGCCGGCGCCTTCTTCACCGGGGTGCTGGCGGTGGTGGTCGCCGCGCCCTGCACGGCCCCCTTCATGGCCCCGGCCCTGGGTTGGGCGCTCACCCAGCCGGCGGCGGCCGCCCTGCTGGTCTTCGCCGCCTTAGGCATCGGGTTCGCCGCCCCCTTCGTGGCCGTCGCCTTCGCGCCGGGTCTCCTGGCCAAGTTGCCCAGGCCTGGCCCCTGGATGGATCATCTCCGCAAGGTGCTGGCCTTCCCCATGTACGGCGCCGCGGCCTGGCTGCTGTGGGTGCTCACCTTGCAGGCCGGTCCCATGGGCCAGGCCCGGCTTCTGGCCGCCGCCATCGTCCTGGCCCTGGCGGCCTGGCTCTACGGCCTGTCCCAGGGGCGGTCGCAGGCGCTGGCCCTTCGTGGCGGGGCCGCGGTCCTGGGGGCGCTCGCCGTGCTTTCGGCCCTGATCCCCGCCTATCAGAGCGCTGCGATCGCTGGCCCCGAGGCGAGCGGCGCCGTTGCGGAACTGCCCTACGAACCCTACAGCGCCCAGCGCCTGGCCGAACTGCGGGCCCAGGGGACGCCGGTCTTCGTCAACTTTACGGCCGCCTGGTGCGTCACCTGCCAGGTGAACGAGCAGGTCGCCCTGGCGCGCGAAGGGGTCGCCGAGGCCCTGGCCGAAACCGGAGCCGTCTATCTGAAGGGCGACTGGACCCGGAAGGATGAGGTGATCGCCGCCGAGCTCGCCCGCCATGGTCGCGCCGGCGTGCCCCTCTATCTGGTCTATGACCGCGCCGGCGCCGAGCCGGTGATCCTGCCGCAGATTCTCACCGAAGGTCTGGTGGTCCGCGCCCTGGAGGCCGCCGCCGGCTGAGTTTCCGTTCCTCATCGCCGCCATCAAACCGCAGGAGACGCCTATGACGACGCCATCCTTCCCCCGCCGCCCGATCCTCGCCGGGATCGCCGCCCTGGCGGCCCTGGTCGCGGCCCCGGCCCTGGCCGCCCCAGCCATCGGCAAGCCCGCCCCCGCCTTCAGCGCGGTGGACTCCAATGGCAAGACCCGGACCCTGGCGGAATTTCGCGGTAAGACGGTGGTGCTGGAATGGACCAATGAGGGCTGCCCCTATGTCCAGAAGCACTACAATGGCGGCGCCATGCAGAGCCTGCAGAAGCGTGCGGCCGGGGACGGCGTCGTCTGGCTGAGCGTCATCTCCTCGGCCCCAGGCAAACAGGGCTACAAGACCGCCGCCCAGGCCAACGCCTGGAAGACCGCATCCGGCGCGGCGCCGAGCGCCATCCTGCTGGACCCCAAGGGTGATGTGGGCCGCGCCTATGGCGCCAAGACCACGCCGCACATGTATGTGGTCAATCCGGCCGGGACGCTCGTCTATATGGGCGGTATCGACGACAAGAACAGCGCCGACCCGGCGAGCCTCAAGGGCGCGACCAACTTCGTCGTCGCCGCGCTCGATGACCTCAAGGCCGGCCGCGCCGTCGCCCGCCCGGTCTCCGCCCCCTACGGCTGCAGCGTGAAGTACTAAAGCGTCAGGTCGCCTCGCCGGTCGGGATTCCAGACGCCGGGCCGGGCGGGGCGACCAGCACCTCCACATTGTCGTTCAAGAGATAGATCAGCTCCCGCAGGGCGCTGTCGCGGGCGCCCGCATCGCTGGCCAGTTGCAGGGCCGCGAGCTTCACCGGCAGGTCCTCGGCGATCCCGCGCAGGATGCAGGCCAGGTCCCCGTCATTGCCCCGGTCGCGCACGATCTGCTGGCCCTTCATGTCCAGGGCGGCCAGATCGGCGATACCGGTCTTGAAGGCTTCGGTGGTCGGCGCCTGCGTCTGGCGCATGGTCTCGGCCTCGGCCTTCAGGGCGCCGGCCCGGCCGACGATCTCGGCGAACAGGGGCTCCAGGGCGACGGCGGGGGGCGGCATTGGCGGCTCGGCCTGGGCTGGCGCGGGGCCAGCGGTCATCCAGAGCAGGGTCGATAGGGCGAGGGCGGCGCAGGGCATGGTATGGCCTCCTGGCGCAAACTGGGCCGATCAGGCCCACATTTGACGGCGGAACGAAGACGGGACGCTGGGCTTTTGCTAACCGGCTTTGCCCGGGCCCGTACAGTCGGCTTGTATGGCGCCCGTTGAATGGGGGATGAACCATGTCTGATCATCAGGCCGCCTGGCGGCGCCTGCGGGCTGCTGGAGCCGCCGCCGCGGCCCGCCCCATTGCAGGCCTGTTCGACGCCGAACCTGACCGGCTCGACCGCCTCAGCCTGGAGGCCTGCGGTCTCTACCTCGACCTTTCCAAACAGCCGTGGTCGGCCAAGGATCTTGGCCTGGCGCTTGATCTCGTCCGGGCCGCAGAGATCGAAGGCGCCCGTGAGCGCCTGTTCGCCGGCGAGATGGTCAACCCGTCTGAGGGCCGGGCGGCCCTGCACATGGCGCTTCGCGCGCCGGCCGGCGCGGCCTTTTCCGCCCTGGGGGAGCCCGTCTCAGCCGAGGTGGAGGCTGTTCGGGCCGCCGTGGCCGACTTCGCCCGCGCCATCAGATCAGGCGCGCGTAAAGGCGCCACGGGCCAGTCCTTTTCCTCGGTGGTGCATATTGGCATCGGCGGCTCGGACTTCGGGCCCCGCCTGGTCTGGGAGGCCCTGCGCGCGCCAAGCCCCCAGATCGACCTGCGCTTCGCCGCCAATGTGGATCCCGCCGAGATCACCCTGGCCCTGGCCGGTCTTGATCCGGCCCGAACCCTGGTGGTGGTGGTCTCCAAGACCTTCACCACCCAAGAGACCATGGCCAACGCCGCCATCGCCCGCACCTGGCTGCGCGAGGCCCTGGGCGAGGCCGCCGACGCCCATCTGGTGGCGGTTTCAGCCGCGCCGGACGTGGCCCAGGCCTTCGGCGTCCGCCCCGACCAGATTTTCGGGTTCCGCGACTGGGTCGGCGGGCGCTATTCGATCTGGTCGGCGGTAGGCCTGTCCTGCGCCATCGCCCTTGGTCCTGAGGCCTTCGAGGCTCTGCTGGCCGGGGCTGCGGCCATGGACGACCATTTCCGCCAGGCGCCGCTGGAGACCAACGCGCCGGTGCTGCTGGCGCTCGCCCATGTTTTTAACCGCAATGCCATGGATCGGCCGGTGCGCGCCGTGGTGCCCTATGCCCAGCGCCTGCGGCTGTTGCCCAACTTTCTGCAGCAGCTGGAGATGGAATCCAACGGCAAGCGGGTGCGCGCCGATGGCCGGCCGGTGGCTCAGGCCACGGCGACGACCGTGTTCGGCGACGCCGGCGCCAATGTGCAGCACGCCTTCTTCCAGCTGATGCACCAGGGCAGCGACATCATCCCCGCCGATATCCTGGCGGTGGCGCAGAGCGCGGACGGCCATCCGGACTCCCAGACCAAGCTGCTGGCCAATGCGCTGGCCCAGGCCGAGGCGCTCATGGTCGGCCGCAGCGAGGCCGAGGTTCGCAAAAGTCTGGCGGCTGACGGCCGCTCGCCTGAGGAAATCGATATCCTGGCGCCGCAGAAGACCTTCCCCGGCGACCGTCCCACCAGCTTCATCCTCATGCAGGCCCTGACGCCGCAGATCCTGGGCGCGCTGATCGCGCTCTATGAGCACAAGACCTTCGTCGAGGGGGTGCTCTGGGGGATCAACAGCTTCGACCAGTGGGGCGTGGAGCTGGGTAAGACCCTGGCTGGCCGCATCCTTGAGGACCTGCAGGGTGACGCCCCACGGTCCCACGATCCTTCCACCGCCGCCCTGATCGCCAGGCTGCGGGGGGCGGGGTGAAGGCTGGCCTTGCGCCCGCGCCTCGGCTATAGGGCCGCCCATGACCTTCGCCCTGCGCCATCACGGCCACCACCACCATCCGATCTCCTGCGGGATCGGGCGGGGTTGCGCGGCCTGAGTTCAGGACGACGACCACGGCTCGAGCCCCGCAGCGGACGGGGCTCGCCGCTGGATATCCCCGTCCGTCGCGCCCATGACCTTCGGAGCGACGTATGACACCGAACGCCTTTCTCACCTTCGCCAGAGCCCGCCGCCGCCTTGTGGCGTCCGGCTCCTTCATTTAAGCGCGCCCCATGACCGACGAGACCGCCCCCATCCGCCCGGAGGCGCGCAGCCCGCGCGGCTTCATGGACCGCCGCGCCCGCGACCTGGTGGCCGAGCGCCAGATCCTCACCGCCGTCTCGGCGGTCTATGAACGCTATGGCTTCGAGGCGCTCGACACCGGCGCCTTCGAATATGCCGATGCGCTCGGCAAGTTCCTGCCCGACGCCGACCGTCCCAATGAGGGCGTCTTCGCCCTGCAGGACGATGACGAGCAGTGGATGGCCCTGCGCTACGACCTGACCGCGCCCCTGGCCCGCTTCGCCGCCCAGAACTGGGAGACCCTGCCCAAGCCGTTCCGTCGCTACGCCTTCGGTCCGGTCTGGCGCAACGAAAAGCCCGGCCCCGGCCGCTTCCGCGAGTTCACGCAGTGCGACGCCGACACGGTGGGTTCGGCCCGGCCCGAAGCCGACGCGGAGATCATCGCCATGGCCGCCGAGGGCCTGGCTGCGGCGGGCCTGCCAACAGGCTCTGCGGTCATCCGCATCAACAACCGCAAGCTGCTCAACGGTCTGCTGGCCACAGCGGGCGTCAGCGACGAACGGCAGAAGCTGGGCGTGCTGCGGGCGGTGGACAAGCTCGACCGCCTGGGCCCCGACGGGGTCCGGCTGCTGCTGGGCGAAGGGCGCAAGGACGAGTCCGGCGCCTTCACCAAGGGGGCGGGGCTGAATGCGGCGGCGGCTGAGGCTGTGCTGGCCTTCACGGCGGCCGGCGGCGGGGATCGCTCCAGCGTGCTCGCCCGTCTCGCCGACATCATCGGCGGGTCGGCCGAGGGCGATGCGGGGCTCGCCGAACTCGCCGCCATCGACGGGGCGCTGAAGAGCCTGGGGGTGTCCGAAGCCCAGGCCGTCTTCGAGCCGGCCATCGTCCGGGGTCTGGAATACTACACCGGCGCGGTCTTCGAGGCCGAGCTGCTGCTGGAGACCACCGACGAGAAGGGCCACGCGGTCCGCTTCGGCTCCATCGGCGGCGGCGGGCGCTATGATGACCTTGTCGCCCGCTTCACCGGCCAGACCGTGCCGGCTACAGGTTTCTCCTTCGGCGTCTCGCGCCTGGCCTCGGCCCTGCGAGCGGCGGGCCGGGACATGGCCGCCGACGTCCGCGGACCTGTGGTGGTCATCGCGTTTAGCCAGGACGACATGGCTCACTATTTCGCTGCAGCCGGCGAACTGCGCGCCGCCGGGATCGCTGCGGAGGTCTATCTGGGATCCTCAGGCATGAAGGCCCAGATGAAGTACGCCGACCGTCGCCTGGCGCCGGCCGCCGTCATCCTGGGCGGGGACGAGATCGCCGCCGGAACCGTGACCATCAAGGATCTCGACCTCGGCCGTGAGCTCGCCGCCGGGATCACCGACAACAGCCAGTGGCGCGAGCAGCGCCCCGGCCAGATCAACTGCCCCCGCACTGAACTGGTGGCGACGGTGGCCAAGATCGTGAGGGGTGGCTGATGCGGGTTGAGCCGACCCTGCCGCCGGCGGTCCTGGCCGCCATCCGCGCGCCCTTTGACGGCCTGGGCGCGAGCCTCGCCGACGTGCCCCTGGTGCAGCCCCTGAACCTGATCCTCGATCTGGCCGGCGAGGGCCTGCGTTCGCGACTGTTCGTCGTCCAGGCCGAGGGCGGGGCCGAGGCCTGCCTGCGCCCGGATTTCACCGCGCCGGTGGCCCGCAGCCACATCGAGTCCGGCGCCGCCGAGGGGCTCTACTTCTACCAGGGCAAGGCCTTTCGGGCCGCGCCCGAGCACACCGGCCGCTCCGAGGAATTCCTGCAGCTCGGGCTTGAACGGTTTGACCCGCCCGGCGCCTCAGCGGCCCTGGCCGATATCGAAGTGGCGGCTCTGGCCTGGCGGTCAGCCTGCGCGGGGGGACGGAAAGACCTGACCCTTTGGCTGGGGGATGCGGCCCTGTTTGCGGCCTTTGTGGAAAGCCTCGACCTGGCGCCGATCCTGGCGGCGCGCCTCATCCGCATCGCCAAGCGTCCTCGGCTCATCCAGGCTGAACTGACCCGGGCCGGCCAGGGCGCGGCCGAGGCGGCCGGCGGCGGTCAGTTGGCGGACCTGCTGGCCGACCTGCCGGGCGAAGGCGCCGCCAGCCTGTTGCGTGAGGTCTGGAGCCTGGCCGGGGTCGCCCCCGTCGGCGGCCGCGGTCCGGCGGAGATCGCCGAGCGTCTGGTGGCCAAGGCGCATGCCCGCAGGACCCCGGCCTTGACCGAGGCCCAGGCTGAGGCTGTGGCGGCCTTCCGCGCCATAGACGGCGCGCCGCGGGCGGCCCTGAACCAGGTACGCGCCCTGGCTGGCCCGGCCAGCGAGACCCTGGATACGGCCATCGCCGCCTGGGACCAGCGCCTGTCGCGGCTGGCCGACCTTGGCGTTCCAGACGCTGCCTTAAGGTTCTCACCCGGCGTGGGTCAGGCCTTCGACTACTATGATGGTGTGACCTTCGAAGTCCGCAGCGAGGCCCTGGGCGCTGACCGGCCCGTGGCTGCGGGCGGGCGTTATGACGGCCTGCTGTCGCGTCTGGGCGGAACCGCGCAGGGGCGGGCGGTCGGCTGCATGGTTCGGCCCTGGCGCGCCTTTGAACAGGGAGAAGTCTGATGGACTCACCGCTGATCATCGCCCTGCCCTCCAAGGGCCGGTTGAAGGAGCAGGTGGAGACCTGGCTCGCCGACTGCGCTCTCAAACTCGAGGCTGACGGCGGCGCACGGGGCTATAGCGGCCGGCTCAAGGGGCTGGACGGCGCCCAGGTGCGGTTGCTCTCGGCCGGCGACATCGCCGAGGCCCTGGACGCTGGCGAAGTGCATCTGGGGGTCACGGGCGAGGATCTGATGCGCGAGCGGCCCGGCGACCTGTCGGCCCGGGCGCTGCTGCTGCGCCCCCTGGGCTTTGGCCGCGCCGATCTGGTCGTGGCGACGCCCAAGAGCTGGCTGGACGTGGCCACCATGGCTGACCTGGAGGAGGTGGCCCACGACATCCTCGCCCGTACCGGCCGGCGAATCCGCGTGGCCACCAAATACATCCTGCAGACCCGGGCGTTTTTCGCCCGGCACGGTCTGGTGGACTACCGGATCGTGGAGTCCGGAGGCGCCACCGAAGGCGCGCCCGCCGCCGGCGCCGCCGAGCTGGTGGTGGATATCACCACCACGGGCGCGACCCTGGAGGCCAACGGCCTCAAGGTGCTGGACGATGGGGTGATTCTGAAGAGCCAGGCCCAACTGGCCGCCAGCCTTCGGGCGCAGTGGACTCCGGACCAGATGGCCGCGGCTGAAGCCCTCCTGCGTCAGGTGGAGGCCCGCGCGGCGGCCCGCCGCAGCGCCACCCTCATCTGGCCCGAACTGCAAAACCCGCAGGCCGAGGCCGTTGTAGAGTCCCTGGTCGCCCGGGGCGCCTCCCGCCGGCCCAATGGACTGCTCGTCGCCGCCGACGCGGTGGCCGACGCTGGCCGAGACCTGTCGCGGGCCGGTCTCGGCCCGGTGACCGCGGCGCAGCCGGATTTCGTCTTTGAAACAGACTCCCCGGGATGGACCCAATTGCAGGCCGCTCTGGGGCACAATTGACGCAAGAGTCAATTATGCCGAGGACGTGAGCCGATTTTCGCGGAAATCTCGGAAAACAGAGGGGAAACTGGCCCGTTCGTGGAATTGTCGCATTGACTCGGGCATGAAATTGCCGTTTTCTCACCTGGCGAGAGACAAGACGGCGGCTTAAGTCCTGAAGTCTCCCGGCGTTTCGGGGAGGAAACGCCCTCTAAAAATGAGCGGCAGCTCACAATAAGAACAGGCCCGTTGCGATTATCCCCCGCAACGGGCCATTTCTTTTCCAGCTTCAGATAATATTGACGGCAATGTCAAAAATGGGGCGAGCCGTCTGGCCCGCCCCACCTTGGCTCACCAGATGCGGACCCGCGCGTCGGGGGCCACATACATCGGGTCTTCCGGGCTGACGCCAAAGGCGTCGTACCAGGCGTCGATGTTGGTGATCGGCACATTCACCCGGTAGTGGGGCGGAGAATGCGGGCCAGCGACCAGTTGGCGGCGCAGGGCGTCCTCGCGATACTTGCCCCTCCAGACCTGCGCCCAGCCCAGGAAGACTCGCTGTTCACCCGTGAAGCCGTCGATCACCGGCGCCGGCTTGCCGTCCAGCGACAGGTTGTAGGCGTCGAGGGCCAGCAGCACGCCGCCCAGGTCGGCGATGTTCTCGCCCATGCTCAACTGGCCATTGATCGGCAGGCCTGGGATCGGCTCGATGGCCGAATATTGTGCGCCAAGTTTCTGAGCCTGGGCGTTGAACTTCTCCGCGTCCTCGGCGGTCCACCAGTCGGTCAGCTTGCCGTCGCCGTCGGACTTGCGCCCCTGGTCATCGAAGCCATGGGTGATCTCGTGGCCGATCACCCCGCCGATGCCCCCATAGTTGATGGCCGGATCGGCGTCGGGGTCGAAGAAGGGCGGCTGCAGGATGGCGGCCGGGAAGACGATCTGGTTCTTGGTCGGGCTGTAATAGGCGTTCACGGTGGGGGGCGTCATGCCCCACTCCTTGTCATCCACCGGCTCGTCCAGCCGGCCGACCCGGAAGGCCCAGTCGAAGGCCGAGGCCCGCTGGACATTGCCATAGAGGTCGTCCGGGCGGATCTCCAGGCCGCTGTAGTCGCGCCACTCCTCAGGATAGCCGATCTTGACGGTGAACTTGGACAGCTTCTCCAGGGCCTTGGTCTTGGTCTCATCGCCCATCCAGGTCAGGCCCTTGAGGCGGGCCTCCATGGCCGCCTTGATGTCACCCACCAGGGCTTCCATCTTGGCCTTGCTCTCAGGCGGGAAGTAGTCGGCCACATAGAGCCGGCCCAGCGCCTCGCCCGCCTGGGAGTCCACCAGGCTCACCGCCCGCTTCCAGCGGGGCCGCTGCTCCGGCTGGCCCGACAGGGTCTTTTCCCGGAACTCATGACGAGCCTGGACAAAGGCCTTGGACAGATAGGGCGCGGCCTGATCGGTCAGGGTATAGGCCGCCCAGGCTTGGCGCACTGAGAGCGGGGTCTCAGCGTAGATTTCGGCGATCTTCGGGAAGGCGGTGTTTTCGGCCGCGACCAGCTTAGTCGCCCCTTGCAGATCGGCGCCCTCCAGGAAGGCGGTCCAGGGGAAGGCGGGTGCGAAGGCCGACAGCTCGGCCACCGTATAGGGGTTGTAGGTCTTGTCGTCGTCCCGGCGATCGGCTCGCACCCAGGAGACCTCGGCGATTTTAGTCTCCATCTCGACGATGGCCTTGGCGTTGGCCTCGGGTTCGGCCCAGCCAGCCAGGGTGAGCAGCTGGGTCACATAGGCCTGGTACTTGGCCTTCTGCTCAGCGAACCGCTCGTCCAGATAATAGTCGCGGTCGGGCATGCCGATGCCGGCCTGGCCCAGATAGACGGTGTAGCGCTCGGGGTCCTTGGCGTCGTCATAGACATAGGCGCTGAAGATCGAGCCGCCGAACCCCTTCATGGTCTCGCCCATCAGGCGCACGAGGGCGGCGTCGCTATCGGCCGCGCGGATCTTTGCGAGATCGTCCGCCAGGGGTTTGGCGCCCAGGGCGTCCACGGAGGCCTCATCCATGAAGCTGCGATAGAAGGCGCCGATCAGGGCCTCGTCGCCCGCAGCCGCTGCGTCAGCGGCCGAGCGCTCCAGCACCACCCGCATCCGCTCCACAGAGAGCTCATGCAGGGCGTCGAAGGTGCCAAACCGCGAACGGTCGGCGGGGATCTCCAGGGCGTCCACATAGGCGCCGTTGGCATGCAGGAAAAAGTCGGCGCCGGGGCGGACGGAGGGGTTCATCCCGGTGCGGTCAAAACCCCAGGTTCCCATGCGCTGGGCCTGGGTGGCGTCGCCGCCCGCTGGAGTGGGCGCGGCGCTCGGCAGGTGAACGGGGCGCCAGTCGCGGGCCTCGGCCGGAGCCGTGGCGGTGATCAGGGCGGCCGCCGCAGCGGCGCTGAACCAGAGGGTCTTCATGTGCAATGATCAGCCTTCAAGGGTCTGGGATGGGGGCGAACATGCCCCGCCCAGACCCTCAATCGCTCATTACATTTTTGTTAAGTCCCTGGCGGGGGTCAGGCCTTGGCCCCCAGAGCCTCCAGGGCCTGGGCTCGCACGGACTTGTAGTCCAGCTTGCCATTGGGCGCGCGCATCACCGGAGCAAACACCAGGTCCCGGGGAACCTTGTAGTCGGCCAGGTTCGATTTCACATGCGCCTGCAGGTCGGCCAAGGAGGGCTCGGCGCCGCCCGCCACATCCACCACCGCACAGATCCGCTCGCCGAATCGCGGATCGGGCAGGCCGACGACGGCGGCGTCACGCACGCCGGGGAAGCGCTTGAGGGATTCTTCCACCTCTTCGGGGAAGACCTTTTCGCCGCCGGTGTTGATCACCTGGCTGCCGCGGCCGAGCAGGGTGATGGCGCCGTCGGCCTCCACCGTGGCCCAGTCGCCGGGCACGGACCAACGCTGGCCCTCGAAGATGCGGAAGGTCTTGGCCGACTTTTCCTCATCCTTGTAGTAGCCGAGGGGCGTGTGGCCGCCCACGGCCACCAGGCCGCGCTCGCCCGAGCCCGGCGCCACCCGGCGACCGTCCTCGGTGAAGACCGCCGCATTGGGGCCGGTGGCGAACTTGGCCGTCGCCGCCGAGACGCCGCCGCCCGAGGCCGAAGAGGCCAGGCCCAGGGCTTCGGAAGAGCCCAGGCTGTCCATCAGCATGATGTTGGGCAGGTGCTTGAGCAGGCCCTCCTTGTTTTCCGCCGACCACATGGTGCCGGAGGAAACGATGCGCTTGAGGCTGGGCATGGTCCAGCGACCGGGATTGGCCTCCAGGCATTCCAGCATCGGGGCGGCGAAGGCCAGGCCGACAATGATCAGGCTGCTGACGCCCAGGCGCTCGACCTCGTCGAACAGGACTGCGGGATCGAACTTGCGCGAGGGCATGGTGGCGATGGCGCCTCCGCTGATCAGCAGGCCAAAGGAAATGAACTGGCCGGTGGCGTGCATCAGGGGGGCGACCGGAATTGTGATCGCCTGGGGTTCGGGGGAGACGGCGGTGGCCTTGGCGCGGGCGCCGGCCTCTTCAACGGTCTCCAGGGGCGGCAGGCCAAGCAGCAGATTGGCGCCGCCGCCGAGGCCCTTGAACAGGTCCTCCTGGCGCCACATCACGCCCTTGGGCATGCCGGTGGTGCCGCCGGTGTACATAAAGAGCAGGTCGTCGGCCGAGCGGCCCCAAGCGGCTTCGAATCGCGCGCCATCGCCAGCGACAATGGCGTCATAGTCCTCGGCCCAGTCGGGAACCGGGAAGCCCTCTTCGGCGACAGCGATCCAGGCTTTCACCTTGGGCAGGCGCTCGCGGACAGAGGCGGCGGTCTCGGCGAAGGAGGCGTGAAAGACCACGGCCTCGGCGTCGGCGTTGTCGAACAGATAGATCAGCTCATCGCCGCTGTAGCGGTAATTGGTGTTGAAGGGGACCAGGCCCGCCTTGAACGCCGCATAGTAGGTCTCGATGTACTCTGGCCCGTTATAGAGATAGGCGGCTACCTTGGACTGGTGGCTCAGGCCCTTCTCGACCAACTGGCGGGCGAGGGCGTTGGCCCGACGGTCAAATTGCTCCCAGGTGAGCACCTGCGCCCCGTGAATGAGCGCTGGCCGGGTCGGTGTCGCGCGCGCGACCGATTCCCACAGGTTGGCGTAATTCCAAACCTCCACAGGACGTCCTCCATCTTTAAAATATGCGGGGCATAAAGAGGACGGCTCTGCGTCGAGTCAACTTCGCCGGAGCGTTCGTCTGGGTAAGCTCGCGCAGCGGGAGCCGCGAAGGTTCTCCCAGGCCGCGACGCCTGCCATAACCAGCCGGGAAGCTTGCGGGGGACGGCATGGACGGACACGGATCGGCGGAGGGCTACAAGGATATCGTTCTGTTCCTGGCCACAGCCGGCGTTGTCGTGCCCCTGTTTCGGCGTTGGAAGATCAGTCCGATCCTGGGCTTCATCCTGGCCGGCGTCGCCCTTGGCCCGTTCGGCCTGGCCAGGTTCGGGGAGTTCGCCCCCTGGGTGGCCTATTTCACGGTGGGCAACCCCGACGACATCGCCACCCTGGCCGAGCTGGGGGTCGTCTTCCTGCTCTTCATGATCGGCCTGGAGCTGTCCTGGGAGCGGTTGCGCCTGATGCGTCGGCTGGTGTTTGGCCTCGGCGCCGGACAGGTCGGGATCAGCCTGGTCATCCTGGCGGCCCTGGCCATGCTGTTTGGCATGGAGGTGGCCCCGGCGGCGGCGATCGGGGCGGCGCTCGCCCTGTCCTCCACCGCCATCGTCATGCCGGTGCTGATTGAGCAGCGTCGGCACCATTCCACCACCGGCCGCGCCACCTTCTCCATTCTGCTGTTCCAGGACCTGGCGGTGGCGCCGATCCTGGTCACCCTGGCGGTCCTCGGCGCCCGGGGGGGCGAGGAGTTGTCGCCAAAGCTCCTGCTGGCCTTCGCGCCGGCGGTTCTGGGCATGATCGGCCTGGTGGCTTTCGGACGTCTGATGCTGCGGCCGCTCCTGCGTTCGGTGGCCCGGGCCAAGAGCGAAGAGCTGTTCATGGCCGCCTGCCTGCTGGTGGTCATCGGTGCGGGTCTGGTCAGCGCCGTAACCGGGCTGTCCATGGCGCTGGGCGCCTTTATCGCCGGCCTGCTGCTGGCTGAGACGGAGTTCCGCCACGAGGTCGAGGTCACGATCGAGCCGTTCAAGGGCCTGCTTCTGGGGCTCTTTTTCCTGTCGGTGGGTATTGGCCTCAATCTGTCGCTTGTCGCTGCCCGTCCCCTGGAGGTGCTGGCCCTGGCGGCGGGCCTTCTGCTGGTCAAGGGGGCGGTGATCTTCGCCCTGGCGCGGTTCACCGGCATGACCCGGCTGGGCGCCATAGAGATCGCTCTGCCCCTGGCGGCCGGGGGTGAGTTCGCCTTCGTGATTCTCGACCAGGCCATGGGGCTTGGGGTCGTCCCCCGCGAGGTTGGCGAGTTCGTCATTGTTTCGGCCACCCTGACCATGGCCATGGTTCCGGTCCTGGCCTGGCTGGGTCAGAAGGTGGCTCGCCGCGCGCCGCCGCCCCCGGTGGCTGAGGCGCCGGAGGATGCGGACGAGTTCGCCGGCGTCCTCATTGTCGGTTTTGGCCGCGTCGGACAGCTCGTCGGCGACATGCTCACCCGCCACGGGGCGACCTGGGTGGCGGCCGAGCGTGATCCCAGACTGGTGGAGCAGGCGCGGCGCAATCGGATGCCCTGCTTCTACGGCGACGCCGCGCGGAGCGAGTTTCTCCTCAGGTGTGGCCTGGGGGAGGCCCGCGCCCTGGTCGTGACCATGGACAACCCCGAGGCGGCCGAGACTGTGGTGGCCGTGGCCCGGCGCATTCGCCCCGACCTGGTCATCGTGGCGCGCGCGAGGGATGCGCGCCATGCCAAGCGCCTCTATGAGATGGGCGCCACCGACGCCGTGCCCGAAACGGTCGAGGCGAGTCTTCAGCTCTCCGAGACGGTCCTGGTGGAGATCGGCGTGCCGATGGGGTTGGTGATCGCCTCCATCCATGAGCGCCGTGACGAATATCGCCAGGAACTCAATCGCCCAGATTCCCTCGGCGGACGGGGGCGGCGGGCCCGGGCGACGGACAAGGCCTGAGCCATCCGGAGCGGTCCAACTCCACTCATGAGAGAAGGACGTAGCGCATTTCTCCTGCGGGCTGCACCATTGAGCCCATCGTCGGGGAAAAGCTGAAGCCATCTTGAGGCGGACTTTTTTTGGAACCGCCGTCCTTATTCAGCGTTAGAGCCCCGTCGCCAGTCCTGGCGCGTGGTTAGGCCCTAAAGGTCTGATCTCGCGTTTCTGGCGCCTGCCTCGGCGGATAGGGGGGAGAGCCCTCGCCGGGTTGGACAGTTGTGTTTGTCGGCCCAGCGGCCGAGGGGCGGCGAGAGCCCTGGAAGGTCACCCACCATTGGCGGGTGTGCGCGCTGGGGGGCCAAGGGAGGGGGACGACCGGGACTTTCTCGCGAAATTCGATCAATCGGCTGAAGGATTGCGCAGGTGTGTTGCTCTGGCGACACTTTCGCATCCCGTCGGCCTTGCTATAACGCTGCTGGGTCATATGGCCGCAGCAGAGGGCATGAAGAGGGCTCAAATATGAAATTCAAACTCCTGGCAGGGGCCGCCCTGGCTGCGGTCTTCGCCGCATCGGGCGCGTCTGCGCAAGACGCCGGCTGGTACGGCGCGATGGATCTGGGCTATCACTGGCCCGAAGGGCTGGAAACCGGTTCGTCCAACAACGGTCCTGGCGGCGCTCCCTACAATTGGGAATTCAACCAGGACGACGACTGGGCAGGCTTCGCCCGTCTCGGCTATCGCCTGAACCCCAACTGGCGCGTTGAGCTTGAGGGCGGCTATCGCCCCGGCGACATCACCAGCGTCCGCGGCGCTCCCGGCTCGTTCGCCGGGCTCTGCACCCCCGGCGTGGTCCGCACGGCCGGCGCTCCGAACTGCGGCTCGCCCAACGGCGACATCGAGTCNNGGCGTCGGCGTCAATCACGTCAAGATGGACGTGGTCGGCCAGTTCGCCACCATGAATGGTCCGTTCACCGCGGCCAATCCGGCGATCCAGAACCTGACCATCGACGACGATGACACGGCTCTGGCCTACCAGCTGCTGGCCGGTCTGGCCTGGCGCGCGACCGAGCGTCTCGACGTCGACCTGACCTATCGCTATCTCGGCGGTTCGGACCTCGACTTCGCTTCCACCGGTAGCGCTTCGGCTCAACCGGGCGTGTTCTCTGGCGACTACCGCGATCAGTCGGTGACCGTCGGCCTGCGTTACTCCTTCGCCGCGCCGCCGCCCCCGCCGCCGCCCCCGCCGCCGCCGCCGCCCCCGCCGCCCCCGCCGCCTCCTCCCCCGCCGCCTCCGCCGGCGTATGAGGCCCGGCAGTTCGTGGTCTACTTCCCGTTCGATCAGTACATCCTGACGCCGGAAGCTCAGGCCGTGGTCTCTGAGGCCGCCAACTACGCCCAGGGCGGCAACGCCACCCAGGTCGTCGTGATCGGTCACACCGACTCCTCCGGCTCGCCGGCGTACAACGTCCGCCTATCGGAACGTCGCGCCAAGGCCGTGGCCGACCAGCTGGTCGGTCTGGGCGTCAACCAAGGCGCTCTGCAGGTCGACTGGAAGGGTGAGAGCCAACTGGCTGTCCCGACCGGCGACGGCGTGAAAGAGCCTCTGAACCGTCGTTCGACCATCGACATCAACTTCTGATCTCGATTTCGAACCGACTGATCAGTCGATCGATGGGGAGCCCGGCCGCAAGGCCGGGCTCCTTTCGTTTGGGGTCAGCCGAAGATCAGGATCCAAAGCCCGATGAGGGCGAAGGCCAGCGCCGCCAGGCCGCGAATGAGATTCAGCGGCAGACGTCCGGCCGCAGCCTGGCCCGCCACCACCACCGGCGCATTGGCCAGCATCATGCCGAGCGTCGTGCCGGCCGCCACCTGGGCGACGTCCCGAAACTGAGCCCCCAGGGCGACGGTGGCCACCTGGGTCTTGTCGCCCATCTCCACCAGGAAGAAGGCGACAGCGGTCGTCCAGAAGATCGAGGCCCCGGCGCGGGCGTTCGGCGCCTCCTCATCCTCCAGCTTGTCGGGAATCAGGGCCCAGGCGGCGAAGGCCAGGAACAGGCCGCCCAGCACCCAGCGCATCCACGGGCCCTGCAGCCAGGCCGCCGCCACCGCGCCGAGGCCCGCGGCCAGGGCGTGATTGGCCAGGGTGGCGACGAATATCCCACCAATGATCGGCCAGGGTCTGCGGAAACGCGCCGCCAGCAACAGGGCGAGCAGCTGCGTCTTGTCGCCAATCTCGGCGATCGCCACCAGTCCGGTGGAAATGAGGAAGGCTTCCAATGTCATGTCCCGGCGGGGTCGGACGGCATACCTATGGCGATCGACGCCCCCGACCCCGCATGGTCGACGCGCGAACGCCAAAGGTCTTGCCAAGTCGACTGACCGGACGCGCCATGCCCATGGGACTGAAGCCCCGCCGGCAAGTGTGTTGACGCGCCCCCCGCTGGAAATACGGGCGGCTACTCCCCAATGACCGGGCTTGTTTAGCGCTCGACCCGGCAAAGACAAGCCGGGCGCCATGCAAAAATGCGCCGGTGGCGCGGGCCCCCGGACTAATTGTCACAGTCTCGTGAGCCCTGAGGGGGAGGGGGGCCGGAAAGACCAGCAGGATCAGCACCCGGCCCCTTGCCGTTAAGACCTCGTTAACGAAAATCCCTGGGGGCGAACCGCCGCACCCCGTTGACGAGTCATTAGGCACTGTGGGCACATATTGTGGTGCTCAGGGGTTGGGCGACTACCATATATAGCGGGTGGGGCAGTTTGCGGGCATGGGCTCGAAGCCCCTGAAAGTAATAGGTTTTGGCCATGAGCGGCAGTGAAGCGGCGATGTTGAAGGTTTCTGAGGCGGCTTCGGCGGCGCAAAACCGCGCTGAACGGCCCCAGTTGCAGCTGGTCCGAAAGGTGGAGGTCGATCGCAGCCGCGACGCCCTGCTCACCGATTTCGGCAAGACGACTCTGGAGGACCGCTACCTGCTGGCTGGCGAGTCCTATCAGGACATGTTCGCCCGGGTGGCCACGGCCTTCGCCGACGACGCCGACCATGCCCAGCGGATCTACGACTACATCTCCAACCTCTGGTTCATGCCCTCGACGCCGGTCCTGTCCAACGGCGGGGCTGATCGCGGCCTGCCGATCTCCTGCTTCCTGAACGCGGTGAGCGACAGCCTGGACGGCATCCAGGGGGTCTGGAACGAGAATGTGGCGCTGGCCTCCAACGGCGGCGGCATCGGCACCTATTGGGGCGGTGTCCGCTCCATCGGCGAGAAGGTGAAGGGTGCTGGCCAGACCAGCGGCATCATCCCCTTCATCCGCGTGATGGATTCCCTGACCCTGGCCATCAGCCAGGGCTCGCTCCGCCGGGGATCGGCGGCGGTCTATCTGGACGTCCACCACCCGGAGATCGAGGAGTTCCTCGAGATCCGCAAACCGTCCGGCGACTTCAACCGCAAGTCGCTCAACCTGCATCACGGCATCAGCATCTCCGACGAGTTCATGGAGGCTGTCCGCGCCGGGGAAATGTTTGGCCTGCGCTCGCCCAAGACCAATGAAGTCATCCGCGAGGTGGACGCCCGGTCGCTCTGGCAGAAGATCCTCGAGATCCGCCTGCAGACCGGCGAGCCCTATCTGATCTTCTCCGACACTGTGAACCGCTCCATGCCGCAGCATCAGCGCGAGCTGGGGCTCAAGGTCCGCCAGTCGAACCTGTGCTCGGAGATCATGCTGCACACCGGCGTCGACCACCTGGGCAAGGACCGGACCGCGGTGTGCTGCCTGTCCTCGGTGAACGCCGAGAAGTTCCTCGAATGGCGCGACCATCCGACCTTCATCGAAGACGTGATGCGCTTCCTCGACAATGTGCTGCAGGACTTCATCAGCCGGGCGCCCGGCGAGATGGACAACGCCGTCTATGCCGCCATCCGCGAACGCTCGGTGGGTCTGGGCCTGATGGGCTTCCACACCTTCCTTCAGGCGCAGAACGTGCCCTTCGAGAGCGCGCTCGCCAAATCCTGGAACATGCGCCTGTTCAAGCACCTGCGCCGCCATTGCGACGCCGCCAGCCGCAAGCTGGCTGAGGAGCGCGGGCCTTGCCCGGATGCGGCCGAGCGCGGCGTCATGGAGCGCTTCTCCCACAAGCTGGCCATCGCGCCGACCGCCTCGATCTCGATCATTTGCGGCGGGACCAGCGCCGGCATCGAGCCCATCCCGGCCAACATCTATTCGCACAAGACCCTGTCGGGCACCTTCGCCGTCCGGAACCCCTATCTGGAGCGCCTGCTCGAGGAAAAGGGTCTCAACACCCCGGCCGTCTGGGACACCATTCTGGAGAATGAGGGGTCGGTGCAGCACCTCGACGGTCTCACCGCCGATGAGAAGGATGTCTTCAAGACCGCCTTCGAGATTGATCAGCGCTGGGTGGTCGAACTGGCCGCCGATCGCACCCCCGACATCTGCCAGTCCCAGTCGGTGAACCTCTTCCTGCCCGGCGACGTGGATAAGTGGGACCTGCACATGCTGCACTGGATGGCCTGGGAGCGGGGATGCAAGTCGCTCTACTACCTCCGCTCAAAGTCCGTGCAGCGGGCCTCGCACGCCGGCGCGGCGGTGGCCGAGCTTGGCCTGACGGCCATGGCTCCGCCCGAGGGTGAGCGGACCGACTATGAGGAATGCCTGGCCTGCCAATAGGCGGCTGCGGCGATCGCAAGACGAACAGGCGCTCCTGAACGGGGGCGCCTGTTTTCGTTTCAGCCTCACCCCGCCCGCAGCCATAGGCCGCAGGGCGGGAACCGGCAGGCTCTTCACGACATTCAGCCTTCATGGAATGGTGTCATGTGAACCTGCAACATGGCAGGGCTGGAGAGGGATCCATGTATCGCGCGGCTGGAATGATCATCGCCATTGGCTTTGGCGCAGCGGCGTCCGACGCCGTCGCCGATGACCGGCTGCGATCTTCCGCCCAGGTCACCCATTCAGCCTTCGCCCTTATGGACGCGGCCTTCGCCCCGCAGCGGTCTGGCGTCGACCCCGACCCCATCCAGACCTTGATTGACCAGGAAGCCTATGCCCCCGGTCAGGGACCTGTGCGTTGGCGCACCAGCCAGACCCCCATCGCCGTGTCGGAAAGCGGCGCGGTGGTTGATAGCGTGCGGGTCAGCGTCGGCGGCGCCCTTCGCGGTCCGGGGGGGCTGCCCTTCAATCCTGAGCGCGCCGAGTTTGACGCCCAGGCCTATGAGGTGGCGATGATCCGTAACTGGCCCAGCGCGGTGCAGTTCGCCGCGGGCCCTTATGATGTGGACCTGTCCCCCCATGCAGGTCTCGGCTTCGGCGCCGGCGGTGGTCAAGCTGAGGCAGGGGCGGAGTTGCGCCTGGGCCAGAACCTTGAGGGCCAGGTCGAGGACCGGCTGAACGCCATGGGGGTTCAGGACGGTGAAACCTTTGGTCAGGCCGGGCGCTGGTACGTCTTCGCCGCGGCCAGCGGCCGGGCCGTCGGCCTGAACATGCTGCGTCGGAGCGATGGGTGGGACCAGGGCGGATGGTCCACCGACGCCTCCAGCGCCCTGATCGGCGACGCTCATGTGGGGGTGGGCTGGCGCAAGGGCCCGGTCCAGGCCTCCCTGGGTTATGTTCACCGCGAGGTGAAGGGGCAGCACATGATCTGGGGTCAGGAGACCCGGGACGATCAGGTGGTCGCCCTGTCCTTCGCGATCAAGCCGCAGAACTAGCGCCGACCATAGGCCCCGCCGTCCGCCCTATGCCGTCCCGCATGTTGTGGCGTTGATGGCGTGATTCACAACATCTTGCGTCTGTGCGGCGGTTTGCCCCTTAGCGTTCGCGGAGCTGACTGATATGGTCTCAGTCGACCTCAGCTCAACCGAACCAGGGGAAGTCCTGTCGTGACCGATGCCGCCCACAGCTCCCTGCCTGGCCTCCTGACGCCCTCCTATGCGTACAAGCCCTTCCGCTATCCCTGGGCCTACGACTACTGGAAGAAGCAGCAGCAGGTGCATTGGATGCCCGAGGAGATTCCTCTGGGCGAGGACATCAAGGATTGGGCGGCCAAGCTGAACGACAAGGAGCGGGCGCTGCTGACGCAGATCTTCCGCTTCTTCACCCAGTCCGACGTCGAGGTGAACGACAACTACATGGAGCGCTACGGGCGGGTGTTCAAACCCACCGAGGTGAAGATGATGCTGGCCTCGTTCTCCAACATGGAGACGATCCACATCGCCGCCTATGCGCTGCTGCTCGAGACGATCGGCATGCCCGACTCTGAGTTCACCGCCTTCCTGGATTACCAGGAGATGCGCGACAAGCATGACTACATGCAGAAGTTCGGCGTCGATTCGAACGCCGACATCGCCCGGACGCTCGCCATGTTCGGCGGCTTCACAGAGGGCCTGCAGCTGTTCGCCAGCTTCGCCATGCTGATGAACTTCCCCCGCTACAACAAGATGAAGGGGATGGGCCAGATCGTCTCCTGGTCGGTGCGCGACGAGAGCCTGCACTGCGAGGGGATCATCCGCCTCTATCACGCCTTCAACGCCGAGACGAAGGTGGTCACCAAGTCGGTGGCCGACGACATCGTCGACTGCTGCAAGACCGTGGTGGGGCTGGAGGACAAGTTCATCGACCTGGCCTTCGAGGCCGGCGAGGTCCAGGGCATGACGCCCGACGATATCAAGGCCTATATCCGCTTCATCGCCGACTGGCGCCTGCGCCAGCTGCACCTGCCCGAGGTCTATGGGGTGAAGGAAAACCCCCTGCCGTGGCTGCAGTCGATGCTGTCGGGGGTGGAGCACGCCAACTTCTTCGAGGCCCGCTCCACCGAATACTCCAAGGCCGCCACCAAGGGGCAATGGCACGGGGAGACCGGCGTCTGGTCGGAATTCGACCGCCTGCTCAACAAGCGCACCGAAAGCACCCTGCCGGCGGAGTAGGGGGGGGCGACGGTCGCCCTCCCACATTTCCCCGTCATGGTCGGACTTGATCCGACCATCCATGAACACTCAGGCCAGCCCGGAGTGCATGGGCCCTCGGGTCAAGCCCGAGGGCGACGTCGTGCGGGACCTAACCCCAGGGGCCGTCCTTCGACCGCCGCGTGATCGGCACCGCTGTGCCCACGGCCCGCGCTGCTCGCTGCATCGGCGCAGCCACCTTGCCGGCCATGTCCATCAGCGCCCGCACCCGGTTCTGGGTGGCCGGATGGGTGGAGAACAGATTGTCCGCCCCGCGTCCCGACAGGGGGTTGATGATGAACATCTGGCCGGTGGCCGGATTGCGCTCGGCCGGCAGGTTCACCGTGCCGCGGGCATAGTGCTCGATCTTCTGTAGGGCGTCGGCCAGGGCCTCCGGGTCGCCGCAGATCTCGGCGCCGCCGCGGTCGGCCTCGTACTCCCGCGCCCGGCTGATGGCCATCTGCACCAGGCTGGCGGCCATGGGCGCCAGGATCATCAGCGCGATGGTCCCGATGATGCCCCCTGGACGTTCCCGGTCGTTGCCGCCGAAGAACAGCGCGAAGTTGGCAAGCGCCGAGATGGCGCCGGCCACGGTGGCCGTCACCGTCATGGTCAGGGTGTCGCGGTTCTTCACATGGGCCAGTTCGTGGGCCATCACCCCGCGCACCTCGCGGCGGTCCAGCATCCGCAACAGGCCCTGGGTGGCCGCGACCGCGGCGTTCTCCGGGTTGCGGCCGGTGGCGAAGGCGTTNNCATAGACCTTGGGCCGGGGCATGCCGGCGCCGTCGGCCATGTCGAAGACATCGCGCACATAGTTGCGGATCAGGGCCTCCGGATGGGTTTCGTCCACCGGTTGCGCCCCGTGCATCTTCAGCACGATCTTGTCGGAGTTCCAGTAGCTGAACAGGTTCATGCCCCCGGCCAGGACAAGCGCGATCAGCATGCCGCTGGCGCCGCCGATCATGAAGCCGATCCCCATGAACAGGGCGGTCAGGGCGGCCAGGAGGGTGAAGGTTCTCAGGTGGTTGCGCATCTTGCGTTCAGCAGTTGTTCCAGGCGCCAGATATGGGGAGGCGGACGGGATTTGCGCAAGATCGGCGTGGGATCTGGCAGCTCGAATCCGTCGCCAAGCGGCGCTATGATCGACCATGACAAAGACGAACGATCCCGCCGCCATCGTCGCGCGGCTGAACGAAGAATACCTGGCCTCAGTCAAGGCCCTGCGGAGCGCCCTGCAGCGCTTCCTGGATGACGGGGTGATCCCCGATCCGGCCCTGCGGGCTGGGGGCGCCTTCACCTATCCCGAATTGCGTCTGACCTGGCCGCGGGGCGAGGCCTTCCCCAGGCTCGCCAGAGCCTATGCCCGGCTTTCGGCGCCCGGCGACTACGCCGTCACCGTGACGCGGCCCGACCTGTTTGGCGACTATCTGGTCGAGCAGCTGACCCTGCTGATTAACGACTTCAATGTCACCGTTGAGGTGGGGCGCTCAGCCCAGGAAATCCCGTTCCCCTATGTGCTCGATGGCACGGTGGACCTGGCCAAGGCCGATGTGGGCGCCGTTGAGATCGCCCGACATTTCCCGACCACGGATCTGGCCCACATCGGCGACGAGATCGCTGACGGCTTCTGGACGCCGGCCCTGGAAGAGGCCCGGCCGCTGGCCCTGTTCGACGGCCTGCGGACCGACTTCTCCCTGGCGCGGCTGGCCCACTACACCGGCGCGCCCGCTGAACACGTCCAACCCTACATCCTGTTCACCAACTACCACCGCTATGTGGACGAGTTCGTCGCCTGGGCCTGCGCCCAGCTGAAGGCCGGCGGCCCCTATACGGCCCTGTCGGCGGCCGGCCGGGTGGTGGTGACCGCGGAGACCGAGAACCCTGAGCTGGTGGTGGCCGAGGCGCCCTGGCGGCGCCACCAGATGCCCGCCTACCACCTGATGGCCAAGGACGGCCGAGGCGTCACCCTGATCAATATCGGTGTCGGCCCGTCTAACGCAAAGACCATCACCGACCACCTGGCGGTGCTGCGGCCCCAGGCCTGGCTGATGATCGGCCATTGCGGCGGCCTGCGGGGCAGCCAGACCATCGGCGACTATGTCCTGGCCCACGCCTATCTGCGCGACGACCATGTGCTGGACGACGTCCTGCCGCCGGAAATCCCCATCCCGCCCATCGCCGAGGTGCAGGTGGCCATGAACCGCGCCGCCGAGACGGTGACCGGCGAGGCCGGCGACCTGCTCAAGCGTCGACTGCGCACGGGCACGGTGGTCACCACCGACGATCGGAACTGGGAGCTGCGCTATTCCCTCTCGGCGCTGCGGTTCAACCAGTCCCGGGCCGTGGCCATCGACATGGAAAGCGCCACCATCGCGGCCCAGGGCTATCGGTTCCGTGTGTCCTACGGCACCCTGCTGTGCGTGTCGGACAAGCCCCTGCATGGCGAGATCAAGCTGCCCGGCCAGGCCAACGCCTTCTACGAGCGGGCCATCGGCCAGCANNCTCAGGCTGTCAGGAACCGGACGACGGCCTCGCCCAGTTCCGGCGTGGCGGCCGCAGCCCGGTGGTCGCCGGGCACGATGACCAGTTCGCTGTGCGGCAGGAGGTCAGCCAGCTCATGGGGTGAGCCGTTATCCCGATCGGCGTCGCCGCAGACCACCAGGGTCGGGGTGGGGATTGCGCGGATCTCTTCGGCGGTCGTTTCCTGGAAGGCCGCCAGCACGCCGAGCATGGCCTGGGGGTTGAGGCCCATCTCCGCCATCAGGGCCTGGATGAATTTGCCCGCCCTCGGGTCCTTGGCGTTGGCCCCATTGCGGATGGAGTCTTCGAACATGGCCGCCCGGGCGCCGGCCGCCATGACGCCAGAGGCGCCCATGCCCCCCAGCGCCATCCGCCGAGGGCGAAGGCCGCCAATCACCGCGCGCACCGAGGTCCGCGCGCCGAGCGAATAGCCGACCAGGTCGAAGTCCTTGAGCCCCAGATGGGCGATCAGGGCGGCCTGATCCTTGGCCAGCACATCCTGCGGCCAGGCCTGCGCCTCCACCGGGGCGCCGGACTGTCCATGGCCGCGAAGGTCCGGCGCGATCACCTGGAAGCCGGCGGCCACCAGCCGATCGGCATGGCCCGGCAGAAACCAGTTCTGCTGTCCGCTGGAGAAGAAGCCGTGCAGCAGCACGACGGGGCGGCCGGCGCCTGCGGTATGGACGGCGATCTCGACGCCGTCGAAGCTCTGGAATCGGGTGGTCTGCAGCTCTGTCATGGGCGCCAAACTGTGGCGCCGGCGCGGCTTCGTCCAGGCCCTGGATTTCACAGGCCCCTGGGTTTAGAGCCTGCCCATGCAACGACATATGGACTTCGAAGGTATCGAAAACTTCCGCGACTTCGGAGGTTACGACACCGCCTGCGGCCGCGGCCTGCGGTCAGGCTTGCTCTATCGCTCGGCCAATCATGGTCGCGCTACGCCATCGGACCTCGAGCGGTTGCGGACCTTGGGGATTTCGGTGGTGGTGGATCTGCGCCGGCCGGCCGAGCGGGCGCGGGAGCCCTCCCTGAGGCCCGAGGGCTTCATGGCCCATGTGATCGAAAACGACCTCGGCGAGGCGGGCGATCCCTGGATTGCGGCCCTGAAGGACTCTGACATCAGCGCCGACTTCTTCCGGGCCGACGGGGTGCGGTTCTATCGGGAAGCCCCGTTTGAAGCCCGTCATTTGGATCTGTTTTCGCGCTATTTCCGCGCCCTTTCGGCCTCTGAAGGGCCGGTTTTGGTGCATTGCGTGGCGGGCAAGGACCGCACCGGCATGCTGTGCGCGCTCACCCACCACATGGCCGGCGTCCATGACGACGACCTGATCGCCGACTACCTGCTGACCAATGACGAGACCCGCATCGCGCGGCGGATCCCGTTCATGATGGAGTTCGTGGCCGAGCACGCCGGCCGCGCGCCCACCGAAGAGGCGGTGCGCACGGCGCTGAGCGTCCATCCGGAATATCTGCAGGCCGCCTTCGCCGTCATGCGCGAACAGTGCGGCTCCCTCGACGGCTATCTGGAGCAGGCGCTCGGGGTGGACCGGTCCATGCGTGAGGCCATCGCCGAGCGGATCCTGGCCTAGGAAGCGTTGACATTCAGGGG
>DJWR01000027.1:3630-6475 GCA_002441055.1 Caulobacteraceae bacterium UBA6225 | reverse complement strand
TCACCGGCGGCACCCTGCTCGAAATCTCCACTGCGCCTGAAGCCGTCGACCTGGCGAAGGTGCGCGGTGAACTGGGCGAGATGGATCTTGGTGATGTTCAGGTCCAGGCGTTTGGCGCGCCGACCTCAGCCCTGGTCCGCTTCCAGACCCCCGAAGGCGAGAGCTCGGAACAGGCCATCGCCGAGGTGAAGACCGCTCTCACCGGAGCCCTCGGCGAGGTGGTCTTCGCCAAGACCGAGGTGGTCGGTCCCAAGGTGTCGGGGGAACTGTTCGAGAGCGGCCTCCTGGCGCTTGGCGTCGCGATCGGCCTGATGTTGCTCTACATCTGGTTCCGGTTCGAACTGCAGTACGGGGTGGGCGCGGTGGTGGGCCTGTTCCACGACGTCATCCTGGCCTTCGGCTTCATCGCCCTGTTCGACCTGGAATTTTCGCTGACCACCATCGCGGCGATCCTGACCATCATCGGCTATTCGATGAACGACACCGTCGTCGTGTTCGACCGCCTGCGAGAGAACCTGCGCAAGTTCAAGAAGATGCCCTTGGCTGAGGTCATCGACCTGACGATCAATGAGACCCTCTCGCGAACCATCATCACCGGCCTTACGGCCGTCCTCGCCCTGACCGGCCTCGCGATATTTGGTGGGCCGACCCTGTTCGCCTTCTCGGTGATCATGATCTTTGGCGTGGTGATCGGCACCTATTCCTCCATCTATGTGGCCGCTCCGGTGATCCTGCTGTGGGGCGTCAAGCGGGGCGAGGAAGACGAGGCAGAGCCCCTGCCGATCCGAACCTAGGCCCGTGGCGCGGGACGCTCCCAGCCTGGACAGCTTTGGGCCCGGCGGTTTCCGCGTGTCCGGGGTCTGGCGGCCAGGCTCTCTGCTGATCGTGTCTGATGTGGCCGCCTCCTGGCCAGTGCGACGGCTGGATGAGGTGACGCCGGACTCCCTCTATCCGGTCTTTGCGGCTGGCGCGCGGGAGGTCGAGTTTCTCCTTCTGGGCACCGGGGCGACCAACGGACTGCCGCCGCGCGCCCTGCGCGACTTGCTCCAGAAGGGCGGGATTGGCCTGGAATACATGGACTCCGCGGCCGCATCGCGAATGTACAATGTGCTGACCGCGCAGGGGCGAAGGCTTGCCTGCGCCCTCCTGGCCATGTGACCTAGGCGGAAGGAGCCTAAGGTGCGGGTGACAGGCGGGCCAAGCCCGCTTGCGCCCCATCAGGGGCGACATTAGGCCAAGAGGCCGGGAAACGGGGAAAACGCGATGCAGGGGCTGCTGTCCAACTTCCGAAACACCATGATCGTGAGCTTTCTGCTCTCGCTGGTGATGATCGTCGGCTATCTGGTTCACAACCGTAGTGCGGACGTGATTTTCGTGCAGGCCGTGCTGCGCTGGACCCATGTGGCCATCGGCATCCTGTGGGTCGGCTTGCTCTACTATTTCAACTTCGTCCAGATCCGCAAAATGCCGGACATTCCGGTCGAGCTGCGGCCAGCAATCAGCAAGCATATCGCGCCGGAGGCCCTGTTCTGGTTCCGCTGGGCGGCCCTGTTCACCGTCGTGACCGGCCTCGCCCTGGCCTGGGCCCGCGGCTACCTGCTTGAGGCCCTCAGCCTGGGCGCGGTGGGCGGCTTCGTTTCGGCTCAGCACACCTTTATCGGCGTGGGCATGTGGCTGGCTCTGATCATGTTCATGAACGTCTGGGTCTTCATCTGGCCCAACCAGAAGATCGCGCTGGGCATGGTTGAGGCCGATGACGCCGCGAAGGCCAAGGCGGGTCGCACCGCCATGTTGTTCTCGCGCACCAATACGCTGCTCTCCCTGCCGATGCTGGTCACTATGGCCATGAACCAGACCATCTTCGGCTAAGACCGAGGTCGTCGCTACAAGACTACAGGACCCGCCATCCTGGCGGGTCCTTTCCATTTTTCGGGACCCCATGGACGAAGACGCCACGCCGCCGGCCAATGATCTGGACGCCCTGGTCGCCCGGGTGGATCCGGATCGATGGCTGTCGAGCCGGCTGATCGCTGAGGCGCAGGACCGGGCCGACGTCATCGTCCTCTACGCCTACGACCATGAACTGGCCCGCGCGCCGAAGGTCGCCTCCAACGCCCTGCTGGGCGAGATCCGCCTGGCCTGGTGGCGGGAGGTGCTGGATGAGGCCTTTGGGAGGGGCCCCGTGCGTCGCCACCCCACGGCCGTCGCCCTGGCCGATGTGATTGTTCGCCGTGGCCTGCCCCGGGCGCCGCTGGAGACCATGATCGACGCCCGCTATCGCCAGCTCGATCCCGAGCCCCTCGACGGGGCCGAGGCGGTTCTGCTGGCGCGGGAAACCGCCGGCGCGGCCGCCCGCCTGGCGGCGCAGATCCTCGGGGCCCCCAGCGAGGGCGATCGGGCGGAAGCCGCAGGCGCTCTATGGGCCCTGGGACGCCGCCAGTTGGCTGGAGAGCCGCCCCCACCGCCCGAGCTGATCCGTCCCGTGTGCACCCAGGCCAGAGGCTTGAGCGTGGCGGCCTTTCCGGCTGGCGCCCATGGCGCTCTGGCCCGGGCCTACAGCCGAGGCCCTGAACCTTCGCCCGTAGGCAAGCGCTGGCGCATCACCCTGGCGGCCCTGTTGGGGCGGATCTGAGCCCTATTCGGCGGCCAGAGCCGGTTGACCGATCCAGGCGTCGAGATCGGCCAGGGCCCGCTCGCCCACCATCCGCTTCTTCGTGCGACCCCGCTCCTTGGCGCCCAGGCGGCGGCCTTCGGCGTCGCGCTTGGGGCTCTCCAGGGGCGGGATCAGGCCGTAGTTGATGTTCATGGGCTGGAAAGAGCCCGCGCCCCCGTCCAGGTGTCCGCC
>DJWR01000027.1:0-3516 GCA_002441055.1 Caulobacteraceae bacterium UBA6225 | reverse complement strand
CGGGCGAACACGGCCTTTTCCAGCCCTGGGATCATGCGGAAAATCTCAGTCTGGGCGCCATGCTTCAGCTTGGTCTGGAAGCCCACCATGTTCCACAGGGTGCCGAGCGCATTGTCCTGCCGCAGCTGGACCACCGCATAGGCCTTCTCGTCCGGCTTGTGGGCGTTGGTCAGGCCGACGGGCTTCATGGGCCCGTGGCGCAGGGTTTCGCGGCCCCGCTCGGCCATGACCTCGATGGGCAGGCAGCCGTCGAAATAGGGGACGTGCTCCCAGTCCTTGAACTCGGACTTCGGCCCGGCCAGCAGGGCGTCGATAAAGGCCTCGTACTGGTCCCTGTCCATGGGGCAGTTGATATAGGCCGCAGCGTCGCCGCCGGGGCCTACCTTGTCATAGCGGGACTGGCGCCAGCAGACGTCCATGTTCACCGACTCCAGCGTCACGATGGGCGCAATGGCGTCGAAGAAGGACAGCTGGCCCTCGCCGGTCAGGTCGAGGATTGCCTGCGACAGGGCCGGAGAGGTGAGCGGGCCGGTGGCGATAATGACGCTGTCCCACGCCTCGGGCGGCAGGCCGGCGACCTCGCCGCGGTCCAGGGTAATGTTGGGATGGGCCAGCAGCCTTGCGGTCACCGCGTCGGCGAACCCGTCGCGGTCGACGGCCAGGGCGCCGCCCGCCGGAACCTGATGGGCGTCGCCGCAGGACATGATGATCGAGTCCAGCCGGCGCATCTCGGCGTGCAGCAGGCCGACTGCGCTTCCGGCCCAGTCGTCGGCGCGGAACGAGTTGGAGCAGACCAGCTCGGCCAGCTTGTCCGTCTGGTGGGCGTCTGTGCCGCGCACGGGGCGCATTTCGTGCAGGACCACGGGGACGCCGGCCTGGGCGACCTGCCAGGCGGCCTCGGAACCGGCCAGGCCGCCGCCGATGACATGAATAGGAGAGAGGCTCATGAGGGACCCCATAGCAATGATCTGCGCACTTCGCGAGCCGGCCCTTGCAGGCGGCCGGGGCGCGCGCCTAGTTTCTCCGCTCATGGTCGGCGACTCCAGGCGGTTCAAGCCTTTGGGGCGCGGATCGGGGAGCTGAGATGACCACCTTATCGCCGGGCGACGCCGCTTTTGAGGGCTTTCGACTGACTCAGGATCATCCCCGGGTCACGATGATCTGGGCGGTTTTCCACCTCTTGGTGTCGTTCGTCACCGCGACGGCCCTGATCCTCCTCGGTGGGGACGTCATGCTGCAGGCTGAGAACGCCGCGGAGATGAGCCCGGCTGAACTTGCGGTCTTCATGCGCGAGATTGCGCCAGCCTACCTGACCCTGGCGCCCATCGGGCTGGTTGTCATGTCGGTGGCGGCGGCGGCGGTCTATCGCCTGCAACTGCGACCTGAGGAAGCCGCGGGAAGCGGCCATCTGCGGTTCGGCGCCGATGAGGTCCGCCTGATCGTCCTGACCGTGATCTACTATCTGCTGACGATCGGGGGGGTTCTGGCCCTGTCCCTGGCGGCCGCCATCGCCGCAGCCGTCGCCTCCATGGCGGGGCAGGGCGCCATGACCATGGTGGGAGGCGGCATGATGCTATTCTTCGCCGGCCTTTGGTTGTTCGTGCTTGTGCGCCTGTCCCTGGCGCCGGTGTTGACCTTCGATCAGCGACGGCTGGTGATCTTCGGCTCCTGGTCTTTGACCCGCGGACACTTCTGGAGGTTGTTCGGGACCTATCTGCTGGCGCTGCTCACCATTCTCGTGGTCAGCCTTCTGGCCATTGTCATTTTTGCGGCGCTGGCGGCCGTCGTCACGGTGGCCACCGGCGGTGGGCTGGACCAGGTGGGAGAGGTGTTCCAGCCGGACTTCAGCTCGTTCGGCGCATATTTCTCGGCACAGACACTGCTCTATCTGATCTTCAACGCAGGCCTGACAGCGATCTTCTACCCAGCGGTTCTGACTCCTCAGGTGGTGGCCTATCTGGCCTTCCTGCCCACGCCGGCCACAGCACAGGAGTTTGGGTCAGACGACTTCGTCTGACCCATGGACCCTACTAGGCCTGGGCGCTAGGGCGGGCGGTGACCCGTTGATGCCAGGCCGCCAGATTGGCGTGCTCGGGGTTCATCTCCAGCCCGATCCAGGTGGCGAAATCCACCGTGGACAGGGCGCAGATGTCGGCGACCGTATAGTCGTGGCCGGCGACGTAGTCGCGGCTGGCCAACTCGCGGTCCAACCACTTCAGCGCGCTGGCATAGGCCTCGCGGTTGGACTCGCCGAAGTCCTTGAACTGGGTCAGCAGGGCGGCGGTGTAGGGGTGGGCGTGACGCCAAAAATTGCCCACCGGCGTCATCAGGACGAACTCCACCCGGCGGACCCACATGTCCACATGGGCCTTCTCCAGAGCGGTGCGGCCAAACAGAGGCGGCTCGGGATGGGTCTCTTCGAAGTAGCGACAAATGGCGACGGTCTCGGAAATGGTCGCCCCGTCGTCCAACTCCAGGGTGGGGATCTGGCCCAGCGAGTTCTTGGCCCGATAGTCGGTCGACTTATGCTCACGCTTGCGCATGTCGACCGTGGTTTCCGGCAGGTCTATGCCCTTTTCAGCCAGGAAAATGCGCACACGGCGGGGGTTCGGCGCCGGCATGGGCGCGCCGTAGAGGATCATGGTCAGCTCAAAATCGCTTAAACGAATGGAGCGAGGCTATTTCGAACAGGCGTTTACGGAAACCCTGATCTTGCGTCAGCCAAGCTCGGGCAGGTCGCGGGCGAGGCCGGACATCACGGCCGCCTCCCAGTCCGCTGGCCAGGCTGCGCCCCTTTCGCCGGCGACCCGGCGGGCGCGGGGCAGGAAACGGTCGCGCAGGTCGCGATTGGCGGCGATAAGCTCCGCCTTCACCGCCCGGGGCGGCGCCAGGGCCTCCAGCTCGACGATCTGCTCGGCGGTCAGGAACGGATAGAGCTTCTTGGCGCCGCCGCGCTCGGCGGGGCCGACGCCATTTTCTTCCAGCATCAGCTCGATCAGCAGGCGGCGCAGATGGCCGACGCCATCCTGCATCACCACCCACTCCCGCCGTCCGACCGCCACCGGGGCCAGGGAGAGAATGCGCAGGAACTCGGTGACGAGCGCATCGACGCGCCGCGCGGCAGCCGCTGGATCGGACGGGCGCTCGGGTCGCTCAACTGGACCCTGGCTGGCGTCGCCGAACAGCAGCTTCACGGCGCCGCCGTTGTGACGGGCGAATTCTTCGGGCGTCGAGAGCACCAGGTCGAACCGCAATAATTCGGGCGTTGTCCCATTCACCAGCCGCCCGAACTGGCTCAGGCGCAGGGCCGTGGCGGGCAGGGGGCCGTCCGGGGCCATCAGATCGCCTAACAGGCCTGGGATGTCGCCGGCCGCGACCACCAGGGTGATGTCGATATCGCTCCAGGCGTCGCCGCGGCCGGCGCCGAGGCTGCCGGTCAGCCAGGCCGAGCCTATGCGGTCGTCAGGACGAAGCGCCGTTACAAGCTGATCCAGAAGGGACTGCTGCTCCGGCGTC
>DJWR01000094.1 GCA_002441055.1 Caulobacteraceae bacterium UBA6225 | reverse complement strand
TAGAGCCCTTTTTATCCGATCTGATTGAAGCAATCAGATCGGAAAGGGCTCTAGAACGGGATTTCGTCGTCCAGATCGGCCGAGAAATCCTCACGGGGGCCTGAAGGCTGGCTGCGCGGACCGCTGGAGGAGAAGCCGCCGCCCGATCCGCCGCCATCGTCGCTGTCGCCGCCACGGCCGTCGAGCATGGTCAGTTCGCCGCGGAACTTCTGCAGCACGATCTCGGTGGAGTACTTTTCCACGCCGCTCTGGTCAGTCCATTTGCGGGTCTGGATGGCGCCTTCGATATAGACCTTGGAGCCCTTGCGCAGATAGCTCTCGGCCACCTTCACCAGGTTCTCGTTGAAGATCACCACCCGGTGCCACTCGGTGCGCTCCTTGCGCTCGCCCGAGGCGCGGTCGCGCCAGGTTTCGGAGGTCGCGATGCGAAGATTGGCCACCCGGTCGCCGGACGACAGGGCGCGGATTTCCGGGTCAGCGCCCAGATTGCCGACCAGAATGACCTTGTTGACGCTGCCCGCCATGTCGATGTCCTTGAAGCTCTAGAAAAAGAAAAACCCCGGCGAGCGCGAAGGCTAGCGCCGGAGCGTGGCGTGATCAACGCCAATGTTCCACATACGTTCTCAGGGCGCCGGCTGCTGGGGCATGGCCCCCGGAATGGCCAGCCGCCCGTCGCCTGTGCGGACCAGGGCCAGATATCGATTCTGCTCCCATGAGCGAGAGGTGAAAATGCCCTCCCGCTGCACAAAGATGAAATTCCCCTGATAGGCGCCCACCAGGGTGCGGGTGGAGCCGCCCATCTGAAGGAAGCGGATGCGGATGGCCTCCAGGGCCGCCGCACAATGCTCCAGGTCCGGCTGAGTCCCTGGGATCTTATTGTATTTCAGCGCCCCCTCAGGGGTGCGGACCACCTGATAGCAGACCCCAGGGTCTCCAGGAGGATAGGTGCGCTTCTGGCAGGCGGCGAGCGCGAGGGCGCAGGCGCCCAGGAGGATGGCGGTTCTCAACATGACCAAATCCTACACCCGGATCGCCGCGGGGGCGAAGCCTCAACCGATCGGCGCGATGGCGCAGCCCGCGCCCTGATCGGCCAGGGTGCGGAAGCGGCGGTTGTCGGCCGAAACCTCAACCCGCCCAGGCACCAGGCGCAGGGTCTGCTGCATCCAGCGGCCATAGGTGGCGCCGCCCGACGCCTCGCAGCGGCCGGCGAACAGGGCCTGGACACAGGCGTTTAGCGTCAGGTCCCCCGGCAGACGACGCCATTCGGCGTCGGTGTAGCGCCAGCAGGCGCCGGCCGGCGCGCTCGGGGCGCTGGGCCCTGGAGCACTGTCGGTGGCGGTAGGCGTGTTGGGCGCGGTGGCGGCAGGGGTGACGGTTTCGACCGGCGGCGGCAACGGGGTCAGCACCGTGCCGGCCGCATCAGCCGCGGCCAGGGCCCCGCTTTCATCCACGCCCACATCCAGGGCGCCGGTGGCCACGCCATTGCGCTGGGCGCATTCGGTGAGGGTGACCTCCCCCACGAACTGGCCGCTGACAAAGCACCGCAGGGGACGGGCCGGGTCGAGGCGGCCGTCATCCATGTCGGTCGTTTCGACCACCAGCCCCGCCTTTGAGGCGGGCGGGGCCTCGGCCGGCGCATCATCGCCGCGCGCCAGCAGGCCCACAGCGATGCCCAGGCCAGCCAACAGGGCCAGCGCGCCCCCGACGAGGGACAGCACAACGCGACGGTCGTTCAGGAAATCCATGGGGCCTCGCATGCGGGAGTTCCAACCAAAGACCACATTGGCGGCCAAAGCGCGCCGACAAAATTGGCCCCTAGAGCCCGCCCGCGCATTCACCGGCTGGCTCTAGACCGTGCCTGCAAAGGTTTCAAGAACCGCCCTAGCCGCCCCCAGTCAACCGGTCCAGGGCCGCCTGATAGTTGGCGATTCTTGCGGTCATATAGGCCGGCGCCTGTCCGCTGCTGGCGGCCTCACGTTGAGCCAGGACGCTCCGGGGCGTGTCGGCGTCGCGCAGCTCGGAATAGATCTTGCGGATCACCCCTTGGGCCTGGGTCAGTTCGGCCAGGGCGTGGCGGATCTGCTCGGGGCTGCTGAGATTGATGCCCGAGTGGAGCCCGAGGCCATAGAAGGTTCCCTTGCCGTCCGCCGCGACGGTCTTTCCATCCTCAAGCTTGCTGGCGCGGATGACGCCTTCCTTGAGTCCCAGGATCGACAGGGCGTCCTGTCCTTCGGCGGCGGGCGTCAGCTCGATGATCGAACGATCATTCAGCGGCTTGATCTGCAGGCGGCGCACACCTTCGCTTACGGCGGTGTCAACCTTGACCTGAAAGCCGGTGGCCCGGCGGATTTTCAGCATCAGGCTCTCAAGCGTCTCATCCACGGCGATGGTGATCGCCTTGGGCCGACCGCCATTAGCGGCGATGTTGAACTGGTCCCCCGCCCGCAGGGCGCTGACCGCCGTCAGCTTTGACGAGCCGCTGAAACTGATTTCGCCGGTGGGCAGGCCCAACCGGTCGAGCACGCTGGCGCCCTGCTGGGCGATAGCGATGGAGCCTGGAACGGCGTGGCCATCCTTGCCGGTGAACTGTTGAGCCCAATCCACGGCCCCGGCGGCGATGTCCAGCCTGGCCAGGAAGCCGTCCGCCTCACCCATGGTGGTGAGGTTGGGCAGAGCGCCGCCAGCCTGGCCGGTGATCCACACCTGACCGGCAGAGACCGCGAGGCCCGCAGCCTGATCATCCCCGGCGCCGCCATAGTAGGCCACAGCGTCGGTGGGCGCCGTCGTGAGATCGGCGGAAATCTGAGCGGCGAAGGCGTCGACCCCGCCCGCATGGGCGCGGGTGATCGTTCCGGCGGCGAGCCCCGCATTTCGGGTTGAGCCTGCGATCACCAGCTGACCGCCATCAAGGGCGAGGCCGGTGATGGCGCCCCCCTGCAGGTCGCCCAGATCACGGGTCGCGGTCTGCACTGGCGCGCCGCCAGAGATATCGAACCGCCGCACCACGGCGCGGCCGTCCTCGACGCTGGCGGTGACCAGGGCGTTTCCGTCCACGACCAGGCCGGCCGGCCGGTCATCGGCCGCCGTTCCGAAGGCCTGGGTGAAGAGGGCCTGGGGTTCGCCCTTGGCGTTGACGCTGAAGCCTTCCACATAGGAGTCCCAGCCGCCGAGCGCGGTGGTTCCAGGCATGGTGGATTTGGCTCGGCCCGCCACATAGACATTGCCATCTGCCCCAAAGGCGATCTGGCTGGCTTCGTCCTCAAGCCGGGCCCCGCGCCGAGCGGTCCAGAGTTCCTCGCCCTTGTCGTTGAAGACCGTGACGAAGCTGTCGCTCTTATCGGCCAGGGCGGCTGAGGTGCTGGAGTTCAAGGGACCGTCCACCGCCCCGTTCAGCCCGCCGGTCACTGAGCCAGCCACCGCCACTTGGCCATCGGCGGAGACGGCCAGGGCCAGACCCTTAGCATCCTCTGAGGCGCCCAGGACGCGGGTGTAGAGCAGTTGCCCAGCCGAATCGTACTTCATGAGGGCGACGTCGCGTTCGCCCTTGATAGACTGACCGCCCGTCTCCCCGGTGATGTCAGCAAGCACATAGACCGCCCCATCACTCCCCACCTGAGTCGAGCGAACAGTCTCGATGGCGCCAGCCAGCGGCTTGGCGAAGATCCGGCCTTCGACCCAGTTGGCCTCCCCCGTCGGCTGCAACGGGGCGGCGACAGCGCCCGCCTCGGTCTGGAACTTGAGGAGCTGGTTGACCTGGACCCCATCAGCCGTGTCAGCCTTCCCATCTGGGTCAGGGTCGCCGACCTTCTGGGTCAGATAAACGGCCGGAGCAGTGGTCACAGCCGAGAAGGTGACCTTTTCGGTGATGTCGGTCTTGATCTTCATGGCCCACTGGTCGGGGGCCGGAGCCAGTTTGATGGTCTTGCCCCCAGACTGGTAGGAGCGCTCTGCACCCGGAATTCGCTCCTGGGCGAAACGGGTCGTCACGCCAGCCGCCTCCAGCTTGGCGTTGATGTGGTTGATCACATTGGGCAGCGTCCGGGTCTGGGCGCCCATCTCGGCCAGGTCGATCTGAACCGTCTGGCTGGAATTGATCTGCTGAACCGCGATGTTGAAACGCACATCGCCCGCGAAGGCCGGCACGGCGGTGTCAGCTACGCCGGTGACCAAGGGGGCTGTGACATACTCGGTCTTGGCGCGGGAAATCCCGATCGAGGCGCGGGCGGTGTCGGCGACCTCGGCGAAGCCCAGCCGGATTTCATCAAATCGGGCTGTATCCACATATCCAGCGACCTCGGCCATCCCCTTGTTGAAGGCCGACAGGATCCGCGCTGAATCGAAACTGGTCAGGTTTTTCGTGTTCGCCCGTTCAGCCAGGGCGGTCAGGGTTCCGAGCCCCTGATAGAGCGCAAAGAGCTTCTTGTAGTCAGAGCTGGCCCCCGACAGGTCGAGGGTCGCGGCGCTCTCATCAATGATCTTTGAGCCTTGCAGCGCCGCCTTGAGCAGCGCCGAGGAATCAATGGGCGTCGCCTGCGGAGACCAGGGGGCGGTCGGGGCGTACTTGGTCACGCCCGCCTCAGTCGACCCGTTTGAAGCGCCCAATGCGCCCCCAAGCCCGGTCAACTTCGACTGGTAGTAGTTCACCAGCAGATTGGAATCGAAACCGATCACCATGATCCCCTCACAGGCAGGCGCCTGCGCCCTCATGATCGGGCCAGTGGGGCTTACAGGTTGTTAAGCCGCCAAAGAAAACGGGCTCAAACCATTTCTGATCTGAACCCGCTTCGACGCCCCGTCGAGACTAAGTGGCCCGAATTTATCGGAAGAGCGACAGCACGACCTGTGGCGCTTCATTGGCGATGGACAGGGCCTGGGCGCCCAGCTGCTGCTGCACCTGCAGGGCCTGCAGCCTCGCGCTCTCCTTGGCCAGGTCCGCATCCACCAGGTTGCCCACCCCTGAGGTCAGAACGTCCGTCAGCTTGGTGACGAAGTTGTTGTGCGCCTCGATCTGCTTGGCCTGGGCGCCGAGGCTACCCAGCGACCGGTTCACATTGGCGATGGAGGCGTCCAGCTGGGTCAGGATGCCGGTGGCCAGGGTCGCCGTGGTAATGGAGGCCGTGGAGGCCATCGTGATGATGGCGCCGCCCAGGGACATGTTCTGGGTCGAGAGTGTGATGTAGGCGTTGGCGTCGGCATTGGCCAGGAAGCGGATCGAGCCCGCCACCGAGCCGTCCAGGATGTTGGCCCCGTCAAACTCAGAGTTTTCAACCACCTGAGTGATTTGCCGGAGAATGGACTTGAAGTCGGAGTCCAGGGCGGTCCGCGATGATGCGTCCAGCGACGTATCCATCGCCGCCACCACCTTCTCCTTCAACTGCACCAGCAGGTCGGAGACCGACTCACCGGCCGCCATGGAGACTTCCGAGATGGACTGGGCCCGGTTGAGGCTCATCTTAACGGCCCCGAGGGCGCCGATATCGGCCCTCTGCCCCTGGGCGATGGACCAGACCGAGGCGTTATCCTTGGCGTTGCCGATCTTGAGGCCGGTGCTGATGCGGTTCTGAACCCCGGACAGCTCGTCATTGGTCCGGTTCAGATTCTGCAGTGCGACCAACGCAGACTTGTTGGTGTGAACACTGATCGCCATGGCCCGGACCTCCTTCATCGTCCGCCGCCCGCCTCGCCTCTCGGGACGAGTCGCGGGTTGCTGTTCGAAGGGCAAGCTATGGAATCATGGTGTCTAGATGGTTAACGCCCAAACGGCTGCGCCCGCCTCGGGGGACCGAGACGGTTGAAAGGACTCATCTTCTTTCGGATCCGGCACGCCCGGATCAGGGCATCAGACCAGGGTGCTCACCACGTCGCCGACCTCGTATTCCGGCCGCTCGCGCATTTTGAGGACCTCTTCCCGCGGGATCTGCGAGACCACCTCACCGGTATTGCGATCGACGGTCTTGTAGACGTAGGCGCCAATGTTGGCGTCTTCCTCAATGATCAGCCTCAGGTCAGCCTGTTCAGACTTTGGGGCGGGACGCGGAGCGATCTCCGGGACGGTCCTGGTCGCCTGGGGCGCGGGCCGCTCGAAGCTGGCTCTGTTCGTGGCCGCCACAGCCGCCACTCTGTTTTCCATATCGACGTGACCGGGACCTTTCTGTCGCCGGCCTCCCTGTTGGAGAACCGCAGCTGGCGGGAAGATCGCTCTCCCCGCCCGCCACAGCCGACCTCAGGCGTCAGACGCCTGAGGTCGGAACGCGGATTAACGGAACAGGCCCAGCAGCGAGGAGCTGGAGCTGTTGGCGATGGACAGGGCCTGAATGCCCAGCTGCTGCTTGGTCTGCAGCGACTGGAGACGGGCGCTTTCCTTGGCCAGGTCGGCGTCGACGAGGTTGCCCACGCCGGCGTCGATGGTGTCCTGCAGCTTGCTCACGAAGGAGAAGTGCGAAGACAGAGCCTTGGACCCGGTGCCGAGCTTGGACAGGGCCGAGGAGACGTTGGCGATGGAGGTAGTGATCGTCGCGATCATCGCCGCAGCGGTAGTCTGCGTGCCGATGGACGCCGTAGCGGCCACGGTCACGTTCGCACCGCCGAGCGCCAGGCTCTGCGCCGCCACGGTGATCTTGTTCACGCCGTCGGCGCTGGCCAGAGCCGCGACAGTCGTCGGGGTCGTAGCCTTGATCATGTTGGCGCCGTTGAACTCGGCGTTGTTGACGACCTTGGTCAGCTGGTCGCGCAGGGCCTTGAAGTCATCGTTCAGCGCCGTGCGGCTGGCGGCGTCCAGAGTGGTGTCGGAAGCAGCCAGAGCCTTTTCCTTCATCTGGAGCAGGGTGTCGGAAATGCTTTCGCCGGCCGACAGGGCCACGTCCACCGTCGAGATCGAGCGCTGGAGGGAGTCCTTGACCGCATTCAGGGCGCCGGAGTTCGAACGCTGATTCTGGGCGATGGCCCAGATGGCCCCATTGTCCTTGGCGCTGCCGACCTTCAGGCCCGTATTAATACGGTTCTGAACTTCACCGAGCTGGCTGCTGGTCTTGTTGAGGTTCTGCAGGGCGACCATCGCCCCGATGTTGGTGTTAACGCTATTCATGCGCCTAGGTCCTTGTTCTTAAGGAAGCCGGCCGTCGTTTTGACCGCCGTGGGCGTTTTGCCCGGACCTATAGGCAGCAACGGGCGCGCCAAGTCGCCCCTGGCGGGATGCCCGCGCTCAAATATCTGGATTCATTGCGTTATAGGTGCGTTAGGCACGTTTTGGCCCGGCACTTTTTGCCGACCGCCAAAATGCCCGGCACATCTTGCCGATCAGAACCCGGCAAAAATCGCCGGGCGCGCCCTGACCGGTGAAAAAGTCTGCCGGGCGACGCAGATGCGCCGCCCGGCCTCAAGACGTTAACGGAACAGCGACAGGATCGTACCCGACGACTGATTGGCGATGGACAGAGCCTGAATGCCCAGCTGCTGCTTCGTCTGCAGCGACTGGAGCTTGGCGCTTTCCTTAGCCAGATCCGCGTCGACCAGATTGCCGACCCCGGCGTCGATGGAGTCCTGCAACTTGCCGACAAACGACAGGTGCGAGCTCAGAGCCTTCGATCCGGTGCCGAGCTTGGACAGGGCCGAGGAGACGTTGGCGATGGAGGTAGTGATCGTCGCGATCATCGCCGCCGCCGTGGTCTGAGTCCCGATCGAGGCGGTCGCCGCAATCGTCACATTCGCGCCGCCAAGCGCCAGGCTCTGAGACGCCACCGTGATCTTGTTCACCCCATCAGCGCTGGCGAGCGCCGCGACCGTGGTCGGCGTGGTGGCCGTGATCATGTTAGCGCCGTTGAACACGGCGTTGGTGACCACCTTGGTGATTTGGTCGCGCAGAGCCTTGAAGTCATCGTTCAGGGCCGTGCGGCTGGCCGCGTCCAGGGTGGTGTCGGAGGCCGCGAGAGACTTCTCCTTCATCTGCAGGAGCAGATCGGAGACGCTCTCACCCGCCGAAAGGGCCACATCCACGGTCGAGATTGACCGGGAAAGCGATTCCTTGACGGCGTTCAGCGCGCCGGAATTGGACCGCTGGTTCTGAGCGATCGCCCAGATGGCCCCATTGTCCTTGGCGCTGCCGACCTTCAGGCCCGTATTGATCCGGTTCTGAGTGGTGTTGAGGTCCGTGTTGGTCTTGTTGAGGTTTTGCAGCGCCACCATGGCGCCGACATTGGTGTTGACCGAATTCATCGGCATGGCCTTGTCCTTCCATTCTGGTCGGGTATCCGGCGATTTTTCGCCGGGGAGCCTTGTGGCTCAGCCATGTCATCGCAAGGGCCGCGCCAGATTTGTGTCCACCCGCCTCACCCCTAAAGCTCTGATTCACCTATATTTTTCACCGGTGGGAAACCAAGCGCCGACCCCGCCTGGGCAGGATCGGCCGAGTCAAATCTGCCGGGGCGGCAGGAACTGTGGGGCATGAAAAAAAGGCCCGGCGAACGCCGAGCCTTTTCCGAAACAGGGTTGGAACAGTGGGGCCTCAGGCGGCCTCCGCCGCGGAGGGCGAGAGCCCCTGCATGATAATCCGGTTCACGTCTATCAGGGCCTCGAAGTCATCCTCGCGGCGGATTACAGCGCTGGTGTGCTTCTGAACCCAGATGCTCAGGGAGATGATCTGAGCCCGGAGGGCCTCGGGCAGTCCATTGTCGACATGGGCGCAGTCATCCCCCAGCGCGATCCACAGCCGGCGATTCCAGTCCAGCGCATCGGCGCGGGTCCCGAAGTCAAACGGGTCGGCCTTGGACGCTTCGATCAGAGCGCGGGTGACCTGCGCAAAGAGGCGGTACTCCGCCTCCCGCGGGGATTCAGCTCTCTGCGCCGCCTGCTGGTAGGCTCGTAGGGACATTACCGAACACCTCGTCCTCGTAATCGATAAGCTTCCGGCACAGCATGAGCGCCTTGTAGTATTCCCGCGTCATGGCGTGCTTAGAGATAGAGACGCAGTCCGCGAGCACCGCCGGATTTCGAACGGCGCTCATGAACTCTGAAAGTCGACGGACGAATTCGTCGTAGTAACGTTCAGCGGCCGGCTCATCGAGATACATCATCATGACCGGGAAATAGACCCGTCGCGCTGGAGTCGTGACCTCGTCCTGCTGCATGATGTCCTTCTCGCGAAGGACCGACGCCTTGTTCTGGAGCACCAGGGTGCCACGGCGGTCGCCGTTCTGAACGACGGCGCCGTTGAGAACGAACTTTTCGCCCGGTTTCAGCGACAGCTTGAGCGGCAATGCTCGACCCCCAATTACGCGCCCCGACGCGCTGAGCCCGAACCGACGCCAGACAAGGCGAAAGACCGGACAGGCCCAAGCTAGGCGGGGACTGTTAACGAGCCCTTGCTGGCCATGCGGCGGAAGGCCGCGTTTAAGCAAGGCGTAACCATAATGGCGCGAAGCATCCCTATGTTCACCCAGGAAATGGAGTCGGGGATGACGCGCCCTAACCGGACTGGCGAAACCTCGGCCATCGCCCTCTCGGCCGCCCAGGCGAAACTGGTCACCCCGGGCCGCGCGGCCGACGCCATGGGGACGGCGGGATCCCATGAGGCCCTGAAGCGACTGAACGCCGCGATCGGGGAGCTCAAGGCCCTTTCGTTGGAGCCTCTGCTCAACCGCGCCGTCGCAGCCCTGGAAGCCGAGGATCACGAGACGGGCGGACGCCTGGCCATCCAGGCCCTGGAGCAGGATGAGCGCAACGGGTTCGCCTGGTATCTGCTGGCCATTTCCCGGGAGCGCGCGGGCGATTTCGTCAATTCGATCACCTGCTATGAGTCGGCCCTGGCCCTGCTGCCCAATCAGGCCGATGTGGCCAACGACCTGGGACGCCTCGCTTTCCGAATGGGCATGAAGGTCGAGGCGGAGAAGCTCTTTCGGCACTTCCTCGCCGCCAAGCCAAACCATCCTGAAGGCGCCAACAACCTGGCCTGCGCGATCCGCGACCAGGACCGGGCCGACGAAGCCATTGAGATCCTGCGCCCAGCCATCGAAGCCAATCCCACCGCGGCCATGCCCTGGAACACCCTGGGCACCATCGTCACCGAGCAGGGAGATCTCGCAACCGCGCGAACCTTCTTTGACGAGGCCCTTCGCCTGCAGCCCAACTTCCCTAAGGCGCAGTACAATCGCGGCAATGTCCGCCTTTCCCTGGGCGAGCCGGAGGGCGCGCTGAGCGATTGTGACACCGCCCTGGCGGGAACCGCCGCGCAGGATGAGCGCCAGATGATGCGGCTGTCGCGGGCCACCATTCTGATGGAGTTGGGGCGCACCGCCGAGGGGTGGGAAGACTACGAGGCGAGGCTCCATCCGCAGTTCGCCGACTCCACCCAGTTCCAGGCCCTAGGGGCGGCTTGGACGCCTGAGACCGACCTCGCGGGACGCTCGCTTCTGGTGTTCGGCGAACAGGGCCTGGGCGATGAGGTGATGTTCGCCAATTTGATCCCCGATGTGATCGAAGCCCTGGGCCCCGACGGCCGCCTGACCCTGGCGGTGGAGGCCAGGCTGGTCCCGCTCTTTCAACGCAGCTTTCCGCAAGCCCGCATCGGCGCCCATGCGACCTATGCGGTGGGGGGACGGACGGTCCGGGTCGCTCCTTTCCTGGCGGAAGGCGAGGCGATGGATCACTGGGCGCCGATGGGCTCCCTGCTGCGTCGGTTCCGGCCGAGCGTGGACTCGTTTCCAGCTCGCCCCGGTTTTCTGACGCCAGACCCTGAGCGGGTCGCCCACTGGCGGGGTGTGCTCAACGCAGCGCCAACCGGGCTGAAGGTGGGGCTCCTCTGGAAGAGCGGCCTGATGAACGGCGCCCGTCGGCGCTATTTCTCCGCCTTTGAGGCCTGGCGGGAGGTTCTGGCTGCCCCCGGGATCAGCTTTATCAACCTGCAGTATGGCGACTGCGCCGCGGAACTGGAGCAGGCGCGCCAGGACATGGGGGTCGAAATCTGGACCCCGCCGGGCATCGACTTGAAACAGGACCTGGACGAGGTCGCCGCCCTCACCTGCGCTCTCGACCTGGTGGTCGGATTTCCCAACGCCACGGTCAACCTGGCCGGCGCCTGCGGCGCCAGCGCCTGGGTTACATCTGCGCCTGGGGCCTGGCCACGTTTGGGCAGCGACCATTATCCCTGGTACCCGCAGATGCGGGTCTTCACCGCGAGCGCCCTTGGCGATTGGGGCCCGATGCTTTCCCAGATGGCCGAGGCCTTGGGCCAGTCGGGCGGCCCTGACCTGCGTCGGATCTAGCCATCGGCGCAGACCCTGGTCGCAGGCGCCAGGACGGCTCTGGCGCATCAGACGCTCAAGCCGCTTGAATGTCCCGCGCCGCCCTTTAGGTTGGCGTCAGTTGAAACATTTGTTCGAATGCGGGCGTCTTTGAACCCGCACATATTGGGAGCTCATATGGCCGAGCGTTTCGAAGGCACAGACGATTACGTCGCCACCGAGGATTTGAAGGTCGCCGTCAACGCGGCCGTCGCGCTGGAACGTCCCCTGCTGATCAAGGGCGAACCCGGCACTGGCAAGACCGTGCTGGCCTACGAGATCGCCAAGGCGCTCGACGCCGAACTGATCACCTGGCACGTCAAGTCGACGACCAAGGCCCACCAGGGTCTCTACGAGTACGACGCCGTCACCCGCCTGCGCGACAGCCAGCTAGGTGATGAGCGGGTCAAGGACGTCAAGAACTACATTAAGAAGGGCAAGCTCTGGGAAGCCTTCGACGCCCCCAAGCGGCCCGTCCTGCTGATCGACGAG
>DJWR01000051.1 GCA_002441055.1 Caulobacteraceae bacterium UBA6225 | reverse complement strand
CGCCGACCTGGCCAAGGGCCACCCCTCGGCCCGGGCCTGGGACGACGCGCTGTCCCGCGCCCGGTTCGAATTCCGCTGGGAGGACCAGTTCAACCTGGGCCTCGATCCGGAAACCGCCCGCCTCTATCACGACGAGACGATGCCCAAGGAGGCGCACAAGACCGCGCACTTCTGCTCCATGTGCGGCCCGAAGTTCTGTTCGATGAAGATCAGCCAGGACATCCGCGAGGCCGCCCGCGGCCAGAACGACGCCGCCGTCCAGGGTATGGCTGAGATGAGCGAGAAGTTCCGCTCAACCGGCGGCGAGGTCTATGTCCCGACCAAGGGCTGAAGGCGCTCAGCCCTTGAGGACGGCGCTCAGGCTGCCGTCCGACTCCAGCACCACGAAGGCGGCGTCCGAAAGCTCGGCGCCGCCTGACGTGCGGATCGCCGCCCGGAGTTCATCAGGTGTCACCCGTTGTCGACGCAGGGCGCCGGGCAGGGGCTCGCCGTCCTTGAGCAGCAGGGTCGGCTCGGACTTGACCAGCCTGTCGATCCCCTTGATCCGCACCGACAGGAAGGTGACGGCGTATTGCAGCCCCACCAGCAGGGCAAGCGCCGTCACCCCCTCCGCCAGGGCCAAGTCCTTGGAGGTCAGGATGCTGGAAAAGGTCGAGCCAATGGCCACGGTGACCACCAGGTCGAAGGCGTTGAGCTTGGAGAGGGTCCGCTTGCCCGAGGCTCGCAAGACGACCACCAGGGCGAGATAGGCCGCGGCCCCGACCACCAGAATGCGGATGATCGGGTCCCAGCCCGTGAACAGGGCGTCAGCGTCCATGGAACTGAGATGGGATGTCGATGTGCATGGCGGACCAACACCCTCCCTGCACAAAGGCTCCCTGAGCTGACGAAGTCGGAGCTGGAAAACCCACCGTCGTCATCCTGGGCCTTGTGCCCAGGATCCCTCTCGACGCTTGCGCCTGCCTCGACGAGGGATGCTCGCCACGGGGCGAGCATGACGAGGGGACAGGGGACGGGTGAGGGCGCCGCCACCATGCGGAGTTCCTGGCCTCTCGCCAGCGGGCGTTTTGACGCCGATCAAGGCGTCGTAGCTGGATCGGGCCAAGCTCCCCTCCGTGCGAGGAGCCGAACATGGCGGATGAAGGATCGAAGGTCGGCCGCCGCCGGAGCCGGCGGGCGGTACTGGGAATGGCGGCCGCCCTGGTCGGCCTGGCCCTGCTCAGCGCCATGCTGGTGGTGTCCCATGCGCCCGATTTGGAGGGCGTGTTGTTTCGCCTCGGGCTCGGCGGCACGGCCCTGATCGCCGCCATCGGACAGGTTCTGATCCTGGGCGGTCTGGCCCTGCTCTGGAGCGCCCTGCGCCGCCCCCGGTGATCTTCTCGCCCGGCCGCCATTGACGCCGCCGCCGCAAGACGAAAGGCTCACCCCTTGGTTGTTCAGGGGTCTCGCCATGATGTTGCGCAAAGTCTTTCTCGGAACGGGCCTGGCCCTGCTGATGGCGAGCAGCGTCCTGGCCCAGGTCGAGCGCCGCGAGGTCGGACAGCTGGTCTATGAGGGCGCGCCGGCCGCTTCGCCGGAGCTGCAGGCGACGATCTCCCCCTATTACGAGGTGCGCGCCGCGGTGTTCGAGGACTGGCTCGCCGATGGCTCCATGCTGGTGGCCACCCGATTTGGCCAGACAGAGCAGATCCATCATATCGCCAAGCCCCTGGGGGCCCGGACCCAGCTGACCTTCTTCGACGAGCCGATCACGGTGGCTAAGGCCCAGCCCGGCGCTGCGCGGTTCGCCTATCGTCGGGACGAGGGCGGCTCGGAATATTACCAAGGCTTCCTGCGCGATCTGTCGGGTCAGGAGGTGCGGCTGACCCGGCCTGAAACCCGCAACAGCGACTTCGTTTTCTCCAAGGACGGCCGCCAGGTTGCCTGGAGCCAGGTGACGCCGGGCGATCCCAACTACGACATCATGATCGCCGACGCCGCCAATCCCGAAGGCCGTCGCGTGGTCCTGGAAGGCGAGGGAGCCATGTCGCCCCTGGAGATTTCGGCTGACGGGCGGCGCATGCTGCTGACCCGCTACAACTCCGTCGCCGATGTGGAGCTCTTCGTCCTCGACGTGGCGTCGGGCGACCTGACGCGCCTGGGGCCGAGCGACCGCAAGGTCCATCATGCCGGCGCGGCCTTCGGGCCCGACGCCGCCTCGGTGGTGACCCTGTCCGACGACGGATCGGAGATGACCCGGCCGGTGGTCTTCGACCTCGCCTCCGGCGCCATGCGCGACCTGGACGCCGGCGCTGACTGGCCGGCCGAGGGCTTCGACCTCAGCCCCGACGGGCGGACCATCGCCTATGTGGTGAACGAGGAGGGCTATTCGAAGGTAGTCCTGCGCGACGTGGCCAGCGGTCGCGTCTTGCCGGGGCCGGACCTGCCGCAGGGCGTGCTTACCGCCCTGAAGTTCTCACCGGACGGGGCGCGCCTGGGCCTGAGCCTTTCGACCTACAACGCCTCCGGCGATGTCTGGAGCTACGATCTCGCCGGCCGCGAGCTCACCCGCTGGACCGAGAGTGAGCTGGGCGGCCTCGACGCCGAGGCGCTCGTGGAGCCCGACCTCTTCCGCTACACGACCTTCGACGATCGCTCGATCCCGGCCTTCATCTATCGCCCCGAGGGCGCAAGCGAGAAGCTGCCGGTGGTCATCCAGATCCACGGCGGCCCCGAGGGCCAGGAGCTGCCCAGCTTCAGCGCGCGTCGCCAGTCCTGGGTGAAGGAGCTGGGCGCAGCCGTGATCATCCCCAATGTCCGCGGCTCGTCCGGCTACGGGAAGACCTTCCTCTCCCTCGATAACGCCGAGAAGCGCGAGGACTCGGTCAAGGACATCGGCGCCCTGCTCGACTGGGTAGCCCAGCAGCCGGACCTGGACGCCAGCCGCGTCGCCGTGGTCGGCCAGTCCTATGGCGGCTACATGGCCCTGGCCGTGGCTGCCCATTACAACGACCGGCTGGTCGGCGTGATCGACCTCTATGGCATCTCCGACTTCGCCACCTTCCTGGAGAACACCGAAGGCTATCGCCGCGACCTGCGGCGGGCCGAGTATGGCGACGAGCGTGACCCCGTCATGCGGGCGGTATTCGAGAAGATCGCCCCGATCAATATGAGCGACCGGATGAAGAAACCCATGATGATCTATCAGGGCGCCAACGACCCCCGGGTCCCGGCCAGCGAGTCCGAGCAAATGGTCGCCAAGCTGCGTGATCAGGGCACCGAGGTCTGGTACGTCCTGGCCAAGGACGAGGGTCATGGGGTGCACAAGAAGGCCAACCAAGAGGCCGTGCGTACGACCGAGGTTCAATTCCTGAAGTCGGTGCTGAACACGAACGAGGACTGAGCGGCCCGGCTCGGGGCCACAGGACTAACCCCGCCGGCGGCGCTCCTTCTGGATCACCTCGTCCAGGGCTTGCAGGAAGCGGGAGCGGTCATTGCGGTCGAAGGGCTTGGGACCGCCATAGATGTCGCCGGTGGAACGTAGCTGCTCCATCAGGGCCCGCTGGGCGATGGCCGAGCCGATGGAGTCCTCGGTGAAGGGCTTGCCGTTGGGCGCGATAGCGTGGGCGCCCGCCTGCAGCACCCGCTCGGCCAGGGGAATATCGTTGGTGATGGCCACGTCCCCGGGCGCCACGTGTTCTGCGATCCAGTCATCGGCCACGTCGGGACCCGCATCGACGATCACCCGCTCGATCATGGGCGAGGTGGGGATCATCATGAAGGCGTTGGAGACCACCCAGGTCTTGAGGCCGTAGCGCTGGGCCACCTTGTAGACCTCGTCCTTCACCGGACAGGCGTCGGCGTCGATGAAGATCTCGATGGGCTTGCGGCTCATGGACGGCTCCCTCATGCGTCGATCCCGTCCTAGAGCATATCGGCCTCAGAGGGGACTGGCCCTCGCGCCGCCGGGTCGCTTGATCTGAATCACAGGGTGGGGTGGGGAATTGGCCGATGGTCGTGGCCGGTCGCCCCCGGTTTCAGAGGTCCCCATGTCCATCACCCTGACCTTCCATGGCGCAGCCGGGTGCGTGACGGGATCATGCGTGGAGGTCGAGACGCCGAAGGCGCGGCTGCTGATCGATTGCGGCATGTTCCAAGGGCCCAAGACCCTCAAGGCCCTGAACTACGGCGATTTCCCCTTTGATCCGCACAAGGTGGACGCGGTCCTGCTGACCCACGCCCATCTCGACCATTCGGGACTGTTGCCCAAGCTGATCAAGGCCGGTTTCTCTGGGCCGATCCACGCGACCGCCGCCACCCGCGATCTCTGTGGGGTCATGCTGCCGGATGCGGGCGGTATTCAGGAGACAGAGGTGCGTCACCTGAACCGGCGCAACCTCCGTCGGGGCCTGCCCCAGGTGGAGCCCATCTATACCGCCCGGGATGGCGTGCGGACCATCCGGCAGTTCTCCAAGGTCAAGCTGGGGGTTCCGGTGGAGGTCGCCCCAGGGGTGCGGGCCATCTACTGGGAGGCGGGACACATCCTGGGGGCGGCTTCCATCGAGCTGCGGGTTGAAACCGAGGCGGGCGAAACCTCTGTGCTGTTCTCCGGGGACATCGGCCAGGGCGGCCGTGACTATGCCGCCGATCCTGAGGGGCCCGCAGGCGTTGATCACCTGGTGCTGGAGTCGACCTATGGGAACCGCGAGCGGCTGAACCTGGCGCCGCCAGAGCGTCGCGCCGTCCTGGCCCAGGAACTGCGGGACGCTCATGCGGCCGGGGGCCCAGTGCTGATCCCCACCTTTGCGGTGGAGCGGGCCCAGGAGCTCATCGCCGATCTGGTGGCTCTGATGGAGGCTGGGGAAGTTCCCGAGGCCGACATCTTCCTCGACTCTCCCCTGGCCATTGAGGCCACGGAGGTCTTTCAACAGCGTGGCTACAACCGCACCACGGGGCTTAATCCCTTCGACCGGCTGCGCGCCGGGGGGCGGTTGAATTTCCTGCGCAAACCCGCCGAAAGCGACCGGATCGAACGCCTGCGCGGCTGGCATATCATCCTGGCTGGCAGTGGAATGTGCGATGCCGGCCGCGTCCGAAAGCACCTCAAGCGGCTGCTCTGGCGGCGGGAGGCCACCGTACTTCTTTCTGGCTTTCAGGCCTCCGGAACCCTGGGTCGGATCCTTGAGGAGGGGGCGAGCCGGGTCAGCATCCAGGGGGACGAGGTCCAGGTTCGCGCGCGAATCCGCGCCCTCGACATCTATTCGGGGCATGCCGACGCCGGCGGCCTCGTCGCCTGGGCTAAGGCCAGGGCGCCCGTCGCCGGTTCGCTCTTCCTCTGTCATGGGGAGCCAGGGGCCCTTGAAGGCTTGAGGGAGCGCCTGGTGGCGGCAGGCTTTGCGGCGGCAGCTCTCCGGGTTCCCGATCTTGACGCCGCCTACACGGTCACCGGCTCGACGGTGGCCGATGTGGAGGCCCTCAGCGGCCCGCAACGCCTCGCCCCTGGCGCGGGGGTGAAGGCCGATTGGCACAATGCCCGGGTGGCGTTGAACATGGCGTTGAACACGGCCCTGGCCGACGCCTCGAACGATGCGGCCCGCGAGGCGCTGCTGGCCAAGCTCACAGACGTCCTGAGCGAGCAAGGCGACCTGACTCAATCCCCGACACCCTGACCTCAGGCCGGAAGCGGCCCAGACAATCTTAAGGAGACCGCCCATGTCGTTGCGTCAAATCACTGTCCTGGTCGATCAGGGCGCGGCCTCCGGACTGCGCGCCAGGGCGGCCGCAGACCTCGCCAAACGGCATGGCGCGCGCCTCACAGGCGTCTTTCTGACCAGCGAATATGTCCGCCAGTACATGGCCGCTGAAAGCCTGGCGGCCTTGCCTGCGGACGTCGTTCAACAGGTCCTCACCGGCCATGAGGCCGCCGTCATCAAGATCGCCGATGAGGCGCGGGCGCAGTTCGAGGACGCCTGTGGGCAGAGCGGTGTGGCGCATGACTGGCGCCTGGTGAGTGGAGACTCGCCCCAGCCCTTCCTCGCCGTGGCCCGCCGCAGCGACCTGACCATCGTTCCCCGTCACGCCAAGGCCTGCCTCAGCGAACATGGTTTGAGCGCAGCCCAGGTCGCCCTGGCCAGCGGCGGACCGGTGCTGATCACCCCCGATGAGGACTATGCGCCACCCATGGGCCGCCGGGTGCTGGTGGCCTGGGACGGGGGCCGGGAGGCGGCGCGCGCCTTGAATGACGCCTGGCCGATCCTTGAGCAGGCCGAGTCGGTGCATGTCCTGACCGTGTCCCCCGACGGCGGAGCCGAGCCTGACGGGCTGCTGGCGGCGTTGCTGGAGGGGCACGGGATCAAGGCGCGGATGATCACTGATCCGAGCCAGGACGAGTCTGCGGTCGACGTCATCGAGCGGCAGATCGCCGAACAAGGCGCGGATCTGCTGGTCATGGGTCTGTATGGCCGACCGCGTCTGCAAGAACTGATCCTGGGCGGGGTCAGCCGGGCCATGGTGGCGGCCGGTCCCGTTCCGATCTTCGCCTCTCACTGAGCGGGGATTGGCGGGGGCAGGCCCAGGGGCTTGCGGCCTGGCGCGTGACCCTCTTCACTGGCGGCAAAGCTGTCGCCAGGCGCCGCCCACTCGGCGGCGTGGCGACGTCCCAAGACGCCTGGAGTCACCCCGCATGATCGCCCGTTCGCTGTTCGCCTTCGCCGCCCCTGGCGCCCTGGCCCTGGCCCTGTGTCTGCCTGTGGCCGCCGAAGCCCAGGGCCGCTCTGGTCCTGCCGTCCGTGCGCCTGCCGCTGCGGTTCCGGCCACCCGGCGTCCGGTGACCTTCGCTGCTGAGGCCCCGTCGGCTGGTGGAGTCCTCGTCCTGCCCCTGGCGGCGGAGGGTGATCTGGCTGGTCGGGCGGTGACTCTGCAGACCGCTGAGCGCAAGGCTGTGGGGCGAGCGCTCACCGCGGCCAAGTTCAGCTATGAGGCGGGCGAGACCTTGAATCTCCGGGGTCTTGGCGCCTGGGACGCCATCCTCGTGGTGGGCCTGGGCGAAACGCCCGAGGCGAAGGCCTGGCAATCGTCCGGCGCCGTCGCCGGCCGCGCCCTGCGCGATGAGGCGGGCGGATTGACCGTGCTCGCCGGCGGACTGCCAGCCCAGGCGGCCGCCGAATTCGCCATCGGGCTTGGGCTTGGGGAGTATCGCTCGGACTTCCATCAGGCCAAGGCGCGGGAGCGAACCCCCACAGGTCCGGTGACGGTGGTGACCGATCAGGCCGCCGCGGCTGAAGCCCTGTTCCGCCCCAGGGGCGAGGCGCTTGCGGAGGCCATGGCCTGGGCCCGAGACGTGTCCAACGAGCCGGCCAACAAGCTCTATCCCGAAACCTTCGTCGAGCGCGCCCGCGTCGCCCTGGCCGGCGTGCCGGGCGTCTCCATCGAGGTGCTCGACGTTCCGGCCATGGAGCGCCTGGGCATGGGCGCCATCCTCGGGGTCGGCCAGGGTTCGGCGCGGCCACCACGCATGCTGATCCTGCGTTATCGTGGCGCCGGGGCGCCCGCCGCTCCGGTGGTCCTGGCGGGCAAGGGGATCACCTTCGACACCGG
>DJWR01000133.1 GCA_002441055.1 Caulobacteraceae bacterium UBA6225 | reverse complement strand
CTGGACTTCAAAGCCCCCGCCCGCATCGACGACGCCCTGCAGGTGCGCACCACCTATGACCGGGTGAAGGGGCCGCGGCTGTTCATCAGCCAGCGCGTTGTCCGTGGCGAGACATTGATCGCCCAGGCCGCCGTCATCGCCGCCTGCATCGGTCTGGACGGACGCCCGCGCAAGCCGCCCCCAGGCATGGCCGCGGCGCTGTCGCCCTATTTCGCCACAGACGCGGAGGCCTGAGGGCCGAACGGAGTCTCGGCGCTTTGAGCATCTTCGTGGGCCGCGCAGACTTCAGTAACCCTAATGTTGTTCCACTGCAGGGGGTACGGGCGTGATCGTCACGATCCGGCGCCTTAAGTTCGCCACCGCAGCGTTTCACTTCAGCCTTGGGCGTCTCCGCCCGAACGACAACGGAGCCCACACACATGGACCCCGCCGCCTCCGCCAGCCTGACGGCCGAGAGTTTCTCCATGGTCGCGCTGTTCATGCGTGCCGACTGGGTGATCAAGGCCGTGATGATCGGTCTGGCCCTGGCCTCGCTGTTCTCCTGGGCGGTGATCATCGACAAGCTTCTGCGGTTCGCCGCCCTCAACCGGCACGCGGATCGGTTCGAGGACCAGGTGTCCTCTGGCCGCTCCCTGGAGGAGATCGCCAACGAGGCCGGCGACCGGCCCCGTCACGCCCTGCCGCGCATGCTGCAGGCCGCCCTGCGGGAGTGGCGCGAAGCGCGCACCAAGGGTCTGGCCAGCGATAGTCAGGCCGGCTTCCTGATCCAGCGCATCGACCGGATGCTGGACGCCATCATCGCCCGGGAGAGCGCCCGGGTTGAAGAAGGCCTGCCCCTGCTGGCCATCGTCGCCACCGCCTCGCCCTTTGTCGGCCTGTTCGGCACCGTCTGGGGGATCATGGACGCCTTCCAGGCCATCGCCATCCAGCAGAACACGAACCTGACCGTGGTGGCGCCGGCCATCGCCGAGGCCCTGTTCGCCACCGCCATTGGCCTGGCCGCGGCCATCCCCGCCTATATCGCCTATAACAAGTTCTCCTCCGACGCCGCGCGCTATGGCGGACGGCTGGAAGGCTTCGCCGACGACTTGGCCACCGCCATTCAGCGGCGCCTGAGCGATCGGGTCTGAGCCCATGGCGCTATCATCCCACGACGCCTATTCGGCCGGCGGCGGCGGACGTCGCCGGCGGCGGGCCAGCCGCAGGGGCGCCCTGTCGGAAATCAACGTCACCCCCCTGGTGGACGTGATGCTGGTGCTGCTGATCGTCTTCATGGTCTCCGCGCCGCTGCTGACGGTCGGCGTGCCGCTGGAGTTGCCCAAGACTGAGGCCAGCGCCATCCCCGACCAGTCCGAGCCCCTGACGGTCTCGGTGCGGGCCGACGGCAGCATCTTCATCGATGAAGAGGAAACGGCCTTCGCCAGCCTGTCGCCCCGCCTGATCGCCATGGCCGATGGCGCCACCGAGCGGCCGATCTATGTGCGGGCCGATGGACGCACCAACTACGCCCTGGTGGCCCAGGTGATGGCCGCCCTGGCCAGTTCAGGCTTCACCTCCATCAACCTGCTCACCGAGACCGGCGGCCCCTCCTCGGGCGCTGATCAAACAGCGCGCTGAGGACAACTCATGCGCGGCGAGCGGTCTGACCTGGGCTCAGCCCTCCTGATCTCAGCCATCCTGCATGCTGGCGTGCTGGGCGCCGCCCTGTTGCCCTGGCCCTGGGACCGTGAACTGAAGATCGGTTCGGTCGTTCCGATTAACATTGTGAGCTCCATCCCCGCCAATCCTCGACCTGCCGTGCAGGGGCCAGAGGACCTATCCGCCCAGACCGAGACGCCCGAACCCGAGGCGCCGCTGGAGGCGCCGGTCGCCGCGCCCGAACCGCAGCCACAGCCTGCGCTGCAGCCTGCGCCGCAGCCCACCCCAGCCCCGAAGGCGCCGGCCCCCAAGCCTGCGCCCGCGCCGAAGCCCGCGCCCAAGGCCCCGCCGCCAAAACCTGCGCCCCCGAAGAAGTCTGACAGCCTGGATCTCGACGCCCTGGCCTCCAGTCTCAAGGGCTCGCAGAGCTCCTCGGCGGCCCGGGGGGCGGCACGGCCAGAGACCGCACGCCAGCCGCGGGCGACCGCCGGCGCCGGCGCCTCGGGCGCCGCCATGTCGGGCCTGGCCGAGGAGCTGCAGCGGCGCTGGAACCCCAACTGCGAGGTGGAGGCCGCCCGCAATGTGCGGGTTCGCGTCACCTTCCGCCTGGGCAGCGACGGCCGGGTCGTCGGCGATGTCCGCGCCGGCGGCCAAGAGAACTCGTCCGATCCCGTCACCCGGGCGGCCGCCGAGCGGGCCATCCGCGCGGTTTACAGCGCCGCCCCCTTCACCACCCTTCCCCGGGAGTTCTATGGCGACCAGATCGCCGTGAGCTTCAACGCCGCCCAGGCGTGCGCCGACAATTGAGGAGCAAATTGCCCATGCGACTGCGGACCCTGTTCGTCGCCCTGACAGCGGCCTTGCTGTCGGTCGGCGCCCTCACCACGCCTGCCCGGGCCCAGATCGAGGTGGACGTCAACCGCGGCGACATCCAGCCCCTGCCCGTAGCGGTGCCTGGCTTCCGCGGAGAGCGCGGCGCGGAGATCGCCCAGGTCATCACCAGCAATCTGGAACGCTCTGGCCTGTTCCGACCCATCGACCCCGCCGCCTTCATCGAGCAGGACCTGGACATCCGCTATCAGCCACGGTTCGCCGACTGGAAGACGATCAATGCTCAGGGCCTGGTCAATGGCGAGGTGACGGTGGACGCCACCGGCCGGCTGACCGTGAATTTCCGCCTCTGGGACGTGTTCGCCGAGCAGCAGCTGCTGGGCATGCAGTTCACCTCCACCTCCGAAAACTGGCGGCGCGTGGCGCATAAGATTTCCGACGCGGTCTATGAGCGGCTGACGGGCGAGAAGGGCTATTTCGACACCCGGGTGGTGTTCGTCGCCGAGAGCGGCGGACGGATCGACCGTATCAAGCGCCTGGCCATCATGGATCAGGACGGGGCCAATCCGAGCTATCTCACCGACGGCTCCTACATCGTGATGACGCCCCGGTTCTCCTCCACCAGCCAGGAGATCACCTATATGGCCCTGCGGCCAGACGGGTCGTCGATCTATCTGTTCAACCTGGAGACCGGCCGCCGGGAGAGCCTCGGTTCGTTCAACGGCATGGTCTTCGCCCCGCGCTTCTCCCACGACGGGGGCAAGGTGGCCTTTTCCGTGGAGCGGGGCGGCAACACCGATGTGCACGTCATGGACCTGCGCAGCCGCTCCTCAAGCCGCCTCACCTCTGATCCCTCGATCGACACCTCACCGTCCTTCTCGCCGGACGGCGCCCAGATCACCTTCAATTCCGACCGGGGCGGCAGCCCGCAGCTCTATGTGATGAACGCTGACGGGTCGGGCGCGCGGCGCATTTCCTTCGGGTCGGGACGGTACATGACGCCAGTCTGGAGCCCGACTGGGGAATACATCGCCTTCACCAAGCAGGCCGGCGGCCAGTTCCATATCGGCGTCATGCGCCCCGACGGCTCTGATGAGCGCCTGCTGACCACCAGCTACCTGGACGAGGGGCCCACCTGGGCGCCCAATGGCAGAGTTTTGATGTTCTCCCGTGAAACGCCTGGCGGCGCTGCGCGTTTGTGGACGGTTGACGTCACGGGGCGGGTCGTCCGGCCGGCGCCCTATCCGCAGTCAGGGTCAGACCCCGCCTGGTCGCCCCTGCTCAACTGATGAGTGAATGTAGGAGCAGGCGAAGTGTATTGTTGCCCTAGTTCAAAGTCGTCATAAAGACAGGGCACAACTCCATTGTTTTCGGCGCTTGGCGCGCCGCCTGTCGGAACCGCTAAACAAGGAATGACCTCGAAATGACCACCATCACTCTGACCAAGCGCGCCGCTCAGTTCGCGGTCATCGCCCTGGCCGCGGCCTCCGTCACCGCCTGCGCCTCCCGTCCCAAGCCCGACACCACCACCCCGGCGCCCACCGCCCCGCCCCCGGCCACCCAGCCCTCGACCCCGCCGGCGCCGGTGAGCCAGGGCCCCCTGCCCGGCACCCAGCAGGATTTCGTGATCAATGTGGGCGATCGGGTCTATTTCGACTTCGACTCCTACGCCGTTCGCTATGACGCCGCTCCGGTCCTGGAAGCCCAGGCCGCCTGGCTGAATCGCTATCCGTCGGTGATGGTGCGCCTGGAAGGCAATGCCGACGAACGCGGCACCCGCGAGTACAACCTGGCCCTCGGCGCCCGCCGCGCCAACGCCGTCCGTGACTTCCTCGTGTCCCGCGGCGTGTCGTCCAGCCGGATCACCACCGTGTCCTATGGCAAGGAACGCCCGATCGATCCGGGCACGTCGGAAGCCGCCTATCAGCGCAACCGGAACACCCACACCGCGATCACGTCCGGCGCCCGCTAAGGGTCTGGACCACGCATGAGACGGCGAGAGGGGATCCTAAGGGGTCCCCTCTTTGCTTTGTATTGGCGGCCTGCACCCCATTGGCGCCGGCCCGGCCGCGGCCCATGGTGAGCCTGCGCCGCAATTTCGGCCCTTCGGCCCCATAGATGATCTGACCATGACCTCTCGCCGCCGCATCGCCCTGCCAGCCGCCCTGGTTCTGTCCCTAAGCCTGCTTGGCCCCGTGGCCGCACCACAGATGGCCCTGGCCCAGACCTCCATGGAAGATCCCCTCGACATTCGAGACGCCCGCCGGGTGGAACGGATGGAAAAGGTGGTGCGGGAACTGCGCGCCATTGTCTTTCAGGGACGAGACACCGGCCGCCCGGTCGTCGTCCAGCCCGCCGAGACCGACTATCGGATCGAGGACCTGAACCGCCGGCTCACCGACCTGGAGAGCGTCATCACCCGGCTGACCGGCCAGCTCGAGACTACAAATTTCGAACTCCGCCAGAGCCGGGACAAGGCCGCCGCCCTGGAAAGCCAGCTGGCGGCCATGAACCAGAAGATCGCCGCTCTTGAGGTCTTCACCGGCGTTCCGCCCGCCAACGACGGCGCGCCGTCCGGCTTCTCAGGACCACCCCCGAGCGTCAGCGGCGGCGGCTCGCCTCAGGCCGATTTCGACCGCGCCCGGGGTCTGATGCTCAGCGGCGACTATGATGGCGCCGAGTCCGCCTTTGAGGCCTTCGTATCCACCCATCCAGACGCCAGCCTGGCGCCTGAGGCGAACTACTGGCTGGGCAAGACCCTGGTGGTCCGGGGCGCAGATGCTGAAGCCGCCAGCGCCTTCATCGCCGCCATTCGAGGGTGGCCGACGACGGCCTGGGCACCCGACGGGGTGCTCGAGCTGTCCCGCTCCCTGATCGCGCTCGGCCGTAATCCCGAGGCCTGCCAGGCCCTGGCCGAGCTGTCGCGGCGCTACCCCTCTGCTGCGCCGTCCATCAAGTCCAGGGCGAGCGCGGCGCGCACCCAGGCCCGGTGCGGCTAGACGCCGGACCAGACCCTGCGCCAGACTTCGGCCTGACCCGGGACGAGTTTGACGCCCACCTGAGCGCCACCTCGGCCGCGCCCTTGGCCGTCGCCTATTCCGGCGGGGGCGACAGCCTGGCCCTGCTGCTGGCTGCGCGCGCCTGGGCGCAGGCGCGGGGGCGGCGTCTGATCGTCCTGCATGTGGACCATGGACTACAGGCGCCCTCTGGCGGCTGGGCCGTCCACTGCCAGGGGATCGCCCAGGACCTGGGCCTCGCCTTCCAAAGGCTGTCCTGGACCGGGCCCAAGCCCGCGACGGGCCTGCCGGCCGCCGCCCGGGCGGCTCGCCACAGGCTGCTGGCCGAGGCCGCCCGCACCCTGGGCGCCGCCGTGGTCCTGATGGGCCATACCGCTGACGATGTGCTGGAGGCGCAACAAATGCGCCTGGAGGGCGCCACCACCCCAGATCCAAGGCTCTGGGCGCCCAGTCCCGTCTGGCCGGAGGGGCGCGGCGTCTTCATCTTCAGGCCCCTGCTCTTCAGCCGCCGGTCCGAGCTGCGCGCAGCTCTGGCGCGTCAAGGTCTGGCCTGGATCGAGGACCCGGCCAATGGCGATTCCGCCTATGCCCGCGCCCGAGCCAGGGCCGCCTTAGGGGCCAACGCCCCCCCGCCCCCACCACAGCCCCTCGCCGCCCTCGATCACGGGCTGACAGGGCTGGCGCAGCAGGCGCGGCACGGTCCCTGCGGGAGCATCCGTTGGCGCCAGGAGGAGCTGGGCGACGCCCCGGCCCAGGCCCTCGTCCAGGTCCTGTCCATCGCCTGCCTGTGCGCGGCGGGCGGCGGGCGTCCGCCCCGCCGCGCCTCGGTCGAACGGTTGGCCAGAGAGGTGATGGCCGGACGTCCCTTCACCGCCACCCTGGCAGGCGCCCGCCTGGTGTCCGGCGCCGGCGAGGTGGTTGTGCTCCGGGAAGCTGGCGAGGCCGCCCGCGGCGGCTTGGCGGAGACGCCCTTGAGCCCCGGCGAACGCCAAGTCTGGGATGGACGCTTCGAGATCGAAACCCACGCCCCAGGGATGCGCGTGGCGCCCCTGGCCGGCCGCATGGGTCAGTTGGATCTGGTGGAGCGGCAGAACCTGGCCGCCTTGTCGCCTGCCGCCCGCAAGGCCCTACCAGTCCTGGTCAGCGCCGATGGCCAGGTGACGCTCACATCCCCTGGGGTCTTTGTGCGCAGTCTCGTGCAGGGGCGGTTTGAGGCTGCCACGGGACAGATCAGCCGCGAGCCTGAGGCCCAGACGGGGACGCCGCCAGGCTCAGTCGCCGGCCTCGATCAATCCCTTGGCCACCATCAGGTCGCGCTTTGACTCCGGGATGTTGGACACCTGCGCCATGCGCACCCGGGGGGAGACCTTGGCGGCCGCCAGAACGGGCAGGTCCTGGGCCTCGGTGAAGCGACGGCCGAGAAAGTAGAGGGGATTGAGCGGGCGATCCTGGCGGTCCCGGATCTCGAAATGCAGATGGGGCCCACTGGATACCCCGCTGGAGCCCACCTCGCCCACGGGATGGCCAGACTTGATGGCCTGTCCACGTCGCAGGCCAGGCGCCACCGCGCCCAGATGCGCATAGCGGGTCACCAGACCCTCGGCGTGGGTGATCTCCACCATGCGGCCATAGCCGGGAGCCGAGCCGGCGGCGGTCACCACCCCGTCAGCGGCGGCCAGGACAGGTTCGCCGAAGGGGGCGGCGATATCGACGCCAGCATGCAGACGTCCGGCGTCCTCCCAGGGCATCTGGCGCAGGCCAAAGGGCGAGTTGATGGCGTGGTCCGGCAAGGGCGACTGAAAGGCTACCAGGACAACAGGTTCTGGCGCAGGCTGGACAACTGGCGCAGGCGCAATGGGCTCAGGCCGCGGAAGAGCGGCGTGCGCCAGGGTGATGGCGCCAAGCGCCAAGGCGCCGCCGAACAGCGCGATCCCCAGGCGATGCAGGCCGCCCTGGGGGGCGGTGACGGTTTCAGTCAATGGGTCGTCCCGACTCTTCTATCGGCGCGGCGCGGCCCTGACACTCACGGTCAAGGTCTGCGCCTGCGGTCATAGCCGGGGTCAGTTAATGAATGTTCGAAAGATCTCAGAGACGTATCATCGCGACAATTGGGCGCGCTCACAACCTTCAGAGGGCGTTCACCATGAGTCGACCGGACGCGCCCCTAGAGGGACTTGAGAATACCCTCGACCATCTTCTTGGCGTCGCCGAACAGCATCATGGTGTTGTCGCGGAAGAACAGCTCGTTATCGACCCCGGCATAGCCGGAGCTCATGCCGCGCTTCACGAACAGCACGGTGCGCGCCTTTTCCACGTCCAGGATCGGCATGCCGTAGATGGCCGAGGTGGGATCGGTCTTGGCGGCCGGATTGGTGACGTCGTTGGCGCCGATGACGAAGGCCACGTCAGCGGTGGAGAACTCCGAATTGATGTCTTCCAGCTCGAAGACCTCGTCATAGGAGACCTGGGCCTCAGCCAGCAGCACGTTCATGTGGCCGGGCATGCGGCCGGCCACCGGGTG